>NZ_JAUYQU010000056.1 GCF_030697065.1 Bradyrhizobium sp.
CACGCCGACCACCGACACGATGAACTGCAGCATCGAGCTGGCGAGGAAGATGTTGACCACGCTCGCGATGATGACGCCGAACAGGCCCATGATCAGGAACGAGCCCATGCCGGTCATGTCACGCTTGGTGGTGTAGCCGTAAAGGCTCAGCGCACCGAACGAGGCAGCCGTGATGAAGAACACCCGCACGATCGAGGTGTGCGTGTACACCAGGAAGATCGACGAGAGCGAGATGCCCATCAGCGCCGCGAACGCCCAGAACATCAGCTGTGCCGTAGCGGGCTTCAGCCGGTTGATGCCGAACGAGATCGCGAACACCATGGCCAGCGGCGCCAGGATGAACAGCCACTTCAGCGGGCTGACATACATCGCGTAGCCGAACTGCGTCAGATAGGCGTTGCCGAACCTGGCCGCGGCGCCGGCCTGATCGGTGGTCACCGCCGCCATATAGACACCCAGCGCAGCGAGGCCGGTGATGGCCAGGCCGATGGTCATGTAGTTATAGATGCGCAGCATGTAGGAGCGCAGACCGGCGTCGACGATCGCAGCGTCAGTGCGCCCGGCGGCCCGGCCGAAGGGAGAAGCGTAGTTGCGGTCTAGGTCCGACATGGTCGAATTCCCATTTGTTGGCCCGGCGAAGCAAGGGTTTGCCGCGCCAGCTAGAAAATCTATCTCAGATGCCGTCTCTGCTGACAGGACTTTGCGTCAACAGGCCGGCGTCTGACCCGACTGATATGTGGGAAACTACCACATTCACCGCAAGTTCACCGCCAGCTTCCATGCGCGGCTGAATGTCGCTCTGCGGCATGTTATCAGGCGGCGCCCGAGGCGGGCGGGTCGCGGCAAGCCCGCGTTAACCTTGGCGGCCACCATTACAATTTGTTACAGATTTCGCAGCACCGTTGCCGGCTTCTGGTTCAGGGCCAGCAGCGTGCCGAGGAGCCCGAGGCCCACCGTCACGATCAGCGCCGCCGCCACCACGCCCGCGGCGCTGCCGGCCTGCCAGGTGAAGCTCAGGGTCATCAGCCGGGTCACGATCAGCCAAGCGGCAACGGAACCGGCGAACACCCCGAAAATCGCGGTGGCAAAGCCGATCATCAGATATTCCAGCGCATAGGCGCCAAGCAGCCGGGCCCTTGTGGCGCCGAGGGTTTTCAGGATGACGGCGTCGTAGACCCGGTGGCGGTGGCCGGCGGCCAGGGCGCCGCCCAGCACCAGGATGGCCGAAATCAGCGTCACCGTGCTGGCGCCGCGGATCGCCAGCACCAGATTGGTCACCACCGTCCCGATGGTCTCCAGCGCCTCGCGCACCCGCACGCTGGTCACCGTCGGGAAGGCGTCGGCTACCGCCTTGACGATCCGGGCGTCGCCGGCGGGGTCCGGTTGGGCCTCGGTCAGGGTCGCGATATGGGTATGCGGCGCGCCCTTGAAGGCGTTGGGCGAGAATACCAGCGCGAAATTGATGCCCAGCCCTTGCCAGTCCACGGTGCGCATATTGCCGACGGTGGCCGGGATGTCGCGGCCGAGCACGTTGATGACGATCTCGTCGCCGATCCTGAGGCCGAGCCCGTCGGCGATCTTCTTCTCGATCGAGACCAGCGGCGGGCCGGCATAATCGGCGCTCCACCATTGGCCCTCGACCACCTTCGATCCCTTGGGAATTTCGGCGGTATAGGTCAGGCCGCGATCGCTCTGCAGCACCCATGCGATATCGGATGACGGTTTGAGCTCTTCCGCCTTGACGCCACGGGCGCCGACGATGCGTCCGCGCAGCATCGGCACGTCCTCGACGGTCGATTGCGGCGCGGTCTGCTTCAGGAAGGCGTCGAAACGTTCGGACTCGCCGGTGGGAATGTCGATGAAATAGAACGACGGCGCGCGGTCCGGCAACGCCGCCAGGAATTGCCGCCGCAGATTGCCGTCGATCTGGGTGATGGTGACCAGCACCGCGAGGCCGAGGCCGAGCGACATCACCACCGACGGCGTCAGCGCGCCGGGCCGGTGGATGTTGGCGATCGCCAGCCGCAGCATGGTGATGCGGGTGCGCGGCAGCCGACGCGCCAGCGCCATCAGGCCGGCGGCGATGCCGCGCAGGAGCGCGAACACCACGATCGAGGAGGCCACGAATACCGCCGCGACCCGCTTGTCATAGGCGAGCCCGATCGCCACCGCGATCAGCAGCGAGATCACGGCAGCCATCAGCACCAGATAACCCCAGCGCGGGCGATGCCATTCGCTGCTGACCGCCTCGCGGAACAGCGCCGCCACCGGAACGTCATGCACCCGGCCGAGCGGCCACAATCCGAAGGCGAGCGCGGTCAACAGGCCGTAGACGAACGACAGCGCCAACTCGTCGAGATGCAGCGCCGGCACCACCGGCAGCGGCAACAGCTTGCCGAAAATGCCGACGATGGCAAAGGGCAGCGCCGCGCCGGCGACAAGACCGATCACCGATCCGACGGTGGCGAGCACGACCACCTGGGTCAGATAGATGGTGAAGACGTCGCGGCCGGTGGCGCCCAGCGCCTTGAAGGCGGCGATGACGTCGCGGCGGCGATCGATATGGCTCTTGACGGCATTGGCGACGCCGACGCCGCCGACCAGCAGCGCGGCGAGGCCGACCAGGGTCAGAAACTGGGTGAAGCGGTTGATGGTGCGTTCGAGTTGCGGCGAAGCATTGTCGCGGCTGCGGATCTCCCAGCCGGCCTCGGGCAGGCTGCTTCGGGCGTCATCGGCGAGCGCGGCCGCGGCGCGATCATTGGCGGCGCTATCGGGCAGTTTGACCCGATAAATCCAGCGCACCAGACTGCCCGGCTGCAGCAGCCCGGTGGCGCGCAGACCGGCTTCGCTGACCAGGAAGCGCGGACCCAGCCCGACGCCGCCGGCCAGCTTGTCCGGCTCGGCTGAGACCAAGCTGCGAATCTGGAATGTCGCATTGCCGACGGAGATGCGGTCGCCGACCTTGAGATCGAGCCGCGCCAGCAGAATCGAATCGGCGGCGGCGCCAAACGCGCCGTCACGCTCCGCCAGCAAATCCGCCACCGGCATCGCTGGTTTGAGCGTCAATACGCCGAGCATCGGGTAGGCACGGTCCACCGCCTTGAGCTCGACCAAAGCGAGGCGGCCATCGCCGGTGCGGGCCATGCCGCGCAGCGTCGCGGCGACGGAGACTTCGCCGCGCGATCGCAGAAACGCGATTTCCTCCGGCTTGGCCTCGCGCTGGATCAGGGAGAAGGCGACATCGCCGCCGAGCAGGGTGCGGCCCTCGCGCGCCAGCCCGTCGCCGAGGCTCGCCGCTACCGACCCGACCCCGGCAATCGCCAGAACGCCAAGCGCGATGCAGGCAATGAACACATAGAAGCCGCGCAGGCCGCTGCGCAATTCGCGCAGGGCGTAGCGCAGCGCGAGCGCCGTGGCGCGGCTGCCGGAGTTGGGTTCGGCGGTAATACGTTCGAGAGCAAGGCTCATGAAGCGGCTTCGCGAACGGCGGGCTGGGTGTCGATCCGGCCGGAGCGCAGCCGCACCACGCGGTCGCAGCGCTGCGCCAGCGAGGTATCGTGGGTGACCAGCACCAGCGTCATGCCGCGCTCGGCATGCTGGGTGAACAGCAGATCGACGATCTGTTTGCCGGTGGTTTCGTCCAGATTGCCGGTAGGCTCGTCAGCCACCAGGATCGCCGGGTCGGGCGCCAGCGCGCGGGCGAGCGCGACGCGCTGCTGTTCGCCACCGGACAATTGGGTGGGGTAATGATGCAGGCGGTCGCCGAGCCCGACCGAGGCCAGTTCCTGCGCCGCGCGCCTGGACGCATCGGGATTGCCGGCGAGCTCCAGCGGGACGGCGACATTTTCCAGCGCCGTCATGGTCGGAATCAGATGGAACGACTGGAACACGATGCCGACGTGGCGGCCGCGGAAGCGCGCCAGCGCATCCTCGTCGAGGGCATTGAACGGGGTGCCGCTGACCACCACCTCTCCGCTGTCAGGACGCTCCAACCCCGCCATCACCATCAGGAGGGTGGATTTTCCTGAGCCGGAGGGGCCGATCAGGCCGATCGCTTCGCCTGAAGCGACCCGCAGGCTGATATCCTTGAGGATATGCACGCGCGCCGCGCCCGCACCGAGCGAGAGATTGACGTTTGAGATGGCAATGGTGTCCGGCTCGGGGCCGGCCAGTGATGAGGGTTCGATGAGACTGTCCATGGTCCGCTCATATGGCACTTCCCCGGGCAAGGTCGAGGGGGCACGGCGGATGTTCGCGCACATGCTCGTGTTGAGCTTGGCGCTGCTGGCGCCCGCTACGGCCTGCGCCCAGGCGACGGCGGCCCGCGAGAGCAAGCCGGTGAAGATGGTGGTTCTGGGTGACTCGCTGAGTGCCGGCTTCGGCCTGTCGGCCCCCGCGGCGTTTCCCGCTCGGCTGCAAAAAGCATTGCAGTCCAAGGGCATAGCGGTCGACATCATCAACGCCGGGGTTTCCGGCGACACCAGTTCGGGCGGCCGCGACCGGCTCGACTGGTCGATCCCGGAGGGAACCCAGGCCGTGATTGTCGAGCTCGGCGCCAATGACGCGCTGCGCGGGGTCGATCCCAAGGTGACCCGATCGGCGCTGACGGACATTCTGACGCGGCTGAAGGCCCGCAACATCGCCGTTCTGCTGTGCGGGATGTACGCACCGCCAAATTACGGCGCCGATTACGCGGCCCGCTTCAACGCGATCTATCCCGACATCGCCAGGGAGTTCGGCGTGCCGCTGTATCCATTTTTCCTCGAGGGCGTCGCCACCGAGGCCAGTCTCAATCAGCCGGACGGGCTGCATCCGACCGCGGAGGGCATCGACGTCATCGTCAGGAACATCCTGCCCACGGTGGAGGCATTTCTGGGCACGATACCAGGGCAACCCAGTTGAAAAACAGGCAGCGATAACCTTAAGCACAGGAGTTTTCACGGGCCTCGCGCCCCATGCTTCGCAGAGTCACAATCCTGCGGTAAAAAATAATCATCGGTGATTCGATACCGGGTTCTTGCATCGGGAGTCTTGCGATGCCGCGCTTGTTCACTGGACTGGAAATCCCGGCCGAGATCGGCCAGACGCTTTCCAATTTGCGCGGCGGCCTTCCCGGCGCGCGCTGGGTCGACCCCGAAAATTATCACGTCACCTTGCGCTTCATCGGCGATATCGACGGCGTCGCGGCGAACGAGATCGCCTCGCTGCTGTTTCGCATCAACCGCAAGCCGTTCGAGGTCGCGCTGCAGGGCCTGTCGAGTTTTGGCGGCAAGAAGCCCCGCGCGGTGGTCGCTTCCGTCGTGCCGAGCCGCCCCCTGATCGAGCTGCAGGCCGAGCTGGAACGCCTGATGCAGCGCATCGGGCTCGACCCCGAGGGCCGCAAATTCACCCCGCATGTGACGCTGGCCCGGCTGCGTGACGCCTCCAACCAGGACGTCGCCGACTATCTGTCGGTGCGCGGTTATTTCCCCACCCGGGTGTTCACGGCGTCGCGCTTCGTGCTGTTCTCTTCCCGCGCCTCCACCGGCGGCGGCCCCTATGTGGTCGAGGATTCCTACGCGCTGAGCGCGTGAGCGGCGGTGTCGCGCCTGAGGTTCAATCGATAGGCCGCTCTACCCGCCTCGCGGCCATGACGAGTTTTGTGCAGGTCAGCCTCCGCATACCCCTCCCACTATTTCATACCTTGCAATTTTGCTCCCGCTGGGGCCGTAAGGGGCATGCTGTCTCCGCCCGATGCCTCGTTCCGCGCCCATTATGAGAGCCTCGTGTCCTCCGGCGCGATCGAGGCCGATCCCGCGCAGGCTGCGGCCGTCGATGCGTTTGCGGATCTCGAGGCGCGGCTGAGCGGCTACAAGCCGCTGCGCAAGCAAAGCCTGTTCGGCCGACTGTTTGCCGACAAGCGCGAGCCGCCACCGCGCGGCCTCTACGTCCACGGCGAGGTCGGCCGTGGCAAGACCATGCTGATGGACCTGTTTTTCCAGCAGAGCCCGGTGGTGCACAAGCGCCGCGCCCATTTCCACGAATTCATGGCCGAGGTGCACGAGCGGATCTACGGCTACCGCCAGAACATCAAGCGCGGCGAGATTTCCGATGGCGACGTGATCGGGCTCACGGCCGCCGCGATCTTCGACGAGGCCTGGCTTCTGTGCTTCGACGAATTCCACGTCACCGACATCGCCGATGCGATGATCCTCGGCCGGCTGTTCTCGAAATTGTTCGAGCTCGGCACCGTCGTGGTGGCAACCTCCAATGTCGCGCCCGACGATCTCTACAAGGGCGGCCTGAACCGGGCGCTGTTTCTGCCCTTCATCGCACAGATATCCACGCATATGGAGGTGCTGCGGCTCGACGCCCGCACCGACTTCCGGCTGGAAAAGCTCGCGGGCGTGAAGATGTGGCTGGTGCCGGCGGATCGCGGCGCCGCGGCCGCGCTCGACATGGCCTGGGGCCGGATGACCGGCAACGCGCCCTGCCGGCCGCGCGACATTTCGATCAAGGGCCGTATCCTGCGCGTGCCGTGTTCGGCGCATGGCGTGGCGCGGTTTTCGTTTCCGGACCTCTGCGAGAAGCCGCTGGCGGCGTCCGACTATCTGCGGCTCGCGCACGACTACCACACCATCATGATCGATCGCATTCCGGCGATGGATTACGCCGATCGCAACGCCGCCAAGCGCTTCATCACGCTGATCGACACGCTCTATGACAATGCGGTGAAACTGATGGCCTCGGCCGGGGCCGATCCGCTGTCGCTGTATGGAGCGACCGAAGGCCATGAGGCCAACGAATTCAAGCGGACATCTTCACGGCTGATCGAGATGAGTTCGGAATCCTATCTGGCGCTGCCGCACGGCCACAAGGATTCGGCCGCGAGCGGCTCCAGCACCGGATTGGTGGAGACGTAACACCGGTGCCGTCATTCCGGGATGGTCCGCAGGACCAGACCCGGAATCTCGACCGATAACCTCTGAATTCCGGGTTCGCCTCTTCGACGCGCCCCGGAATGACAACCGCCCCTGGTCGAAATCGAGGCAGGGGCGATAATTGGGCATAGGTTGACTTGAACGGGTCCTTCGAAAGGGATAACCAGCCATCCAGCTTCCTTCTACCCATCCTCCTTGACCTTCACAGGACAGATTTCCCATGGCGCGTGACAAGATTGCTTTGATTGGCTCCGGTCAGATCGGCGGAACCCTGGCTCATCTCATCGGCCTGAAAGAGCTGGGGGACGTCGTGATGTTCGACATCGCCGAGGGCGTGCCGCAGGGCAAGTCGCTCGACATCGCGCAATCCTCGCCGGTCGACGGTTTCGATGCGCATTTCACCGGCGCCAACTCCTATGAAGCGCTCGACAACGCCAAGGTCTGCATCGTCACCGCCGGCGTGCCGCGCAAGCCCGGCATGAGCCGCGACGATCTCCTCAGCATCAACCTCAAGGTGATGGAGCAGGTCGGCGCCGGCATCAAGAAATACGCTCCCGAAGCCTTCGTCATCTGCATCACCAACCCGCTCGACGCCATGGTTTGGGCGCTGCAGAAGGCCTCGGGCATGCCGCACAAGAAGGTGGTCGGCATGGCGGGCGTGCTGGATTCCTCGCGTTTTCGCTATTTCCTGGCCGATGAATTCAACGTCTCGGTCGAGGACGTCACCGCCTTCGTGCTGGGCGGACATGGCGACACCATGGTGCCGCTGGTGAAATATTCCACCGTGGCCGGCATTCCATTGCCCGACCTGGTCAAGATGGGCTGGACCTCGCAGGCACGGATCGACGAGATCGTCGACCGGACCCGCAATGGCGGCGCCGAGATCGTCAACCTGCTGAAGACCGGCTCGGCATTCTACGCCCCCGCCGCGTCCGCGATCGCGATGGCCGAGAGCTATCTCAAGGACAAGAAGCGCGTGCTGCCCTGCGCGGCCTATCTCAACGGCGAATACGGCGTGAAGGACATGTATGTCGGCGTGCCCGTCGTGATCGGATCGAAGGGTGTCGAGCGCATCGTCGAGATCGAATTGGCGGGCAAGGACCGCGAGGCGTTCGACAAGTCGGTGGGCGCGGTGCAGGGTCTGGTCGATGCCTGCAAGAAGATCGCGCCGGATCTGCTCGGCCGCTGATTCCGCCGGTTGCTCAGGGGTTCGCCGGAAGCGGACCCCGGAACAGGCGCCGGAGGCTCCGGAGCATGTGATGACAGCGATCGTGGCATATGGTGTGCCACCCAGCATAAGCACTAGAATTTCAGATTCGTCGCAATGAGGGTTTGGGGAACGTCCAGATGAACATCCATGAATACCAGGCCAAGGCGTTGCTGCGGGAATTCGGAGTGGCGGTGCCGCGCGGGGTCGCCATCCTCAAGGCGTCCGACGCCGACCTCGCCACCGACGAACTCGGCGGTCCGGTCTGGGTGGTGAAGAGCCAGATCCATGCCGGAGGGCGCGGCAAGGGCAAATTCAAGGAAGCCTCTGCCGGCGACAAGGGCGGCGTGCGCGTCACCAAGTCCGCCGCCGACGTCAACCAGTTCGTCAAGCAAATGCTGGGCGCAACGCTGGTCACCGAACAGACCGGCCCGGCCGGCAAGCAGGTCAATCGCCTCTATATCGAGGAAGGCTCCGAGATCGACAAGGAGTTCTATTTGTCGATCCTGGTCGACCGTGAAACTTCCAGAGTGTCGTTCGTGGCGTCCACCGAAGGCGGCGTCAACATCGAGGAAGTGGCGCACAAGACGCCAGAGAAGATCGTAACCTTCTCGGTCGATCCTGCTACCGGAATCATGGGCCACCACGGCCGCACAGTTGCGAAGGCGCTGGGCCTGGGCGGCAATCTCGCCAAGCAGGCGGAAAAACTGGTGGTGCAGCTGTATACCGCGTTCGTCGCCAAGGACATGGCGATGCTGGAGATCAATCCACTGGTGGTGACAAAACAGGGCGACCTGCGCGTGCTCGACGCCAAGGTGTCGTTCGACGACAACGCGCTGTACCGCCATCCCGAAGTCGTGGCGCTGCGCGACGAGAGCGAAGAAGACGCCAAGGAAATCGAGGCGTCCAAATACGATCTCAACTACATCACGCTGGACGGCACCATCGGCTGCATGGTCAACGGCGCCGGGCTTGCGATGGCCACCATGGACATCATCAAGCTCTACGGCATGGCGCCGGCGAACTTCCTCGATGTCGGCGGCGGCGCCGACAAGGCCAAGGTCACCGCGGCGTTCAAGATCATCACCGCCGATCCCAATGTGAAGGGCATCCTGATCAACATCTTCGGCGGCATCATGAAGTGCGATGTCATAGCCGAGGGCGTGGTCGCGGCGGTGAAGGAAGTCGGGCTGAAAGTGCCGCTGGTGGTGCGGCTTGAAGGCACCAATGTCGAAGCCGGCAAGAAGATCATCGCCGATTCCGGCCTCAACGTGCTGGCCGGCGACAATCTCGATGATTCCGCCCAGAAAATCGTCAAGGCCGTCAAGGGAGGCTAGCCCATGGCCCAGGACCATCTCGCCGCACCGACGCCACTCGCGGAGCACCGCAGGCTCTCGGCGTTCGCGGGCGAGTGGACCGGCGAGGAGATGGTGTATCCGTCGCGCTGGACCGCCGGCGGGCCCGCCATCTCGCACGTCACCGCCCGCATCGATCTCAACGGCTTCTATCTCATTCAGGACACCCGCCAGACCCGCGACGGCCAGGAAACCTTTGCGACGCATGGCGTGTTCACCTACGACCGCGAAGACCGGCTCTACAAATTGTTCTGGCACGACTCGCTCGGCTACTACCCGCCGTCGCCGGCCTCCGGCGGCTGGACCGGCAACGCCCTGATCCTGGTGCGCGGCTCGCTGCGCGGCAATGCGCGTCATGTCTATGAAATCATCGACGACAACAGCTACAGCATGAAAATCCAGTTCTCGCCTGACGCGGAAGGCTGGGCCGACGTGCTCACCGGCGTTTACCGGCGCATCCACTGATCCCTTTGTCCCGCCGTCCGCGAAAGCAAACCCAGACATGTCCATCCTGATCGACAAGAACACGAAAGTCATTTGCCAGGGATTTACCGGCAAGAACGGCACGTTTCATTCGGAAGCCGCAATCGCCTATGGCACCAAAATGGTCGGCGGCATTTCGCCGGGCAAAGGCGGGTCGGTGCATCTCAATCTGCCGGTGTTCGATACCGTGGCCGAGGCGCGGGAAAAGACCGGCGCCGACGCCAGCGTGATCTACGTGCCGCCGCCGGGTGCGGCCGACGCGATCTGCGAAGCCATCGACGCGGAAATTCCGCTGATCGTCTGCATCACCGAGGGCATTCCGGTGCTCGACATGGTGCGGGTCAAGCGCTCGCTGCAGGGATCGAAGTCGCGGCTCATTGGGCCAAATTGCCCTGGCGTGATGACCGCCGGCGAGTGCAAGATCGGCATCATGCCGGCCAACATCTTCAAGCCGGGCAATGTCGGCATCGTCTCGCGCTCGGGCACGCTGACCTATGAGGCCGTGTTCCAGACCAGCCAGGAAGGCCTCGGCCAGACCACCGCGGTCGGTATCGGCGGCGACCCGGTCAAGGGCACCGAATTCATCGACATGCTGGAAATGTTCCTGGCCGATCCCAAGACCACCTCGATCGTCATGATCGGTGAGATCGGCGGTTCGGCCGAGGAAGACGCCGCCCAGTTCATCCGGGACGAGGCCAGGCGCGGGCGCGCCAAGCCGATGGTCGGCTTCATCGCCGGCGTCACCGCCCCTCCGGGCCGCCGCATGGGACATGCCGGCGCCATCATTTCCGGCGGCAAGGGCGACGCCGGCTCCAAGACCGCGGCGATGGAAGCCGCCGGAATCACAGTCTCGCCATCGCCGGCGCGGCTCGGGAAGACTCTTGTCGAAAAATTGAAGTCCTAATTCAATCCTTGGTTCTTTTCGGGGCGAACATTCGCCCTAAATAGGGTAAAAGATGCCCTATCAGGCCGATCCGGTGCCCGGATCGGCCTTTGCGCCGTATTCCATGCGCTAGTCGAAATCACCAGGACGCCAGTATGTCTCGCCAGGACGCGAACGCCGCCTTTGCCCTCTCCTCGTTTTTGCAGGGCACCAATGCTCCCTATATCGACGATCTCTATGCCCGCTACGAGAAAGACCCCAATTCGGTCGACGCCGACTGGCAGGCCTTCTTCAAGAGCCTGAAGGACGCACCCGCCGACGCGCAAAAGAACGCCGACGGGCCGTCCTGGGGCCGGGACAACTGGCCGCTGACGCCGCGCGACGATCTGACGTCCGCGCTCGACGGCAACTGGGCGCAGGTCGAAAAGGCCGTCGGCGCCAAGATCGCCGCCAAGGCGCAGGCGCAGCCCAGGGCAAACGACAAGGGAAGTGAAGTCACGGCGGCCGACATTCATCAGGCCACCCGGGATTCGGTCCGCGCCCTGATGCTGATCCGCGCCTACCGCATGCGCGGTCATTTCCACGCCAAGCTCGACCCGCTCGGAATCGAGCCGGCGCGCGACCGCGAAGAACTCGATCCGCGGTCCTACAGCTTCACCGAGGCCGACTACGACCGCAAGATCTTCCTCGATCACGTGCTGGGCCTCGAATATGCGACGCTGCGCGAGATCGTGGCGATCTGCGAGCGCACCTACTGCCAGACGCTCGGCGTCGAGTTCATGCACATCTCCAACGGCGCGCAGAAGGCCTGGATCCAGGAGCGCATCGAAGGGCCGGACAAGGAAATCAGTTTTACCCGCGAAGGGCGCCGCGCCATCCTGATGAAGCTGATCGAGGCCGAGGGCTTCGAAAAATTCTGCGACGTCAAATTCACCGGCACCAAGCGATTCGGCCTCGACGGCGGCGAATCGCTGATTCCGGCGCTGGAGCAGATCATCAAGCGCGGCGGCAATCTCGGCGTGAAGGAAATCGTGGTCGGCATGCCGCACCGCGGCCGCCTCAATGTGCTGACCCAGGTGATGGGCAAGCCGCACCGCGCGCTGTTCCACGAATTCAAGGGCGGCTCGGCCAATCCCGACGCGGTCGAGGGCTCCGGCGACGTCAAATATCATCTCGGCGCCTCGTCGGACCGCGAGTTCGACAACAACAAGATCCATCTGTCGCTGACCGCCAACCCCTCGCATCTCGAAATCGTCGACCCGGTGGTGCTCGGCAAGGTGCGCGCCAAGCAGGACCAGCACGGCGATCCGCCGGACATGCGCATTTCGGTGCTGCCGTTGCTGCTGCATGGCGACGCCGCCTTCGCCGGCCAGGGCGTGGTGGCGGAATGCTTCGCGCTGTCCGACCTCAAGGGCTACCGCACCGGCGGTTCGCTGCATTTCATCGTCAACAACCAGATCGGCTTCACCACCTATCCGCGCTATTCGCGCTCCTCGCCCTATCCGTCCGACGTGGCGAAGATGATCGATGCGCCGATCTTCCATGTGAATGGCGACGATCCGGAAGCCGTGGTGTTCGCGGCCAAGGTCGCGATCGAATACCGGCAGAAATTCCACAAGCCGGTCGTCATCGACATGTTCTGCTATCGCCGCCATGGCCATAACGAGGGCGACGAGCCGGCGTTCACCCAGCCGGTGATGTACAAGAAGATCGCCACCCATCCCGGCACGGTCGAGATCTATTCCAAGCGGCTGATCGCCGAAGGCGTGATCACCGAGGGCGAGGTCGAGAAGGCCAAGGCCGACTGGCGCGCCCGGCTCGACGCCGAACTCGAGGCCGGCTCGGGCTACAAGCCCAACAAGGCCGACTGGCTCGACGGCAAATGGGCCGGCTTCAAGTCGGCCGACCAGGAAGAGGATCCGCGCCGCGGCGTTACCGGCGTCGATGTCGAGGTCCTCCGCGACATCGGCCGCAGGATCACCAAGGTGCCGGACGGCTTCCGGGTGCATCGCACGGCGCAGCGGTTCCTGGAGAACCGCGCCAAGGCGATCGATGGCGGCATCGGCATTGACTGGGCGACCGGCGAGGCGCTGGCGTTCTGCACGCTGCTGGAAGAGGGGCATCACGTCCGGCTGTCGGGACAGGATTCCGAGCGCGGCACCTTCTCGCAGCGGCATTCGGTGCTGATCGATCAGGAGGACGAGAGCCGCTATACGCCGTTCAATCACCTCGGCGTCGATCAGGGCCACTACGAAGTCATCAACTCGCTGCTGTCGGAAGAAGCGGTGCTCGGCTTCGAGTACGGCTATTCGCTGGCGGAGCCAAAAGCGCTGACGGTCTGGGAAGCGCAGTTCGGCGATTTCGCCAACGGCGCGCAGGTGCTGTTCGACCAGTTCATCTCCTCGGGCGAACGCAAATGGCTGCGCATGTCCGGCCTCGTCTGCATGCTGCCGCACGGCTATGAAGGGCAGGGACCGGAGCATTCCTCCGCCCGGCTCGAGCGCTTCCTGCAGATGTGCGCCGAAGACAACATGCAGGTGGTCCACCCCACCACGCCTGCCAACTTCTTCCACGTGCTGCGGCGTCAGCTGCATCGCGAGATCCGCAAGCCGCTGATCCTGATGACGCCGAAGTCGCTGCTGCGGCACAAGCGCGCGGTTTCGCGGCTCGACGAACTCGGCGCCGGCACCACGTTCCACCGGCTGCTCTACGATGACGCGGCGATGCTGCCGGACGAGAAGATCAAGCTGGTGCCGGACGACAAGATCCGCCGCATCGTGCTGTGTTCGGGCAAGGTCTATTACGATCTTTACGAAGAGCGCGAAAAGCGCGGCATCGACGACATCTATCTGATGCGCGTCGAGCAGCTCTATCCGGTGCCGCTGAAGGCGCTGGTGCACGAGCTCGCGCGCTTCAAGGGCGCCGAACTGGTCTGGTGCCAGGAAGAGCCGCGCAACATGGGCGCGTGGCATTTCATCGAGCCCTATCTCGAATGGGTGCTGAACCAGATCCACGCGCCGAACAAGCGTCCGCGCTACGCCGGACGCGCCGCCTCGGCGGCGACCGCCACCGGTTTGATGTCGAAGCATCTGGCGCAGCTCAAGGCCTTCCTGGACGATGCGCTGGGCTGACATCTAACTAAGTCGTCATGCCCGCGCTTGTCGCGGGCATCCACGTCTTACTTTGTGAAAACCGACCAAGGCGTAGATGGCCGGGACGAGCCCGGCCATCACGCAAGAGGAAACCAAACGATGACTGAAATTCGCGTTCCGACGCTCGGCGAATCCGTGACCGAGGCCACCATCGGCCGCTGGTTCAAGAAGGCCGGCGATGCCGTGGCGGTCGATGAACCCCTGGTCGAACTCGAGACCGACAAGGTCACGATCGAGGTTCCCGCGCCCTCCGCGGGCACGCTCGGCGACATCATCGCCAAGGACGGCGAGACCGTCGCGGTCGGCGCGCTGCTCGGCCAGATCAATGACGGCGCTGTCGCTGCCGCCGCCAAACCCGCTGCGGCCCCGGCCAAAGCAGCCGCGCCTGCCGCGCCGGCGCCCGCTGCCGCCGCGCCCGCTGCTGTCGCACCGAAAGCTGCGCCCTCGGATGCGCCGCTGGCGCCGTCGGTACGCAAGATTTCCGCCGAGAGCGGCGTCGATGCCGCCACCGTGCCCGGCTCGGGCAAGGATGGACGGGTGACCAAGGGCGACATGCTGGCGGCGATCGAGAAGGCGGCCTCGGCGCCGACCCCGGTCAATCAGCCGGCCGCCTCGGTGCAGGTGCGGGCGCCGTCGCCGGCCGACGATGCCGCGCGCGAGGAGCGCGTGAAGATGACGCGGCTGCGCCAGACCATCGCGCGCCGCCTCAAGGACGTGCAGAACACCGCCGCGATGCTGACGACCTTCAACGAGGTCGACATGAGCCACATCATGGCGCTGCGCGCCCAGTACAAGGACGTGTTCGAGAAGAAACACGGAAGTAAACTTGGATTTATGGGCTTCTTCACCAAGGCCTGCGTGCAGGCGCTGAAGGATATCCCGGCCGCCAATGCCGAGATCGACGGCACCGACCTGATCTACAAGAATTACTACCATGTCGGCGTCGCGGTCGGCACCGACAAGGGGCTGGTGGTGCCGGTCGTGCGCGACTGCGACCACAAGTCGATCGCCGACATCGAGAAGAGCATCGCCGATTACGGCCGCCGCGCCCGCGACGGCCAGCTCAAGATCGACGAAATGCAGGGCGGCACCTTCACCATCACCAATGGCGGCATCTACGGTTCGCTGATGTCGACCCCGATCCTGAACGCGCCGCAATCCGCCATTCTCGGCATGCACAAGATCCAGGAACGCCCGGTGGCAATCGCCGGCAAGGTCGAGATCCGGCCGATGATGTATCTGGCGCTGTCCTACGATCATCGCGTCATCGACGGCAAGGAAGCGGTGACGTTCCTGGTCCGCGTCAAGGAAAGCCTGGAAGATCCGGCACGGCTGGTGCTGGATCTCTGACGGCATTCCGAAACGGATGTCCGCCTCCGGGCGGCACCGCGGCGGCACGGTTCCGCCGGCGCCGATCGTCACCGCGGATTGCGAGCGAGGGGGATAAATCTTGACCGACAAGGTAGTGATCATCACCGGCGGAAGCCGCGGCATCGGCCGCGCCACCGCGATTGCGGCCGCAGCGCGCGGCTTTCGCGTCGTGGTCGGCTATGCCAGCAATGAAACCGCGGCGCGCCAGGTGGTCGCCGCCATCGAGGGCCGCAACGGCAAGGCAATCGCGGTGAAATGCGACGTCGGCGACGAGCGCGACATCCTCGCGATGTTCAAGGCGGCCGACGCATTCGGGACGCTCGGGGCGCTGGTCAACAATGCCGGCATCGTCGGGACGACGTCGCGGGTCGACGAGATGTCGGCCGAGCGCATCCAGCGCATGATGGCGGTCAACATCACCGGCAGCATACTGTGCGCGCGCGAGGCGGTGAAGCGGATGTCGACCCGCCATGGCGGCCAGGGCGGCGTCATCGTCAACCTGTCGTCGGTGGCCGCCAAGCTCGGTTCCCCCAATACCTATGTCGATTACGCCGCGTCCAAGGGCGCGATCGATTCCTTCACCATCGGGCTCGGCCACGAAGTCGCCGGCGAGGGCATTCGCGTCGCCGCGATCCGGCCCGGGCTGATCGACACCGAGATCCACGCCTCGGGCGGCGATCCCGAACGCGCCCACCGGCTCGCCGCCGGCGTGCCGATGAAGCGCGTCGGCACCGCAGACGAAATCGCCAGTGCCATCGTCTGGCTCATGTCGGACGATGCCTCCTACGTGACATCAGCCATTCTCGACGTATCGGGCGGGCGCTAATTCCTGTCACACGTTCCAGCTACAGGACTTCAATCATGGCTTCCTACGATCTCGTTATCATCGGCACCGGGCCCGGCGGATATGTCTGCGCGGTGCGGGCCGCGCAGCTCGGCATGAAGGTCGCCGTGGTCGAAAAGAACGCCACGCTCGGCGGCACCTGCCTCAATGTCGGCTGCATGCCGTCGAAGGCGCTGCTGCATGCCTCCGAAATGTTCGAGGAGGCCGGGCATTCCTTCGCCAAAATGGGCATCGGCGTTTCCGAGCCGAAACTCGATCTGCCAGCGATGATGAATTTCAAGCAGCAGGGCATCGACGGCAACGTCAAGGGCGTCGAGTTCCTGATGAAGAAGAACAAGATCGACGTCATCCACGGCAAGGGCAAGGTGCTCGGCAGCGGCAAGGTGGAGGTCACCGGCGGTGACGGCAAGACGCAAACGCTCGAGACCAAAAACATCGTGATCGCCACCGGCTCGGACATCGCGCGGCTGAAGGGTATCGAGATCGACGAGAAGCGCATCGTGTCGTCGACCGGCGCGCTGGCGCTCGACAAGGTGCCTTCGAGCCTGCTGATCGTCGGCGCCGGCGTGATCGGGCTCGAGCTCGGCTCGGTGTGGCACCGGCTCGGCGCCAAGGTCACCGTGGTGGAGTTTCTCGACCGCATCCTGCCCGGCATGGACGGCGAAGTCGCCAAACAATTCCAGCGCATTCTCGAAAAGCAGGGGTTTTCCTTCAAGCTCGGCGCCAAGGTCACCGGCGTCGATACCTCGGGCACGACATTGTCGGCCAGTGTCGAGCCGGCGGCGGGCGGAGCTGCCGAAAAGCTGGAGGCCGACGTGGTGCTGGTCTGCATCGGGCGCGTTGCCTACACTGAGGGCCTCGGCCTCAAGGAGGCCGGCGTCGCGCTCGACGATCGCGGCCGGATCCGGACCGATGCGCATTTCGCCACCAGCGTGAAGGGCGTCTATGCGATCGGCGATGTGGTGGCCGGTCCGATGCTCGCGCACAAGGCCGAGGACGAAGGCGTCGCCTGCGCCGAGATTCTCGCAGGCCAGGCCGGGCATGTGAACTACGACGTTATCCCGGGCGTCGTGTACACCACGCCGGAAGTGTCCGCCGTCGGCAAGACCGAGGAAGAGCTGAAGCAGGCCGGTATCGCCTATACCGTGGGCAAATTCCCCTTCACCGCTAACGGCCGTTCCAAGGTCAACCAGACCACGGATGGTTTCGTGAAGATTCTTGCGGACGCGAAAACCGACCGGGTGCTCGGTGTGCACATCATCGGCCGCGAGGCCGGGGAATTGATCCATGAGGCCTGCGTCCTGATGGAGTTCGGCGGCTCCGCCGAGGATCTGGCCCGCACCTGCCACGCCCATCCGACCCGCTCGGAAGCCGTCAAGGAAGCGGCGCTCGCGGTCGGCAAGCGCGCCATCCACATGTGATCCAGGCCCCGGCGGGCCTTCATCTCTTCCGGATGGAAGAAGGTGAAGAAAACTACATCAAATGCACGGCATGCGGCGCAAACAGGCCGATCGCCGTGAACGCCAGCCCGGTGACCGCCAGCAGGCCCGCCACCCAGGCCAGCGCGATCATGCCGGTGATGATGGTGGCCGACGCCAGCACGATGCCGATCTGAAACGCGGCCGAGGCGAGCTCGTAATGATGGTAGCGCGCCATCGAGAGATCGCGGGCATGTTCGGCCTGTTTGGCGCGCGCCGCCAGCTGCTCCGAACCTTCGCCGGTTTCGGGCTCCGAGCGGTAGCGCGCCGCGGTCTTCTTCCAGTTCTCGATCTGCTTCTCCAGCGCCGCCTTGGCGGCATCGTCGCCCATCAGGCCGAGGCTCAGGCGGGCCTGGTCCGACGTCGCCTCGACCACCGTGCGGCGGATGCTCTTGGCCTGGAAGAACGCCCACAGGTTGGAGGCCTCGACGTTCTTGCTGATGGAGTCGGTCTGCGCGCCCTTGCCCAGCGTTTCCGAGAACGCCAGAAACAGCGCGATCATGGCGATCAGCAATGCGATCTTCTTGTTGGAGCCGGACGCATGCTCGGCATGCTCCGCGTGCTCCATGCTTTCATGCGCGCCCATGATTCTCTCCCCCTGTGGAATGCAGACACGAATGACCGAACATCGCGGCCCACGCAAGTCGCAAGCGGATGTGACGGCCGTGTGTCGGGTTTGACAGATGGCGCTCAGGCGCGCGGATGCGCCGACTTGTAAACTTCCAGCAGCCGCTCACTGTCGATCCCGGTGTAGATCTGCGTGGTCGAGAGCGAGGCGTGGCCGAGCAGCTCCTGGATCGCGCGCAGGTCGCCGCCGCGGTTCAGGAGGTGGGTCGCAAAGGAATGCCGCAGCGCATGCGGTGTCGCGCTGTCGGGCAGGCCGAGCGCGCCGCGCAGCCGCTCCATGGTGAGCTGGATGATTCGCGGGCTGAGCGGGCCGCCCCGCGCGCCGACGAAAACAGGGCCTTCCGGCCTGATCTGATGCGGGCACATCGCGACATAGGCCTGCACCAGCGCCAGCACGTTCTGCAGCACCGGCACCATGCGGGTCTTGTTGCCCTTGCCGGTCACGATGATGACGTCGCCTTCGCCCGGCAGCGGCACTTCGCGGCGCTTCAGGCCGAGCGCTTCGGAGATGCGCAGGCCCGAGCCGTACAACAGCGCCATCACGGCGGCGTCACGCGCCCAGATCCAGGGGTCGCGGGTGTCGCCGGCGCGCTCGTCGGCGTCGGCAAAACGCCTGGCGGCCGCCATCTGGATCGGCTTGGGCAGGCTCTTGCCGACCTTGGGCGCGCGGATCGCCGAGAGCGCGCCGACCTTGCCCTTGCCCTCCTGTTCGAGGAAGCGCCCGAACGAGCGCAGACCGGCCAGCGCCCGCATCAGCGAGCGGCCGCCGATATCGTCGGCGCGGCGCATCGCCATGAACGCCCTGACGTCGCTGGCCTCGAGCGCGGCGAACTGCGCCAGCGTCACCCGCGCGCCCCAGTGCCGGCTCAGAAATCCCAGGCACTGGCGCAGGTCGCGGGCATATGCCTCCAGCGTCTTCGGCGACAGCCGCCGCTCGGCGCGCAGATGCGACAGCCAGCGCGTCATCTGCAGCGCGATGTCGTCGGCGGCGCAGTCGAGTTCGATCGGCTGGATCGCAGGAACGGACGCGGCAGGAATGGACTTGGTTGCGTTCTTGGCCACGGCGCTGCCTTGCTGATTTGGATGGACTATATCGCACTTCTTTCGTTTACCGTTCGCTAACCGGCCAAGGCGGCGGCGGCACTGGCCCCGGCCGGCGCACGGTCCTAAGCTGGCCCCGTCCTTTTGACTCCGAGTCTGATTCCCCGATGGACCATTCCGCGCGCGCCAGCACATCATCCGCCTCGTCGACGCGCGTCGTCGACGTGCTGGTGCCGGTCGCGCTCAATCAAAACTATTCCTACCGGGTGCCGCGCGGCATGGATTTGAAGCCGGGCGACGTGGTGTGCGTGCCGCTCGGGCCGCGCGAGGTGGTCGCAGTGGTGTGGGCGGAAAACGCCAATCCGGATCCGCGGCTGCATAACCGGCTCAAGGATGTCGGCGAGAAGCTCGACGTGCCGCCGCTGAAGCCGGAACTGCGTTCGCTGGTCGACTGGGTCGCCAACTACACGCTGTCGGCGCGCGGCATGGTGCTGCGGATGACGTTGCGGATGGGCGAACATCTCGGGCCCGAGCGGGTGCGGATGGGCGTGCGCCTGATCGGGGCCGCGCCAAAGCGCCTGACGCCGGCGCGGCGTCGGCTGATCGATATGCTGTCCGACGGCCTGCTGCACGGCAAAGCCGAGGCCGCCCGGGAAGCCGGCGTCAGCGCCGGCGTCATCGACGGCCTGGTCGACGAGGGCACGCTGACGGTGGAACCGATGCCGCGGGCGCTGCCGCCGCCGGCGCCCGATCCGTCCTTCTCCCAGCCTGACTTTACCAGCCAGCAGCGCATCGCCGTGGATGCGATGCGGGCGCTGGCGGCCAATGGCAGTTTTCATGTCGCACTGCTCGACGGCGTCACCGGCTCCGGCAAGACCGAAGTCTATTTCGAAGCCATCGCGGAGGTGATACGGCGCGAAAAACAGACGCTGATCCTGATGCCGGAGATCGCGTTGACCGGCCAGTTCCTCGACCGCTTTGCCGCGCGTTTCGGGGTGCGGCCGCTGGAGTGGCATTCCGAATTGACCCCGCGCACGCGGCAACGCAATTGGGCAGCGATCGCGGCGGGCGAAGCGCCTGTCGTGGTGGGCGCGCGCTCCGCGCTGTTTTTACCTTACGGCAATCTCGGGCTGATCATCGTCGATGAGGAGCACGACCAGGCCTACAAGCAGGACGAGGGCGCGCACTACCACGCCCGAGACATGGCGGTGGTGCGGGCCCATATCGCGAAAATTCCGATCGTGCTGGCGTCGGCGACGCCCTCGGTCGAAACCGAGGTCAACGCCCGAAAGGGCCGCTATCAGCGCGTGGTGCTGCCGGCACGGTTCGGCGGCCAGCACATGCCGCATATCGAGGCGATCGATCTGCGCCGCGCCGCGCCGCCGCGCGGCCGCTTCATCTCGCCGGTGCTGGCCGAACAGGTCCAAATCGCCATCGAGCGGAAGGAGCAGGCGCTGCTGTTCCTCAATCGCCGCGGCTATGCGCCGCTGACACTGTGCCGGGCCTGCGGCCATCGCTTCGCCTGCACCATCTGCGACGCCTGGCTGGTCGATCACCGCTTTCGCCAGCGCCTGGTCTGTCATCACTGCGGCTTCTCGATGCCGCGCCCGAAGGTCTGCCCGCATTGCCAGGCCGAGGAATCGCTGGTCGCGGTCGGCCCCGGTGTCGAGCGCCTGCAGGAGGAAGCCGCGCAATTGTTTCCGCAAGCGCGCACCATGGTGCTGTCGAGCGATCTCATAACCTCGATCGAGACCATGCGCAGCGAGCTGAACGAGATCGCGGCCGGCCGGGTCGACATCATCATCGGCACCCAGCTGGTGGCCAAGGGCCATAATTTCCCGCGCCTCAATCTGGTCGGCGTGATCGACGCCGATCTGGGCTTGAGCAACGGCGATCCGCGCGCCGCCGAGCGGACGTTTCAATTGCTCAACCAGGTGATCGGCCGTGCCGGCCGCGACCAGGGCCGCGGCGTCGGTTACCTGCAGACCCACCAGCCCGAACATCCCGTGATGAAGGCGCTGGTGGCGTGCGACCGCGAGGCGTTCTACGCCAGCGAGATCGAGGCGCGCGAACGATCGGGCTATCCGCCGTTCGGCCGGCTCGCCAGCCTGATCATTTCGGCCGGCGACCGGCCTACCGCGGAAGGCTTTGCGCGCAAGCTGGCGGCGATCGCGCCGCTCGACGAGCGGATCAAGGTGTTGGGTCCCGCCGAAGCGCCGCTCGCCGTCATCAAGGGCCGCTATCGCTTCCGGCTGTTGGTCAAGTCGCTGCGCCATGTCGACCTGTCGGAATATCTGCGCGAATGGCTCGCGACGGCGCCGAAGACGAAAGGCAATCTCAAGCTCGAGGTCGACGTCGACCCGCAGAGCTTTTTGTAAAGGATGCCGTCATTCCGGGGCGCGCGTCGAAGACGCGAACCCGGAATGACGAACGCAAAAAGCCTGCCGTCAGGGCGACGGCAGGCTTCTTCGGCACACAGAAAGTTCTGCGGCCCTACTCGGACGCAACGCTTGCTGGATCTGTCCGAAGGAATGGGCGATCAAACGCCCGAACGGGTCACAGGACCTCGGCGACCACGCGACCGACGCCCTTGGCGCGGGTCAGTCCGACCGCGCTCGCCGCGCCGGTCGACAGGTCGAGTACGCGGCCCTTGATGAACGGTCCGCGGTCGTTGATGGTGACGACGACGCTGCGGCCGCCATGGGTCACCTTCAGCTTGGTGCCGAACGGCAGGGAGCGGTGAGCGGCGGTCATGGCGTTCTGATTGAAGCGCTGGCCGGAGGCGGTCTTGCTGCCGGATTCATTGCCATAGAACGAAGCCATTCCCGAGAAGCTGCGCCCGGAGCCCGACGACGGCGGGACCGCCGCATTGGCATTGAGCCAGGACGGTTTGGCGGATTTGGCGGCGTGATGGGAATTGCGGTGGTGCTGCTTTTTGGATTTGGCGGCAGCTTCGGTGACGCCTGCACCGAGCAGGAGAGTTGCGGCGAAAAGGGCTAACGCCGTGCGAGACCGGGTTAGTTTTCCCGGTGTCGGGTTATTGGAAGTCAGCATATAAAACGTCCCTCAAGATAGTATTGCCACATATGTGGCAAGTGGAACCCCCGTCCCGATGTGAGTGGCCGTCGTTTGGTGTCTTAATGAGGCGTAAACTAGGCAGTCTAATTGTTTCATGTCGGCCTGAAACATCTTGTGACCGAATGCAGATAATCGATAAATGTTCCGTAATTCTACGGATTAAGATAAAATTAACTTAATTATTACTCGGAAATACTGACAAGCAAAGTCATCGTCGGAGCAGACGGTCATCGGTCAAGTAACGCGTGGATGGAATGACTCGCGGGAGCCGCTGTTCCCGCCTTCGGATCATGGGAGGCATGCAGCACGACCGCGGAACGATTCACGGCTGTGAGCGCAAGGCGACATTGCGGGCAGCGAATGATTTGCTGCACCGGATTCGCGGCCGGGCAACGGCCTGCACAGCGGCTGCAAAAGAACCTGCGACAAGGCATCGCCAGTCGCCGCGGTCATGTTGCACCTGCGCTCTTGCTATGTTAGCAAAGCCGCGATTTTAGCGAGCCCGGTGATGTCCGTGCCGGTCGTAAATCGAAGTCCCGCTTGAATTCCAAGGGCTTGGATCGCTAGGCGCCGCATCGTGGCGACGGTTCTTGCCTTGCGAGTTTGACAGCAAAAAAGAGCGCGCAGTGGCTGCTGAAGATCCGTCGGTTTCGGGAGTGTCCGGTCGTTACGCAACGGCTCTGTTCGAGTTGGCGCGCGATGAAAAATCCATCGATGCGGTGAAGGCTGATCTCGAGAAATTCGAGGCCATGCTCGCCGATAGCGCTGATCTGAAGCGGCTGGTCCGCAGCCCGGTTTTCTCGGAAGGCGAGCAGTCGCGGGCGCTGGCCGCCGTGCTCGACAAGGCTGAAATTTCGGGCGTCGCCGCCAATTTCCTCAGGGTCCTCACCGCCAACCGCCGGCTGTTTGCCATCGCCGACGTGATCCGCGCGTTCCGCGCGCTGGTGGCCAGGTTCAAGGGCGAGGCCACCGCCGACGTGACGGTCGCCGAACAGCTCAGTGACAAGAATCTCGACGCCCTGAAGACCGCCCTGAAATCGGTAACGGGCAAGGACGTCGCGCTCAACGTGAATGTCGATCCCTCGATCATCGGCGGCCTGGTCGTCAAGCTGGGCAGCCGCATGGTGGATAGTTCGCTTCGCACCAAACTCAATTCGATCAAGCACGCGATGAAAGAGGCAGGCTGATGGACATCCGCGCCGCGGAAATTTCCGCGATCCTCAAGGACCAGATCAAGAATTTCGGCCAGGAGGCTGAAGTTTCCGAAGTCGGACAGGTGCTGTCCGTCGGCGACGGCATTGCCCGCGTCTACGGCCTCGACAACGTCCAGGCCGGCGAAATGGTCGAATTCGAGAACGGCACCCGCGGCATGGCGCTGAACCTCGAAACCGACAATGTCGGCATCGTGATCTTCGGCGCCGACCGCGAGATCAAGGAAGGCCAGACCGTCAAGCGCACCCGCGCCATCGTCGATACGCCGGTCGGCAAGGGCCTGCTCGGCCGCGTCGTCGACGCGCTCGGCAACCCGATCGACGGCAAGGGTCCGATCCAGGCCGAGAAGCGCATGCGCGTCGACGTCAAGGCGCCCGGCATCATCCCGCGCAAATCGGTCAACGAGCCGATGGCGACCGGCCTCAAGGCGATCGATGCCCTGATCCCGGTCGGCCGCGGCCAGCGCGAACTGATCATCGGCGACCGCCAGACCGGCAAGACCGCGATCGCGCTCGACACCATCCTGAACCAGAAGCCGCTCAACGCGCAGACCGACGAGAAGATCAAGCTGTATTGCGTCTATGTCGCGATCGGCCAGAAGCGCTCCACCGTCGCCCAGTTCGTCAAGGTGCTCGAAGAGCAGGGCGCGCTGGAATACTCCATCATCGTCGCGGCCACCGCGTCCGATCCGGCGCCGATGCAGTACATCGCGCCGTTCACCGGCTGCACCATGGGCGAATATTTCCGCGACAACGGCATGCACGCCGTCATCATCTATGACGATCTGTCGAAGCAGGCCGTCGCCTACCGCCAGATGTCGCTGCTGCTGCGCCGCCCGCCGGGCCGCGAAGCCTATCCCGGCGACGTGTTCTATCTGCATTCCCGCCTGCTCGAGCGCGCCGCCAAGCTCAACGACTCCCAGGGCTCCGGCTCGCTGACGGCGCTGCCGATCATCGAAACCCAGGCCAACGACGTGTCGGCCTACATCCCGACCAACGTGATCTCGATTACCGACGGCCAGATCTTCCTGGAAACCGATCTGTTCTTCCAGGGCATCCGTCCGGCGGTGAACGTCGGCCTGTCGGTGTCGCGCGTCGGATCGTCGGCGCAGACCAAGGCGATGAAGAAGGTCGCCGGCAAGATCAAGGGCGAGCTGGCGCAGTACCGCGAAATGGCGGCGTTCGCCCAGTTCGGAAGCGATCTCGACGCCTCGACGCAGCGCCTGCTGAACCGCGGTTCGCGCCTCACCGAGCTTTTGAAGCAGCCGCAATTCTCGCCGCTGAAGATGGAAGAGCAGGTCGTGGTGATCTATGCCGGCGTCAACGGCTATCTCGACGCGCTGCCGGTCGCCAAGGTCCGCAGCTTCGAGGACGGCCTGCTGTCGCTGCTGCGCGGCAAGAACGTCGACATCCTCAACACCATCCGCGACACCCGCGATCTCAGCGACGACACCGCCGCCAAGCTCAAGGCCGTGGTCGAGGGTTACACCAAGACGTTTGCTTGATGTCGTTCGCTTGAACGACATTCGTTGATTGCCGTCATGACCGGTGCAACGCCGGGCGTGACGAAAAAGGGGCTTGCGGTAGGGTCATGGACCGGATCGCCGGGGTGAACTGAGAATGGCTTCACTGAAAGACATGCGGGTCCGCATCGCCTCCACCAAGGCGACGCAGAAGATCACCAAGGCCATGCAGATGGTCGCGGCCTCCAAGCTGCGGCGCGCGCAGAGCGCGGCCGAGGCGGCGCGTCCCTACGCGGAAAAGATGGATGCGGTGATCTCCAATATCGCCGGCGCCGCCGCCGGTTCGCCGGTCGCTCCGGCGCTGCTGGCCGGTACCGGCAATGACCAGGTGCACCTGTTCCTGGTCTGCACCGGCGAGCGCGGCCTGTCCGGCGCGTTCAACTCGTCGATCGTGCGGCTCGCCCGCGAGCGCGCGCTGGCGCTGATGAACCAGGGCAAGGAAGTCAAATTCTTCTGCGTCGGCCGCAAGGGCTATGAGCAGTTGCGGCGCACCTTCGAGCGGCAGATCGTCGAGCACGTCGAACTGCGCTCGGTCCGCCAGCTCGGTTTCGTCAACGCCGATGATATCGCGAAGAAGGTGATCGCACGCTTCAATGCCGGCGAGTTCGACGTCTGCACGTTGTTCTATTCGCGCTTCTAGTCGGTGATCTCGCAGATCCCGACCGCGCAGCAGATCATTCCGCTGGTGGTGGAAGCGCCCGCCGCCAATGCCGGCCCGGCGACGCCCTATGAATACGAGCCGGAAGAGGACGAGATTCTGGGCGGCCTGCTGCCGCGCAATCTGGCGGTGCAGATCTTCCGCGCGCTCCTGGAAAACAACGCTTCGTTTTACGGCGCGCAGATGAGCGCGATGGACAACGCCACCCGCAACGCCGGCGACATGATCCGCAGGCAGACGCTGATCTACAACCGCACCCGTCAGGCGATGATCACCAAGGAGCTGATCGAGATCATCTCCGGCGCCGAGGCGCTTTGAGTTTCGGACTTCAAGGAGAGAGTTTTATGGCTACACCCGCCAACCAGACCGGACGCGTCACGCAAGTCATCGGCGCCGTCGTCGACGTGCAGTTCGAAGGACACCTGCCGGCGATTCTCAACGCCATCACCACCATGAACGGCACCAACCGCCTGGTGCTGGAAGTTGCGCAGCATCTCGGCGAATCCACGGTGCGCACCATCGCGATGGACACCACCGAGGGCCTGGTCCGCGGCCAGGAGGTCAGCGACACCGGCGGCCCGATCCAGGTGCCGGTCGGCGCCGGCACGCTCGGCCGCATCATGAACGTGATCGGCGAGCCGATCGACGAAGCCGGTCCGATCGCCTCCGAAGGCTCGCGCGCGATCCATCAGGAAGCGCCGACCTATACCGACCAGGCCACCGAAGCCGAAATTCTGGTCACCGGCATCAAGGTCGTCGACCTGCTCGCGCCCTACGCCAAGGGCGGCAAGATCGGCCTGTTCGGCGGCGCCGGCGTCGGCAAGACCGTGCTGATTCAGGAACTGATCAACAACGTCGCGAAGGCGCATGGCGGCAATTCGGTGTTCGCCGGCGTCGGCGAGCGGACCCGCGAAGGCAACGACCTCTACCACGAGTTCATCGAATCCAAGGTCAACGCCGACCCTCACCATCCCGATCCGAGCGTCAAATCGAAATGCGCGCTGGTGTTCGGCCAGATGAACGAGCCGCCCGGCGCCCGCATGCGCGTCGCGCTGTCCGGCCTCACCGTCGCCGAGCATTTCCGCGATCAGGGCCAGGACGTGCTGTTCTTCATCGACAACATCTTCCGCTTCACCCAGGCTGGCTCCGAAGTGTCGGCGCTGCTCGGCCGTATCCCCTCGGCGGTGGGCTATCAGCCGACGCTGGCCACCGACATGGGCGCGCTGCAGGAGCGCATCACCACCACGCACAAGGGCTCGATCACCTCGGTGCAGGCGATCTACGTGCCGGCCGACGACTTGACCGACCCGGCGCCCGCCACCTCGTTCGCGCATCTGGACGCGACCACGGTGCTGAACCGCGCAATCTCGGAAAAGGGCATCTATCCCGCGGTCGACCCGCTCGACTCGACCTCGCGCATGCTGTCGCCGCTGATCGTCGGCGAGGAGCACTACCAGACCGCGCGCATGGTCCAGCAGGTGCTGCAGCGCTACAAGTCGCTGCAGGACATCATCGCCATTCTCGGCATGGACGAACTGTCGGAAGAGGACAAGATCGCGGTCGCCCGCGCCCGCAAGATCGAGCGGTTCCTGTCGCAGCCGTTCCACGTCGCTGAAATCTTCACGGGATCGCCGGGCAAGTTCGTCGACCTCGCCGACACCATCAAGGGTTTCCGCGCCATCTGCGAAGGCAAGTACGATTACCTTCCGGAAGCCGCCTTCTACATGGTCGGCGCCATCGAGGAAGCGGTCGAAAAGGGCAAGAAGCTCGCGGCTGAAGCAGCTTAAGCGGGCGAATAGCGAACAGGGAATGGCGAATAGTTAAGCGCCATTCCCTTCCTCACTACTCGCCATTCGCCATTCGCCATTCGCAGGACTACCCATGGCCACCTTCCACTTCGATCTCGTCTCGCCCGAACAACTCGCCTTCTCCGGCGAAGTCGATCAGGTCGACGTTCCCGGCATCGAGGGCGATTTCGGCGTGCTTGCCGACCATGCGCCCCTCGTGGCCGTGATCCGTCCGGGAATCCTGACGGTGACGGTGGGTGGCACCAGGCATAGGATCATCGTGCTCGGCGGCCTCGCCGAAGTCTCCGAGAAAGGCCTCACGGTGCTCGCCGATGTCGCGACCTCGGTGGATGATCTGGACCGGGCGCAGTTCGCCGACACGATTTCGGGCATGGAAGAGAAGCTCGCCGAGCACGAGGGCTCCGAACTCGACCGCGCCATCGAGCGGCTCGATCACTTCAAGAGCATCCAGCATCAGCTCACCTCGACGGCGATGCACTAGGGTCCGATTTAGCTCGGAATTCGACCTGTCATAATCCTCTCGTTCGAGCAGGAGGCGGCGTTGCACCGTGCTGCGCCGCCGGGCATGCCAAGCGTTGCATGGGGATGTCTTCGCGATGTCGAATTGAATTAGACCTGCCGGGGCGCGTACTTCGCGAACTCGCGTGCCACCGTCCGGTACACCTCGCGCCGGAACGGCACCACGAGGTCTGCGACGGCATCGAGCCGCTCCCAGCGCCACTGGTCGAATTCCGCCGGCTGGCCGTTGCGCGGCGTCAGCGGATCGATCTCGGCCTCGTCGCCCGTAAAGCGCAGCGCGAACCATTTCTGGCGCTGGCCGCGGAATTTCGCCAGCCGGTGCGACGGCGGCCCGGCATAGGCCGGAAACTCGTAGGTCAGCCAGCCGGTTTCGCCGAGATAGCCGGCACTGACGACGCCGGTCTCCTCCCACAATTCGCGCATCACCGCGTCGCGCGGATTCTCGTCGGCGTCGATGCCGCCCTGCGGCATCTGCCACTCCAGGCCCGGCAGAATGATTTCCGGTCCGTCGTCCCTGAAACGCCGCCCGATCAGCACCTGACCGGCGGCGTTGAACAGCGCGATGCCGACATTGGGGCGATAGGGTTTTATCTCTGCCATCAAAGGTGATGCGTTAGGCGTCATTCCGGGATGGTCGGAAGGACCAGACCCGGAATCCCGAGGTTCCGGGTTCGCTCGCTTTGCTCACGCCCCGGAACGACGGGTACATTAATTACCCGCCAACCTGGAAAATTCCTTCACCACGCGCTCATAGACCGGGCGCTTGAACGGAACGATCAGATTGGGCAGATTCTTCATCGGCTCCCAGCGCCAGCTGATGAACTCCGCCTTGTGGCCGCCGCCCGGGCTCGCGACATTGATCTCCTTGTCCTCGCCGGTGAAGCGGACCGCGAACCATTTCTGGCGCTGGCCGCGATAGCGTCCCTTCCAGGCGCGGCCGGCCACGGTGCGCGGGATATCGTAGATCAGCCAGTCCGGGACTTCGCCGAGCTTCTCGACCGAGCGGACGCTGGTTTCCTCGTAGAGCTCGCGCTTCGCCGCTTCCCAGGTGTCCTCGCCGGGATCGACGCCGCCCTGCGGCATCTGCCAGACATGGGTCTCGTCGACATGTTCGATGCCGCCGGCGCGGCGGCCGATGAAGACGAGCCCCGCAGCGTTGATCAGCATCATGCCGACGCATGTTCGATAGGGCAGGTCTTCGTAGCGCGCCATTACGTTCAAGCCTTTTGCCGTCAAACCTCTTGCAGTCACAGGTGCTGCTCCGGCGGCAAGCTCCAAAAGATCAGAAGTCGCGCCAGGCGGATATCAACCCGATTTTGATTTCAGCATCGCGGTTGTCAATGGCACAAGCATGATGCCGCGGCCCTCCAGCGCCTTGATCCAGATGCCGATCCGCTCGACCGAAATCGGCAGCGCCGAGGCGACGCCGATCGCGGTGCCGCGTTCCTTCGCCAGATTTTCCAGCCTGGCGAGCGCCCGGTCGATCTCCGCGGCGGTGGGCACCGCATCGATGGCGAAATCGGCCTTGGCGAACGGCATCGCCTGGGCAGCCGCCAGAGCGGGCGCAGCGGAGCGCGGCGCTGCGCCGTCGTCGAGATAGCCGAGCCCGCGTTTGGCGGCCTCGCTGATGATGGGCTGCATCGCGGCGTCGGTGACGACGAAGCGTGCGCCCATGAAATTGGCGATTCCGGCATAGCCCTGAAAGCGGCTGAGATGCCAGTGCAGCCGATCCAGATTGGCATCGGCCGAGAGCGTCGTGAGCAGGGTCTGCGGGCCGGGGTCGTTGTCGGGATAGTCGAACGGCTCCATCGGAATCTGTAGCAGGATCTCATGGCGCTGCGCGCGGGCCCGCTCGGCCAGTTTGGAGGGATCCGAGCCATAGGGCGTGAACGCCAGGGTCACCGCGGGCGGCAGCTTCATGATCGCGTCGGCGGTCCTGGTCGCGCCGACCCCAAGGCCGGCGATGACGATCGACACCACGGGCATCTTGGCCGCCCTGGCGCGGTCGGCTTCGGCGGCATAAACGGTGAACGGCTTCAGCCCATCGGCCACGACAGGGATCATGCCGTGGCGCGATTTCTCGAGCAGGCGCGGATCCACCCCGGTCATGGCGGTCGCCTTGTCGGTCTCGATCTTGTCGGCGGCGCCCCCGATCACGACGTCTTGGCGCTTGCCGCTGGAGCCGTCGATGATGGTGACGGTCTTCTGGTCCGCCGGCGCGGCTGGCCTGGTCTCGGACTTGACGCCGGGCTCGGCGGCGGGCGCCGCGGCGGATTTTTCCGCCCCGGCCGGGGCAGCAGGCGGACGCAGCGCGATCCGCGCGACCGGCTCGCCGCCCAGCGGATTGTCGCCGAAGATGGCGAAGCCTGCAAAAACCGCCAGCAACAGTCCGAGCAGGACGGCAAGCGCCTGGGTCCCGGTAAACGGCAGCCGGAAACGGCGCTTCCGGCCCGCCGTCTGCTGTCCGAGCGGTGTGCTCAGATCGTCGGCCGCATCTGCCATAGGTCTCCCCGAATCAGCTGATTCGACGATACCACGGCCGGGCAAGGCCGCGGCAGATACGCCACGGCGACTATCCGGCGAAGGCCCGGATCATGGACGGGCCGGAACCGGTCGGCACCTTGCAGCAAAAAGGGCGGCCCGAAGGCCACCCTGTTCGCACAACCCCGTCAGAGGGATCGGATCAGTTCGCCACCTTGCTGGCGGGTTTGTCGATCGCGGCCTTTTCGCCGGTCGGCGCGGACGCATTGGCCTTGATGCCGTGCAGCAGGTCGGCCGCCAGCCTCAACGCCTTGTCGTTCTTGGCGTCCGGCGGCACGTAGGATTGCGAGCCGGTTTTCTCGTCGCCCTCGGACTTCAGATGGCCGCGCAGCGAGGCTTCGCCCTTGGTGTCGGTTCGCGACTTCAGCTCATCCGGCACGTCCTGCAGGACCTCGATATCGGGCACGATGCCCTTGGCCTGGATCGACTTGCCCGATGGCGTGAAGTAGCGCGCGGTGGTGAGACGCAGCGCGCCGTTGCCGCTTCCGAGCGGAATGATGGTCTGCACCGAACCCTTGCCGAACGAGCGGGTGCCCACCAGCGTTGCCCGCTTGTGGTCCTGCAACGCGCCGGCGACGATCTCCGAAGCCGATGCCGAGCCGCCATTGATCAGTACGATCACCGGCTTGCCCTTGGTCAGATCGCCCGCATGGGCGGCGCGGCGCTGGGTCTCCTCGGCGTTACGGCCGCGGGTCGAGACGATCTCGCCGCGATCGAGGAAGGCGTCGGAAACGGTGACCGCTTCCTCCAGCAATCCGCCGGGATTGTTGCGCATGTCGATGATGAAGCCCTTCAGCTTGTCGGCGCCGATCTGCGTGGTCAGGTTGCCGATTTCCCGCTTCAGGCCTTCGGTGGTCTGCTCGTTGAAGGTGGTGATGCGGATATAGCCGATATCGTCGCTCTCGGTGCGGGCGCGGACCGAACGGACGCGGATGTTGTCGCGCACCAGGGTGACGTCGATCGGATTGTCCTGGCCCTTGCGAATGATCTTGAGCCGGATCTTGGTGTTGACGGGGCCGCGCATCTTCTCGACGGCCTGATTGAGGGTGAGGCCCTGCACCGCTTCATCGTCGAGATTGGTGATGATGTCGTTGGCCATGATGCCGGCCTTGGAGGCGGGCGTGTCGTCGATCGGCGACACCACCTTGATCAGGCCGTCTTCCATCGTGACTTCGATGCCGAGCCCGCCGAATTCGCCGCGGGTCTGCACCTGCATGTCGCGGAAGCTCTTGGCGTCCATGTAGCTGGAGTGCGGATCGAGGCCGGTCAGCATGCCGCTGATCGCGGACTCGACCAGCTTGCCGTCGTCGGGCTTCTCGACGTAGTCGCTGCGGACCCGCTCGAACACATCGCCGAACAGATTGAGCTGCCGATAGGTGTCCGATGTCGCGGCGCGCGCGCTCGATCCCATCAGGACGGCGCGGGGCTGGGTCACGAACAGCGTCAATGCCGCGCCGGTGGCGGCGCTAAGGAGGATTACAGAAGTCTTGCGCATCATCCGCGAACCTTTTCGCCTTCACTTGCGGCCCACCATGGACCTGAATCGATTGGAGTGCCGTCCTTACGGAACTCGACATAGAGTACGGGCTGACTCGCGGTGGCCGCGAGGATCGACGCAACTTGGGATCTCGTTCCCATGGTCGCGACCGGCTCCCCCGTAAGTACAAACTGGCCGATGTTAACCGATATACGCTCCATCCCGGCGATCAACACATGATACCCGCCCCCGGCGTTGAGGATCAAGAGTTGTCCGTAGCTGCGGAAGGGTCCGGCATAGACAACCCAGCCGTCACACGGTGTTGTGACCTGGGCGCCGACCCGGGTTGCCAAAGAAATGCCTTTTTCCACGCCGCCAGCCCCGTCGGAACCGCCAAATTCGCGAATCTTGCGGCCATTAACCGGCATTGCGAATAGACCCTTGGCGGAGGCAAAGGCAATGGCCGGGCTCATCCGGGCGGGGTCCTTCAAGGCCCCCAGATTGGGCTTGCCGGTCGGGGCACCCTGCAGATGGGCGGTCGCGGCCGCTTTCGCGGCGCTCTTCAGGTCCTGTTCCATCTTGCCGATCAGGCCCTGCAGGCTGTCGACCTGCCTGGACAGCGCGATGGCGCGCGCGCCTTCCGCATCCATGTCCTTTTCGGCCGCGCTCTGCTGGCGCTGCCGCTCGTCGATCAGGGCGGCCATCCGGGTCTGGTCATCCCGGAGCTTGTCGCGGTCGGCCGCAAGCTGGTCCCGTTCGGTGGCGATGGTCTTGCGCAGCGTCACCAGTTCGGTGAGGTCGCTGGCCAGTCTTTCCGCGCGGCCGCGCAATTCCGGGATCACCGCTCCCAGCAGCATGGCGGTACGCAGCGATTGCAGGGCGTCTTCCGGCCGGACCAGCAGCGCCGGCGGCGTCCGTCTTCCCGCGCGCTGCAGCGCCGCCAGCACTTCGATGATTTCGGAACGCCGCGAATCCAGCGAGCCGCGCATTTGCTGTTCGCGGCTGTCGAGCGGGCGCAGCCGCGCTTCGGCATCGCCGATCCTGGTTTCGACGCCGCGCACCTGCGCGGCGATGTCGATCAGCTGCGCGTTGAGCTTGCTGCGATCTTGTCCGATGACGGCGATATCGGCCTTGAGCTTGGCCTGCAATTCCGCCGCGCTCTTCTGCTGGGCGCGGATGGCTTCGAGTTCCTGCTCGCGCTGCTTGATGGCATCGGGTGAGATCGCAACGGCCTGAGGGGCTGCCGCGACCTGGGCGGTCGCCGGCGCCGGATGGATGACGGCATAGCCGGCCGACAGCAAGGCGATCGAAAGCGGCCAAAGCGGAAAGCGGACCGCACCCGGCCGACCGCGACGAGCGGTGCCTGGGTAGAATCGAATGTTCCGCGTTGGCTGCATCAATCCCGATCTGTGCTCTTTGGTCAGGCGCGGTGATAAGGGTGGCCGGCCAGTATGGTCGCGGCCCGGTAGATCTGTTCCAGAAGCATCACGCGAACCATTTGGTGCGGCCAGGTCGCAGCGCCGAATGCAACGCAGAGTTTAGCCTTGCGCCGCAATTCGGGCGAAAGTCCGTCCGCGCCGCCGATCGCGAAAATAGTGTTGGCGGCCGCCTCGTCGCGCCAGCGGCCGAGGTGCTTCGCGAAGCCGGCGCTGTCGATATTGTCGCCGCGCTCATCCAGCGCCACCAGCATCGATTTGTCCGGGATGGCGGCTGAAATCGCCGCGGCTTCCTCGGATATCCGGGTTGCGGCGTCGCGCGCGCGGCTTTCGGGAATTTCCTGGATTTCGAGCCCGCGAAACCCGAGCTTGCGGCCGATGTCGCCGAACCGTTCGCGGTAGCGGTCGGCGAGTTCCCGCTCCGGACCCTGCTTGAGCCGGCCGATTGAGATGACGACGAGGCGCATATCTGCATTTCCACGCGCATTCGCGCGCCGCACGCTACCGCGCGCTCGGCCGATTCACACCGGCGCAACCGATCAGTCCAAAACCGACCTGCTTACGTCGCCGCCACCGTCGGGCCCTGGGTCCACAATCTCTCGAGATTGTAGAATTCGCGCACTTCGGGTCGGAACACGTGCACGACCACATCGCCGGAATCGATCAGTACCCAGTCGCAGTTGGGCAAGCCCTCGATGTGAAGGCGCTTGATTCCGTTTTCCTTGAGGCTCTTGGCGACATTTTCCGCGATCGCGCCGACGTGCCGGTTGGCCCGGCCGGTGGTCACGATCATGTAGTCGGAGAACGCCGATTTGCCCCGCAGATCGATGGTGACCGTTTCTTCCGCCTTCATGTCGTCGAGGCGGGAGAGGATCAGGTTCAGGGTCTTGTCGGCGTCGGGTAGCGCCTTCAAGGCCACAGCTTTGGTCGATGTTTTACGCGCGGTTTTGGGTGCGGTTTTTGCGGCCGTTTTCGCAACCTTGGGCAAAACAGACTTGGACAATACAGATGTGGTCAGGGACCATTCCTTTCACTGTATCGCGAACGCCGAATCCTGGCATCCACGGGCTATTCTAGGCATGTGGGGTTAACGGTTTCAATATTCCAGTGAACCCCGGCTCTCACTTCCATCCCGACTGTTACTTCTTTGTCTTCCAGCTTCCGTCCGGGTTCCGCAGGCCGGTCGATGACAGGTTCAGTTTCATGCCGGTCAGAAACACCCAGGCCGGCGCGCGCTGGTCCGCCAGCCGGCCTGCCTGATTCTCGGGCAGGCGATAGCGCGCCAGCGCCTGGGCCGCGGGTGCCGCGAGCGCGCGAAAGCTTTGCGGTGGACGGTCGATCACCGCGATCGGCATCTCGGAGGCGATGCGCCGCCAGTTCTGCCAGCGATGAAATTGCGCGAGGTTGTCGGCGCCCATGATCCAGACAAAGCGCAGGCCGGAAGCGCGGCGGCGCAGGTAGCTGATGGTGTCGACAGTGTATCGCGTTCCAATGACGGATTCGAGACAGCTGATATCGATGCGCGGATCGTCCGCCATCTCTCGCGCCGCTTTAGCGCGCGCATCGAGATCATGCAATCCGCCGGTATCCTTGAGCGGATTGCCCGGCGTCACCAGCCACCATACGCGGTCGAGCTTCAGCCGCTTGATCGCGAACAGGCTGATGGCGCGATGCGCGAGATGCGGCGGATTGAACGAGCCGCCGAGCAGGCCGACGCGCATGCCGTTGCTGTAGAGCGGGATGGATTGGGCGACCGAAAGCGCGGCGACCGAAGGTTTACTCAAACGCGCCACCGCGATGTTGTTTTCACGGCCGCGTCTGTCCGGTGCCGTGGACCCGGTACTTGAAGCTGGTCAGTTGCTCGGCGCCGACCGGGCCGCGGGCGTGGAATTTGCCGGTGGCGATGCCGATTTCGGCGCCGAAGCCGAACTCGCCGCCGTCGGCGAACTGGGTCGAGGCGTTATGCAGCACGATCGCGGAGTCGACCTCGGCAAGAAATTTGCGGGCGGCATCGGCGTCCTCGGTCACGATCGCATCGGTGTGATGCGAACCGTGGTTCTGGATATGCGCGATCGCCGCGTCGAGGCCGTCGACGACTTTCGCCGAGATGATCGCGTCCTCGTATTCGGTGTCCCAGTCCTCCTCGGAAGCCGGCTTCACCCTGGGATCGGTGCGCTGCACGGCGTCGTCGCCGCGCACCTCGCAGCCGGCGTCGATCAGCATCGTCACCAGCGGCTTCAACATCGCCGGGGCGGCGGCGCGATCGACCAGCAGGGTTTCGGTCGCGCCGCAGACGCCGGGGCGACGCATCTTGGCATTCAGCACGATCGCCTTCGCCATGTCGGGATTGGCTGATACATCGACATAGACGTGGTTGACGCCTTCCAGATGCGCGAACACCGGCACCCTCGCCTCGGCCTCGACCCGCGCCACCAGGCTCTTGCCGCCGCGCGGCACGATCACATCCACGCCGCCATTCAATCCGGTCAGCAGCAGGCCGACCGCGGCGCGATCCCGCGTCGGCACCAGCGTGATCGCGGCTTCCGGCAGGCCGGCTTCGCGCAAACCCTGCACCAGGCAATCGTGGATCGCGCGGCAGGAGCGAAAGCTGTCGGAGCCGCCGCGCAAAATCACCGCATTGCCGGATTTCAGGCACAGCACGCCGGCATCGGCGGCGACGTTGGGGCGGCTTTCGAAAATCACCGCGACGACGCCGAGCGGCACCCGGACGCGTTCGATGGTCATGCCGTTCGGACGCTGCCAGCGCTCGGTGACGAGGCCGACGGGATCGGCGATCCCCCGCACAACAGCGACACCTTCGGCCATCGCCTCGATCCGCGCCGGTGTCAGCGTCAGCCGGTCGATGAAGGCCGCGGTCGCGCCGCCGTTGCGGACTTCCGCGACGTCCTCGGCATTGGCCGCGAGGATATCGGCGGCATGGGCGCGGATGGCGCGTTCGATCGCCTCCAGCGCGCGGTTCTTCTGTTCCGGCGAGGCAAGCGCCAGCACCCGCGCGGCAGCGCGCGCCTGTGCGGCAAGCCCGGTCATCAAGGCAGGCAGATCGGCATTGCCGTCGATCGCCTTCAGCGGCGCGCTCATGGCGGTTCCCTGGTCAATTAAGGCCATGTCCTAGCACGGAAATCCCGGTTTGGCGAAGGGTAGACCCTGCGCGCCGAAATCCAGAAGGGTTTCGACAGCGGGCGGCAGGCCGATATCAGCGACATGTTCGAACGGATCAAACGGGAGGGAGGGAAGCGATTGGCGGCCAGGAAACGCGCTAATGGAGAGTAGATCCGGTCCATCGGTCACCCCCGCGACGTCCCCATCACCAGATCGTCCCGGTGGATCATTTCCGCCCGGCCGCTGATGCCGAGGATGATCATCACATCCGGCGACGAGCGGCCCTTTATTTTCTCCGCATCATCCGCGTCATAGGCGACGAGGCCGCGGCCGATCTCGTGGGTGTCGGGGCCGCGCACCACCACGGCGTCGCCGCGGGCGAATTGCCCGTCGACCCGGATCACGCCGGCCGGCAGCAGGCTCTTGCCGGCGCGCAGCGCGGTGACGGCGCCGGCGTCGATGGTCAGCGTGCCCTTCGGCTCCAGCGAGCCCGCGATCCAGCGTTTTCGCGCGGTGACGGGGTTGGCCGGGGTCAGGAACCAGGTGCAGCGGCCGCCGTCGGCAATCGCCTGCAGCGGGTGCTCGATCTTGCCCGACGCGATCAGCATGTGGGTGCCCGACGTGGTGGCGATCTTGGCCGCCTCGATCTTGGTCTGCATGCCGCCGCGCGACAATTCGGATTCCGCCGCGCCCGCCATCGCCTCGATCTCCGACGTGACGGACTCCACGATCGGAATCAGTTTGGCGTTGGGGTTGGCGCCGGGCGGCGCGTCGTAGAGGCCGTCGATGTCGGACAGCAGGATCAACAGATCGGCGCTCGCCATGGTGGCGACGCGGGCGGCGAGCCGGTCATTGTCGCCGTAGCGGATTTCATTGGTGGCGACGGTGTCGTTTTCGTTGATCACAGGCACCGCGCGCCATTCCAGCAGCTTGGCGATGGTGGAGCGCGCATTGAGGTAGCGGCGGCGCTCCTCGGTGTCCTGCAGCGTCACCAGTATCTGTCCGGCGCGGATGCCATGATGTCCCAGCACCTCCGACCAGATCCGCGCCAGCGCGATCTGCCCCACCGCGGCGGCGCCCTGGCTCTCCTCCAGCTTCAGCGGGCCGCGCGGCAGTTTCAGGCGGCTGCGGCCGAGCGCGATCGAGCCCGACGAGACCACCAGCACGTCGCGGCCCTCGCCGTGCAGCCTGGCCAGATCGGCGGCGAGCGCCGCGAGCCACGCCCCCCGCACTTCGCCAGCCTCGGAATCGATCAGCAGCGACGAGCCGACCTTGACGACGATGCGGCGGAAATTCTTGAGAGAGGGGCGGGTCATGGATGCTGTCGGGTGAAGCGGTGTTACGAGTTTTGCAGCCGGAGAGAATCGGCGCAAGTCAGGCTGACGAACCGGGGTCAGCCCTGCGGCGCCGGCGACCACGGCTCGGCCTGGGCGGCGCCCTTGGCCTTCACCGATACCGGGGCTTCGCCGATCACCGCGACCAGCGCCCGCAGCGCGTCCTTGACGCCTTCGCCCGTGACCCCCGACATCAACAGCGGCGTCTTCTTCGCCGCGCGCTTCAGCCGGTCCTTCTGCTTCTTCAATTCGTCCGGCGTCACCGCGTCGATCTTGTTCAGCGCCACGATCTCGATCTTGTCGGCGAGATTGCCCTCATAGGCATCGAGCTCGGTCCGCACCGTCTTGTAGGCCTTGCCGGCATGCTCGCAGGTCGCATCCACCAGATGCAGCAGCACGCGGCAGCGCTCGACATGGCCGAGAAAGCGGTCGCCGAGGCCGGCGCCTTCATGCGCGCCCTCGATCAGGCCGGGAATATCCGCCAGCACGAATTCGCGGCCGTCGACATCGACCACGCCGAGCTGCGGATGCAGCGTCGTGAACGGATAGTCGGCGATCTTCGGCTTGGCGGCGCTGACCACCGAGAGGAAGGTCGACTTGCCGGCATTGGGCAGGCCGACCAGGCCGGCATCGGCGATCAGCTTCAGCCGCATCCAGATCCAGCGCTCCTCGCCTTCCTGGCCGGGATTGGCGTTGCGCGGGGCGCGGTTGGTGGAGGATTTGAAATGCGCGTTGCCGAAGCCGCCATTGCCGCCTTCGGCCAGCACGAATTTCTCGCCGAGCGCGGTGAAGTCGTGGATCAGGGTCTCGCGGTCCTCGTCGAAGATCTGGGTGCCCACCGGCACCTTGAGCACGATCGACTTGCCGTTGGCGCCATGGCGGTCCTTGCCCATGCCATTGGTGCCCTTCTGCGCCTTGAAGTGCTGCTGATAGCGGTAGTCGATCAGCGTGTTCAGGCCGTCCGCCACCTCGATGATGACGTCGCCGCCGCGGCCGCCATTGCCGCCGGAGGGGCCGCCGAACTCGATATACTTCTCGCGGCGGAACGCCACGCAGCCGTTACCGCCGTCGCCGGAGCGGATATAGACCTTTGCTTCGTCAAGGAATTTCATGGGCTACAGGTAGTGCAGGGGGGTCGAAGGGGCAACCTTTAGATGCCGGAATCGACGCAAAAAGCGCCCGTTTCGGACCTTTTTGGGGCGTTTGGCGGCGTTGACATTTCATTGCATGGGGTTGTTTTGCGAATTCTTGAAGGCCTACCCCGGCCAGCACTGTCCGCCACCATCGACCCGCAAAACCTGCCCGGAGACGAACGCCCCGAGCGGACCCGCAAACACCTCGACCACCCGGGCCACCTCGTCGATGGTGGCGATGCGGTCCAGCGTGCCGGTCTCGACCATGCGGGCCTGATCCACCGCGCGCGTGCCCATGAAGCGGCCGGTCCGGGTGTCGCCGGGCGCGATGCAGTTCACGGTGATGTCGTAGGACCGCAATTGATCGGCGAGGCAGCGGGTGTAGTGCGTGACGCCGGCTTTCGCGACGGCATAGATCGAGCCCTGGGTACGGCCCTTGAAGGCGGCGACCGAGCCGATGGTGACGATGCGGCCGGCGCGCCGTTCCATCATGCCGCGCGCCACCGCCTGGCAGGTCAGGATGGTCGAGAGCAGGTTGCGGTCCAGCACGGCGCGCACGTCCTGCTCGGAAATGCCGACGGCGTCATTGGGGTCGGGCTTGCCGCCGGCCGCGGCGATGTCGCCGCCGGCATTGTGGACCAGGATATCGATCGGCCCGAGCGCGTCCGATGTTGTCTCGATGATGCGATCGATGTCTTCGCCTTTGGTCAGGTCGCCGAGCACGCGGATGGTGCGAATGCCGTATGCCGCCGCCACCGCTTCCGCCACCGCCGTCAGCGTGGTGCCCTCGCCATATTCCGCCGGGCCGTTCTCGCGCATGCCGTGGATCGCGACATCGGCCCCGAGGCTGGCGAGCCGCTCGGCGAAGGCGCGGCCGAGCCCGCGTCCGGCGCCGGTCACCAGTGCGACCTTGCCCGCTAACGATTGCGCGGCATCGTGTGAAGCCATCTCGTTTCTCCTCCGATTGGAAATCTGGAAGCGTCAGTCTGCCGCGAGGTCGAGGCCGATGGCGAGGGCCTGGACCAGGCACATCGGCGCCACCAGCGTGCGCAGCGCCGGTTCCGGCATGTCCTGGATCTCGAACACGACCCTGGCGCCTTCGACGATCGGGCTCAGCAGGCTGTCGGTGATCGAGATCGCGGGAACGCCGCGCGCCACCAGTTCGGGAAACAGCCGGGCCGTGTCCGGGTAGTAATTGCGGAAGCTAATGGCGACCAGCGCGTCCTCGGGACCCGCCGGATGCGATTGTTCGTGGATGCTGCCGCCGATGCCGTCGAGCAGCATTACCCGCCGTCCGAGCTTTCGCAGCACATAGGCCAGATGGGTGGCGACCGGAAACGAGCCGCCGAGGCCGAGCAGATAGATGTCGCGCGCCTCCGCCAGGATCGCGGTGGCGGCGTCCAGTTCGCGCGCATGCGCCGATTGGCTCAGCGTCACCAGCGCCGACTGGGCTTCCGCGACGAAGCGTCCGAGCACCGCCGCGGGCTTGCGGCCGAGGATCGATTTCTCCTCGTGCTTCATGCGCGCCAGCCGCGCCTTGTAGCTCGGCGCCACGCCGGCCACGAGCCGCGACCGGAACACCTGCTGCATCTCGGTAAAACCGCCGAAGCCGAGCGCATGCGCGAAGCGGACGATCGCCGAGGGCGGAACGCCGGAACGCGCCGCGACCTCGGCCACGGTGCCGAGCGCGACTTCGGTCGGATGGTCGAGCACGAATTCGGCGATCTGCTGCAACCGGCCGGACAGCGCCCGGTGCCGCTGGGCGATCGCGCCGCGCAGCTCGTCGTAACTCGTGAATTTGTCGGCAGCCTTGTTCATCGCCGCACTCTACCCCAGTCGCGGCGTTTCGCCGCTTGGATCAAATATTCCACTTTACATGCCACAATAGAACGTTCATTCTAATAGCCGCAACAAGAAACCGGCAGACGTTCAAACAGTCTTTGGGAGAGAACGATGAAGAAGCGTGGGATCTCGCGACGCGGCGTTCTGAAGGGCAGCCTGATGGCCAGCGTCATCGGCGGCACGGCCAGCTATTTCGGTCCCTGGAAGGAGAACCGGGTTTGGGCGCAGGGCGCCGCCAAGCCGATCAAGCTCGGCCTGACCTGCGACGCCAGCGGCCAATATGGCAACAGCGGCCAGGACGACATGCGTGGCATCCAGCTGGCGATCGAAGAGGCCAATGCCAGGGGCGGCGTGCTCGGCCGCAAGATCACCTGGATCACCGCCGACACCGAAACCACACCGGCTACCGGAAGCCGGGTCGCCGAGCGCTTCATCACGCGGGAAGACTGCACCATCCTGCTCGGCGCGATCCACTCCGGCGTCGCCAACGCCATCACCCAGGTCGCCAGCAAATACGGCGTGATCTACATGAACACCAATTCGTCCGCGCCGAGCGAGGCGGGCGAAAACTGTTCGCGGGTGAAATTCGTCTGGGACGGCAACGGCACCAATTTTTCCAAGGCGTCGGTCAAGAACGCGGTGGATTCGATCGGCAAGAACTGGATGTTGCTGACCAACGACTATGTCTGGGGCCACACCACTTCGGCTTCCACCAAGGGACTGGTCGAGGGCTCCGGCGGCAAGATCATCGACAATCTGCTGGTGCCGCAGAACACCCGCGACTTCACGGCCTATCTGTTGAAAATCCAGCAAGCAAAGCCGGACGTGGTGGCGACCGCGATCGGCGGCGACGACATCAAGGCGTTGCGCGAGCAGGTGGCGCAGCTCAAGCTCGACGGCAAGCCCGCCTGGATCAACAACCAGCAGGACTGGCCCGATGTGTGGGGTTCGCCCGACAGTCTGTTCGGCGTGTTCGGCACCACCTGGTATCACAAGCTGCCGCTGCCCGGCGTCGCCGAGTTCGTCAGGAAATGGCAGGCCGCCAACAAGGAAGGCGCCATCCCGGTGCCCGGCAACGTCTCCTACAACGGCTACATGGCGACCCGCGAATTGCTGAAGGCGATCGAGCGCGCCGGATCGACCAACAACGTCAAGATCATCAAGGAGCTCGAAAACCTGAAGGTCTCGGCCACCGACCGCATGCAGCACTTCGATGCCTATATGGATCCGGTCACCCATCAGATGCAGCAGACGATCTATCTCGCGCGCCGCAACACCAAGCCGGTCGACAAGACCGACCTGTTCGAAATCATCAGCTGGACCGAGCCCAAGGCTGCTGCGGATACGGCCGCCGCGGCCAAGTGCAAGCTTACTCCCTACGAGCAGGTGCCGACCGTCGATTCCTGATCCCCGGCCGGCGGATTTTGCGCCGCAGCCAGTCAGTAGCACCCGGGCTCTCGTCGAGAGTCCGGCTGCCGTCTCACAATCAAGAAAACCGAGACACAGCTTGTTCGATCTTCTTCCGCATCTCCTCAATGGCCTGACGCTCGGCCTCCTGTTCGCGCTGATCGCGCTCGGCTTCATGCTGATCGTCGGATTGATGGAGCAGATCAATCTGGCGCACGGCTCGCTGTTCGCGCTCGGTGCCTATCTCGCGATGCAGCTGATGGGGTCGCGCCCGCCATTTCCGGCCGAACTGGCCAAAGCCTGGATCGCCCTGCCGCTCGGCTGGCGCTACGCGGCGACGCTGGTGATCGCACCGATCGCGGTCGGCATCGTCGGCATGGCCATCGAATTCTGCATGCGCCGCACTTATGGCAAGGATCCGCTCTACGGACTGCTGCTGACCTTCGGCGCGGCGATGGTGATCGAGGAGACCATCCGGCTGATCTGGGGCACCCGCGACTACGTGTTGCAGGTGCCGCAGGCGGTCTCCGGCGGTTTTCTGTTCGGCGACCTGATCTGGTCGACCTATCGCTTCTATGCCGCCGGCATCGCCGCTGCGATCATCGGCGTGGTCTGGCTGGTGATCGAAAAGACCTCGTTCGGCGCCACCGTCAAGGCCGGCGCGCATGACAGCGAGATCGTGCGCGCGCTCGGCATCAACCTGACGCGGCTGCGGCTCCTGGTGTTCGTTCTCGGCACCATGCTGGCCGCGATCGCCGGCATCATCGTGGCGCCGATCTGGGGCATCCGTCCGCATATGGGCGTCGATGCCGTGATCCCGGCGTTTCTGGTCATCGTGCTCGGCGGCGTCGGCAGCTTTTGGGGCGCGGTGGTGGCCGGTCTGCTGGTCGGCCTCTGCGTCGGCCTGTCCGGCGCCTACGCCTCGGAATGGTCCCTGCTGTCGATGTACATCCTGCTGGTCGCGGTGGTGACCGTCCGCGCCCGCGGCCTGTGGGGCAAGAAGAGCGTGCTCGAAGCATGACGTCGACCTCGCCGTCACTTTCATCCGATGCCACGCGCCTCGTGACGCCCGCCATGCTGGTGCTGTGGCTGGTGCTGGCCACGGTGCCGCTGTGGATCTCGCGGGTCGGGCTTTATCCCTATCTCGGCATCGAGATCCTGATCTGGTCGCTGTATGCGCTGGCATTCAACCTGGTGCTGGGCACCGCCGGACTGCCGTCGTTCGGCCACGGCGCCTATTTCGGGATCGGCGCCTATGCGTTTGGTCTTTGCCAGTTCAACGTCGCCGCCAATCTCTGGGTCTGTCTGGTGGCGGCATTCGCGGTCGCCGGGCTCGCCGGCGCGCTGGTGGCGCTGTTCATCTCGCACCGGCGCGGCATCTATTACGCCTTCATGACCATCGCCTTCGGGCAGATCTTCTGGACGCTGGCTATCAAGTCGCACGGCATCACCGGCGGCGAGGACGGACTCCTGAAAATCGCCCGGCTGCCGGCGGATTTCGGCGTCGTCACATTCGACCTCGCCGACAATGTCGCGTTCTACTATTTCGTTCTGGTGGTGTTTGCGCTGGCCGTGGTGGCGATGTGGCGGCTGACCCATTCGCCCTATGGCCGCGTCGTCGCCGCGATCAAGCAGAGCGAGACCCGCGCTGCGCATCTCGGCTATCACGTCTGGCTCTACAAGGCCTCGATTTTCACACTGTCTGCGGCGATCTCGGGACTGGCCGGCGGCCTGTTCGCGATGGCGCAGCTCGCGGCCTTCCCCGACGTGATGAGCCTGCATCAGTCCGGTTATGTCGTGATGATGACGCTGGTCGGCGGCGGCCTCGTCAGTTTCTGGGGGCCGGTGGTCGGCGTGTTCGTGTTCCTGATCGCGCGCGACGTGATCGGGGCGCTGACCAACGCCTGGATGCTGTATTTTGGGCTGTTGTTCATCGCCATCGTGCTGTTCCGTCCGGAGGGCATCGCCGGCGCGGTTACCGCCGCGTTCCAGAAGCACTCGCTGATCCGGCGGCAGGGCAATTCGGCCATGCGGCTGTTGTTCGGAGCCGAACGATGGCGCTGATCGAGGCCGCAGGCATCCATGTCCGGTTCGGCGACCGCGTGGTGCTGGAAAGCATCGACCTCGCGGTGCCAGAAGGCGAATTTCATGGCCTGATGGGGCCGAACGGCGCCGGCAAAACCACTTTCTTCAACGTCCTCACCGGCCGGGTCAAACCGGGCCGGGGATCGATACGGCTCGGCGGCAAGGACGTCACCGGCTTCAGCCCGCACCGCATTGCCGCCCACGGCGTCGCCCGCTCGTTCCAGATCATGACGTTGTTCGACGAGTTCTCCGCGCGCGAAAACGTCACCGTGGGTCTCCCGGCGTTTCGCGCCCGCGGCTTCGACATGCGTCACGCCGCCGCCAATGACAGCGGCTTTGCCGAAAGCGCGATGGCGGTCCTCGCCACCGTCGGCCTCGCCGACAAGGCCGCTGTCCGCGCCAGGGATCTCCCCTATGGCGATCGCCGGGCGCTGGAAATCGCGGTGGCGCTGGCGCAGAGCCCGCGCGTGCTCTGTCTCGACGAGCCGACCTCGGGCCTCGGCTCCGACGGCGTGCAGCGGCTGGCGGCGCTGGTCGGGCGGCTGAAGGGAAAACTCACCATCGTGGCGATCGAGCATGACATGGAATTCCTGTTCGCGCTGGCCGACCGCATTTCGGTGATCCACTGGGGCCAGGTGGTCGCGCGCGGCACGCCGCACGAACTGCAGCAGAACGAATGGGTCAGGCGTTCCAACCTCGGACGGTTCGCATGATCCTCGAAGTCGACGCGGTCGATACGTTCTATGGCGAGACGCAGGCGCTGTTCGGTGCCTCGCTGGCCGTCGAGCGCGGGAAAGTGTTCGCGCTGCTCGGCCCCAACGGCGCGGGCAAGACCACGATGCTGCGCTCGATCCTCGGCCTGACCCGGCCGCGCCGCGGCGCGGTCCGGTTCGAAGGAAATGACGTGACCCGCAGCCCGACCCACGAGATCGCCCGCGCCGGCATCGGCTGGGTGCCCGACGACCGGCGGCTGTGTCCGACGCTGACGGTGGCGCGCAATCTCGGCATCGCGCAAAAGCGCACCCGGTTCCGGGCCTGGAGCATCAAGGAGGCCTGCGAAATATTCTCGCCGCTCGAATATCTGATGGAGCGCGAATGTGAAAACCTGTCCGGCGGCGAGATGCAGATGGTGGCGATCGCCCGCGCGCTGGTCGGGGCTCCCGGCCTGATCCTGTTCGACGAGCCGAGCCAGGGGCTGGCGCCGAAGATCGTCGGCGACGTGCTGGCCACCATCCGCAAGCTGCGGGAGGCCGGCGTCGCCTCGCTGATCGTCGAACAGAACGCGGAGATCGCACTGTCGGTCGCCGACCATGCCGCGGTGATCGACCGCGGCCGGATTGCCTGGACCGGCGATGCCGGTACCTTGCGTGACGACGCTGCGTTGCGCGCGCGCCTGCTCGGAGTTCACTGATGGCGGCACCCCTGCTCGCGCTCGATCGCGTTCGCAAGGTCTACACGCGCGGGCGCTTCGTGCGCCGTCCGACCTTCACGCTGGAGGCCGATCTGGTGATCGATGCGCCCGCGATCGTCGGCGTGGTCGGGCCGAACGGCGCCGGCAAGACCACGTTGTTCGAGATGATGACCGGCTCCAACGCGCCGTCCGCGGGGCATGTCTATGTCGCCGGCACCGATATCCATCTCGTCAAGTACCGCGAGCGCGACCGGCTGGCGATCCATTACCATCAATCCTACCAGGTCCGCCGCTTTCGCAAGCTGGTGCCGTCGGTGTTTCTGCAGGCCTCGCCGACCGCAGCCCCCATGGTGCATCTGTTCGACGAGCCGCAGTTCAACCTGCAGGACGGTTATATCGGCTTCATGCTCGACTTCTTCCGCAAGCTGCGCGCCGAGGGCCGGCTGGTGGTGCTGTGCCTGCACCCGACCGCGAGCTGGCATCTGGAGATCCTCGCCGAGATCGCCGAGCAGTTCCTGCTGGTCGCGGACGGCGGCGTCACCCGGCAGCCGGATTTCCGCACGCTGGCGAGCGAGCCGAAATTTCGCAATTATCTAGGCCCGGAGATGACCCGCACCGCCGACGCTCTCGCCGGCTCGGCGTAAGGCTCCGGCGCCAACTTGATCTTTTGCTGAACTATTCGCATGTTGCGCCGATAAAAACCGATCAGGGAGACGTATTCGTGGCCTATCCGAACACCCAATTATTCATCGCCGGCAAATGGCGTCCGGCGCACAGCGGCAAGACCATCGAGGTGCTCAATCCCGCGACGGAAGAGACCATCGGCACGGTCGCGCACGCGGAAAAATCCGACCTCGACGAGGCGCTTGCCGCCGCCGCCGCCGGTTTCAAGGTCTGGCGCGCGGTATCGGCGTTCGACCGCTGCAAGATCATGCGCAAGGCTGCCGCCATCATGCGCGAGCGCAACGACGAAATCGCGCCGCTGCTGACGATGGAGCAGGGCAAGACGCTGGCCGAGGCCAAAATGGAAGCGATGGCGGCCGCCGACGTCATCGAGTGGTTCGCCGAGGAAGCCAAGCGCGCCTATGGGCGGCTGATCCCGGCGCGCGGGCCCGGCATCTACCAGATGGCCATCAAGGAGCCGGTCGGTCCGGTCGCGGCCTTCACGCCCTGGAATTTCCCGATCAACCAGGTGGTGCGCAAGCTTTCCGCCGCGCTGGCGTCGGGATGCTCGATCATCGTCAAGGCTCCGGAGGAAACCCCGGCATCTCCCGCGCAACTGATCCGCGCCTTTGCCGACGCCGGCGTGCCGGATGGCGTGATCAATCTGGTCTATGGCGTGCCGTCGGAGATCTCGGAATACCTGATCCCGCATCCGGTGATCCGCAAGATCTCCTTCACCGGCTCGACCGTGGTCGGCAAGCAATTGTCGGCGCTGGCCGGACTGCACATGAAGCGCGCCACCATGGAATTGGGCGGGCACGCGCCGGCGATCGTCTTCAACGACGCGGACGTGACGTCGGCAGCCAAAATCCTGTCGGCGGCGAAATACCGCAACGCCGGCCAAGTCTGCATTTCGCCGACGCGCATGCTGGTGCAGGACGACGTGTTCCGCGAATTCGTCGACAAGTTCGTCGAGGGCGCCAGATCCATGAATGTCGGCAACGGCATGGACCCCGACTCGAAGATGGGCTCGCTCGCCAATCCGCGCCGCGTCACCGCGATCGAGGGCATGGTGCAGGACGCCATCGGCAAGGGCGCAAAGCTGGAAACCGGCGGCCATCGGGTCGGCAACAAGGGTTATTTCTACGAGCCCACGGTCGTCAGCGACGTGCCGAAGGACGCCCGCGCCATGAACGAGGAGCCGTTCGGACCGCTGGCGCTGATCTCGCGCTTCTCGACGCTCGACGAGGTGACCGAAGAGGCCAACCGGCTGCCCTTCGGTCTCGCCTCCTATGCCTTCACCAGCTCGACCAGGACCGCAACCGCGATCGGGGCCGGGATCGAAGCCGGCATGGTTTCGATCAACAGCTTTGGTCTGGCGCTGCCGGAAGTGCCGTTCGGAGGTATCAAGGACTCCGGATATGGCTCGGAGGGCGGCACCGAAGCCATGGATGCGTACTTCAACACCAAGTTCATCTCGCAGACCGGCGTCTGAGAAATCGATCTGCCGGCGGCTTCGTTCTGCCTTAGGCCGGCCGCCGGCGGATCAGGAATTTCTGCATTCCTTCCAGCACCAGTTCGCGGCGCTGGTTGAACACGGTGCTGCGCAGGGTCACCACGCCGGTGGTCCGGCGAGGCACCAGTTCGGTCACTTCCAGCGCCGGGTAGATGGTGTCGCCGGCATAGACCGGTTTGAGGAATTTGCTCGATTGTTCGAGGAAACCGACCAGCGATTCCTCGACGCTATAGGGAAACAGCCCGGCCCCCGGCGCGGTGTGGACCAGGGTCTGGAAGCCATGCGCCAGCAAATCCGGCATGCCGCGGGCGCGGCAATATTCGACGTCGTAATGAACGGGATGGGTGTCGCCGCTCGCGGTCTGGAAAGCGGCGAACACCGCCGGGGTCTGGGTGCGGCCGGGAATCACGAAGCGCTCGCCGAGCACGAAATCCTCGAACCAGCGTTGTTCCGGCACCATGCGGTGCAAGGCGGGATCGAACTCGGTCATGCCGGATTTCCTGTGGATTCTGCGACCCTTCCGTATCGCAGCGGTGTCGCTGCGGCAATCCGTTCTGCCTAATTCGTCATGCGCGGGCTTGTCCCGGGCATCCACGTCTTTAAAACAGGGTCACGAAAACAGCGTCACGCCAAAGACGCGGATGGCCGGGACAAGCCCGGCCATGACAAGAACAAGTGGAAGCGCCCCGGTCACCCCATGACTTTGCTTGCGAAAATCTCGACCGGGCTGGATGAGCGGTCCGCGCGGTTGGCCGGCATCGGGTTGATGCTGCTGGCGATCTTCATGTTCTCGTTCGGCGACGCGCTGGGCAAGTACATGGTCGCGACCTATTCGGTCGGGCAGTTGCTGTGGCTGCGGGCCTGCGCGGCGCTGCTGGTGCTGCTGCCGATCGCCTGGCAGCAGCGCGCGGCGTTCGGCAGGCTGGAGCGGCCGTGGCTGCAGCTCCTGCGGGTGACGCTCTCCACCCTCGAAGTCGCGGCGTTCTTCATCGCGACCGTCTATCTGCCGCTCGCGGACGTCATCACCTATTATCTGGCCGCGCCGATCTTCGTCACCGCGCTGTCGGCGCTGGTGCTGCGCGAGCATGTCGGCTGGCGGCGCTGGACCGCGGTGCTGATCGGATTTTGCGGCGTGCTGATCGCGCTGCGGCCGTCGGCGCAGACGGTGAGCTGGCCCGCGATGATCGCGCTCGGCGGCAGCCTGTCGTTCGCGTTGCTGATGCTGATTACCCGCTCGCTGCGGGCGACGCCGGATATCGTGCTGGCGACCTCGCAATTTGTCGGCACCTTCGCGCTGGGTGCGCTGATGGCGCCGTTCGGCTGGGTGACGCCCGGCCTCGGCAGCCTCGGCCTGTTCGCCGCGGCCGGTTTCATCTCGGTCGGCGCGCTGCTCTGCGTCAATCGCTCGCTCAAACTCGCGCCCGCCAGCGTGGTGGTGCCGTATCAATATTCGATGATCGTCTGGGCGGTCATGTTCGGCTATTTCGTGTGGGGCGACATCCCGCAGCCGCCGACCATCATCGGCGCGGCCATCATCATCGCCGCGGGGATCTACATCTTCTGGCGCGAACAGAGGCTCGGCCGCGAGGAGCCGGTGGTCAACCCGCCGGCATGACTTCTTTTCCTCCAGCAAGGCTGCCGTCGACCCGACGGGCAAATCACTTCTGATTATCGGAATTGAAAGTCAAGGCCGGAAAACAAAAATATTTCCCTTAACACGTCGGGCAAATCACCTTTACTGATTCGCCCGTCCCGCCCGAACGAGGGGCGTGCGCACGTCACGAACGCGCGGCGGGATGCGATGGACGCGAAGCGTCGGGCGCGCAAGGGATCGCGGGGCGGGATCAACTCCCTGAGCGATTATCCGGCGCGCGGACGAACGGCGCTTAAAACTGTCTTCGACGAAACTCGCCGGATTGGCTACGAGGTCCGGCGGGAGCTTTGTCGAGACGGGCGCGGACGAGCGAAATCGTGCAGGCCTGGCGCCCCGACGCTGGCGTCAAGTCTTGCGGAGATTCATCCGGCCCAACCGGGTTTGGATGTATCAATCCGCAAGGCGATGGTGGCAAGAAAGCCCGGTTCACCAGGGTGAGCACGTATAAGCCGTAAACCGTTGCGCGGGGAAAGCCGGATGATCCGGTTGCCCTGTGGTCTACTCGTGCGCTTCTTGTGCACGACCGCGGGTGCGATCGGCGCCCGGCTTTCCCCGCGCCCTCTCTACTTGAAGAGGGCGACACTGACGCAAACCTCGGGCGTATCGCGCCGCGAGAATGCGAAGCTGTGTTTGCGAATTCGATCCCCCTCGCGCCTTGTGCGCAACTGCACGTCTGCCCGTGACAACACAACACCATGAAAGTGCCGGGCCCGGAGGCTTCCCCGGATGCCGTGGGGCTGTTAAGCCCATGGCGTCCTCAATTCACCCTCAACCCGACCGGCCCATGACCCTGCCCACCGTCACCCCCTCGCAAGTCCGCACCATGCTGCTGCTGCGCGAGGAAATCGCGTTGCTCGATCTGCGCCATGAGGCTGCCTTCGCCACCGGCCATCCGCTGTTCGCCGCCAACATGGCGGCCGACCGGATCGCGCTGGAAGCCGACGCGCGGCTGCCGCGCAAGGACGTGCCTGTCGTCGTCTACGACGCCGGCGAGGGCCTGGTTGCGCAGGCCGCGGATCGCCTTGCGGCATTGGGCTACAGCAACGTTCGTCAGCTCGACGGCGGGCTACGGGCCTGGCAGGCGGCGGGTTACGAAGTCTTCCAGGACGTGAATTCCTACGCCAAGGCCTTCGGCGAACTGGTCGAGTCCCGCCGCCACACCCCCTCCTTGCCTGCGAACGAAGTCGCCGGGCTGATCGCGAGCGGCGCCAATATCGCCATCCTCGATGTCAGGCGGTTCGACGAATACGCCACCATGAACATTCCGGGCGCGGTCAGCGTGCCCGGCGCCGAACTGGTGTTGCGCGCCGGCCGCGCGGCGCCGGATCCCGCGACCACCATCATCGTCAATTGCGCCGGCCGCACCCGGTCGATCATCGGCACCCAGTCGCTGATCAATGCCGGCGTCGCCAACAGGGTGGCGGCCTTGCGCAACGGCACGATCGGCTGGACGCTGGCCAAACAAAATCTCGAGCATGGCGCCAGCAGGCGCGGCGAGATCGGCGCCTTCGCGGGCGCCGAAGCCAATGCCCGTGACGTCGCCTATCGCGCCGGCGTCCGGCATCTCGGTCCGGAAGAAGCGCTGGCGCTGCAGGCGCAGACCCACCGCACGCTCTATCGGTTCGACGTCCGCTCGGCGGAGGAGTATGAGGCCGGCCACATCGCAGGCTTTCGTCATTATCCGGGCGGCCAGCTGGTGCAGGAGGTCGACATGGCCGCACCGGTGCGCGGCGCGCGCATCCTGCTGACGGACGACAAGGGCGTGCGCGCCGACATGACCGCGTCCTGGCTCGCGCAAATGGGCTGGGAAACCTGCGTGCTCGACGGCGGCTATGACGGCGCGCTCGAAGCGGGGCCGCCGCCAGCCCTGCCGAAGCCCGATCCGGCGCACCGCTACCGGCGCCCCTATGAGGGCACCGACGTCGATGCCGGCGCGATGCAGGCCTATCTCGACTGGGAATACGGCCTGGTCGAGCAACTCCGCCGCGATGCCACGCACGGGTTCTATGTGATCTGACGGCGAGGCGGCGGTCTAGACCCGCCGAGAGTTTCAATTTTGCGATAGAAGCCATAACGACAATGGGCGTCGTGCGCCCCGCCGAAACAATCTAGTCTACGCATCAAATCCGCCAACCGACCTGAGGAGCGCCACGCGATGGCCGACACGGCTGCCAAGACCAAAGACCAGGCGACTGCGCCGTTGCCCTCATGGCCTGACGATGTCTACCGCATCCTCAAGGAAGCGGGCGTCAAACAGGTCGCGATGGTGCCGGATGCCGGCCACAGCCGTCTCATTCGCGCCTTCGATGCCGATCCGGAAACCCGCCTCGTCACGCTGACGACGGAAGAGGAAGGCGTGGCCATGCTGGCCGGCGCCTGGCTCGGCGGCCAGCGCGGCGTGCTGCTGCTGCAGTCGAGCGGCGTCGGCAACTGCATCAACATGCTGTCGCTTCCCGCGATCTGCCACATGCCGCTGCTGATGCTGGTGACGATGCGGGGCGACTGGGGCGAGTTCAACCCGTGGCAAATCCCGATGGGGCAGGGCACGCAGGCGTCGCTCGAGGCCATGGGCGTCATCGTGACCCGGGCGGACACCCCTGACGATGTCGCGCCGATGGTCTGGGGTGCTGCGAATCTCGCCTTCAACACCTGGCGTCCGGCCGCGGTCCTGATCGGGCAGCGGGTGCTGGGAGCCAAGAACTTCAAGGAACTGGCGCGCAAATGACCAATCCGAATGCACTGCTTCATCGTCGCGACGTCGTCAACGAACTGCTGCGCGACCGCGGCGATATTCTCGTCGTCGCCGGTCTCGGCGCGCCGAACTGGGACGTCTCGGCCGCCGGCGACCACGCCAACAATTTTCCGCTGTGGGGCGCGATGGGCGCCGCCGCGATGATGGGCCTCGGCCTCGCGCTGGCGCAGCCGAAGCGCAAGGTGCTGGTCATCACCGGCGACGGCGAGATGCTGATGGGCATCGGCTCTCTCGCCACCATCGCGGTCGAGAAGCCGGCGAACCTGACCATCGCGGTGCTCGACAACGAACGCTTCGGCGAGACCGGCATGCAGAAGACCCACACCGCCTCCGGCGTCGACCTTGCCGGCATGGCGCTCGCCGCCGGCATCCGCACCTCGTGCACGGTCCGAACCATGGAACAGGTGTCGGAGATTCGCGATCTCGTCCACCAGGGCAAGGGAACGGTGTTCGCGCTGATGAAGATCAATCCCGAAGCCCTGGTCTTTACCTTGCCGCCGGCCGATGGCGTCATCCTGACCACGCGCTTCCGGCAATCCGTGCTCGGCGACGAGGCGCTCTATAACTGAGCCGGGGGACGGGGTGGGCTTTGCGTTCAGCCCGTTAGCTTGATGTTCCAGAGGCCTTCCCTGGACAGTTGTGCGATCTCGGCAAGGACCAGCGCCGAGATGGTGCTGGTGGCGATCGATGACGGGCGCGCGATCGGCGACGCCAGCAGCAGTTCGCGGGAAACCGACGGGTTCACCAGGGCCGCCATCTCCAGGCGTTTGGCCGCCAGTTCGGCGCGGATCGCGGACGCCGGCAACAGCGTGTAGCCCAGGCCCTCCTCCATCAGCGCGATCTGGGCGCGGTAGGAATCGGCCTCCATCATGGTGTTGAGCGTCAAT
>NZ_JAUYQU010000112.1 GCF_030697065.1 Bradyrhizobium sp.
TGTCGACCTAGTGAGCTCACCTTCAAACTCAGCCCTCGACGATGATCCTGATGTTTGAAGGTTCAACGCCGTAAGTATGCGCCAAGCGTAACTTTGCTTCAGCTATTGTCAGCGGCCTTTCCGTGTCTGTCTCTTTGCCGCTGTTCGCCTCCTCCGGCTCAACGTCATCATCTAGCAGATCTTGTGGACCGATGGACGCGCCTTGCTGAACGGCGTCACCGCTTAGTGGCACCACCGCGAACGGCGGGGTCTTCAGACCGGCGAGCCACGAGACGCGCTCCTTGGGGACGCCCATCGCTCTTGCGGTAGCCACTTCGAACGCCTTTGGCACCTTCCGGCGCACATGGAAGACACCATGCTCGTTCTCGATCAGACCCATTCCAATACGCATCGTTGATCCCACCGCTTGATACCAGTGCGGCAGGACGAAGCCATTGAGCTATCAAGTTATTCCCAGAAACCAAGGACTTCTGATGGTGATGGCGCGCCCGAAGAGATTCGAACTCCTGACCCCCAGATTCGTAGTCTGGTGCTCTATCCAGCTGAGCTACGGGCGCGTTTTTCGCTGGGCATTTTGGGCTCAAGACCCGGATGCATCCGAGGATTGGTCGGAAGGTCGCGAAAGAGCGCTTTAGCTACCCGCTCCGGCCCTGATTGGCAAGGTCTGCAACACCGCATCCCATGGTGAATACCGGGGCATTTCCCCGTCATTCCGGGGCATCGCGCAGCGATGAACCCGGAATCTCGTGCGGATTCCTCCGGATTCCGGGTTCGCTCGCGATGCTCGCGCCCCGGAATGACGGATGAAACACCGGAATGGCAGGCCCCTACGCCCTTGCCCGCTCGTTGCGGACGCTGAGCAGTTCCACCGGGCGGTCCGGGATCGCGATCCGGAAGGTGGCGCCGATGGTGCCTTCCACCAGATGGATGTCGCCGCCATGGGCGCGGACCAGTTCGGCGGCGATGGCGAGGCCGAGCCCGCTGCCGCCGGGGCGGCCCGAGGTCTGGAACGCCTCGAACAGATGTTCGCGGGCCCTGGCGGGAACGCCGGGGCCGGTGTCGGAAACCTCGATGATGGCAACCGAACCCTCGCGGCGGCCGGTGATGCGGATCTGGAAGGTGGCGGCGTCACCCTTCGGGCGGCTTTCCAGCGCCTGCGCCGCATTGCGCACCAGATTGAGCAGCACGCGAAACAGATGGTCGGGATCGGCGTCGATCGTCAGCCCGCGCTCGATCGCGCTGATCCAGGCCACCGACGCATCGGTGGCGAGGCCTGCGGATTCGCGCACTTCGGCGACCACGGGCTCGATCGGAATCATGCGGCGGTCGGGGGGAGCCTCCTGGGCGCGGCCGTAGGACAGCGTCGACTGGCAGAACGCGATGGCGCGCTCCAGCGAGCGCATCAGCTTGGGGGCGAAGCGCTGCACCCTGGGATCGGGCACGCTGGCGAGCTGGTCCGACAGCAGTTGGGAGGACGCCAGCAGGTTGCGCAGATCGTGGTTGATCTTCGAAACCGCGAGGCCGAGCGCAGCAAGCCGGCTCTTCTGATGCAGCATCGAGACCAGATCGCGCTGCATGTCGGACAATTCGCGTTCGGCGACGCCGATCTCGTCGCCGCGCTGGCTGGGGACGATGATATAGGCCGAGCTTTCGGGGTTTTCGTGGAATCCGACCAGGCTCGCGGTCAGCCGCCGCATCGGCCGCACGAACATGAAATGCAGGGCGAAATAGACCAGCCCCGCGGTGAGCATCGCGATGGCCAGCGAGACCAGCAGCAAATTGCGGGAAAACCGGTACATCGCCTGCCGCAGCGGCAATTCATCGATCACCACCTCGATGAATTGTCCGCCGCCGGTCGCCGGGCCGATCACCCGAATCGCCTGGTTGCCGGTTGCCAGCATGATCCCGAAGGAATCCATGATCCCCGACCATACCGTCATGGTGCGCACATCGATGTCGCGTTCGATCGCCGGCGGCAGGTCGGCGCTGGCCAGCATGCGGCGCTGCTGTCCCATCTTGATGGCGACCGCGCGCGCGCCGATGCTGCGGAGGATTTGCCGCGACAGCGAATCCGGCACCATGCCAAGCGGCGCGGCATCCAGCACCAGCGCGGCGGTGTTGGCCGCCGCCAGCCGGTCGTTGAGCCGGTTGATGTGGAAATTGGCGATCGAGGGCACATAGATCAGAATACCCGCGATCATGATCAGCGGAATCGTGAGCAGCAGCAGTTTGCCGGACAGGCCCAGCCTTCGCGGCAGCCCTGGATTGGGGCGCCGCGTCTCACTGGCTGGCTGCTGGTCGCTCACGGACACGATTTTGGCCCCGATGCCTTGCTGTTGAGGATGCGTTTTGCAGTGCAAACGGTCAAATTACGGATCGCTAATGTCAGCAGAACCCGGATCCGGAAACACCGTGCCAGCACCTGACAAAAACCCCGCGAAACCAGATATATTCGGGCCAATTGCGTCGTTTCGAGGAACCCGGGATGCGGCGTGTCGCAACATTGACGAAAACAGGTCGCTCCCGTATAAGCCGCGCCAACTGTCCGCGATGGCCCGGTTCGACCGGGGCGGCTCAAATTGGGCCGGAAACGGCCCGTTCGGGCCGGTCAACATCACCGGGCTTACCTCATTTATCAGGCAAATTGCCGGCTTAGCCTGCCAATTGTCAGCGGAGAACTTCCCGTGAAGCGGACTTATCAACCCAGCAAACTGGTGCGCAAGCGCCGCCACGGCTTCCGCGCCCGCCTTGCCACGGTCGGCGGCCGCAAGGTTCTCGCCGCGCGCCGCGCGCGCGGTCGCAAGCGCCTGAGCGCCTGAGCCGGGCTTCCCGGGGATTTCATCATGGATCGGCTAAGGCAGCGGGCGGACTTCCTCGCCGTTGCCAATGGCGCGCGGGCCAACAGCGCCGGCTTCGTGCTGCAAAGCCGCCTGCGCGAAGATGACGGCCCGATCCGGGTCGGTTTCACCGTTACCAGGAAAAACGGCACCGCCACCGAGCGCAACCGCATCCGGCGCAGGCTGCGCGAGCTGGTGAAGCGGCTGGACGTCATATCCATGCGACCGCACAGTGATTATGTGCTAGTCGGCCGTCGTACCGCACTGAACCGCGACTTCGCCACCATGCTCGACGATCTCCGTTCGGCGCTCGATCGCCTCGAGCGGCAGCCCAGGAACCACGTGACGAGACCATCCAGAACGTTTTCAGGCGAAGCGGGCACCGGTTCGCGTCAGGACGACGCGTCGAATAAAGAATCTCGCGCCAGCCGCAAACCGAATTGAATGACGAGACCTTGAACGATGACCGATAATCGCAACACCATCCTCGCCGTCATTCTATCCGGCCTCGTGCTGATCGGCTGGCAATATTTCTACAACATGCCGCAGATGGAAAAACAGCGCGCGCAGCAGGCCCAGCTCGAACAGGCGAAACAGGCACCGCCGCCCGGCAGCCCTCCCGGCGCTCCCGCCACCCCGCAGGCCGGCGCGCCACCCGCGCCCGCCACGCCCGGGGCCGTTCAGCCCGCCGCAGCGCCGGTGGTGGTCAACCGCGACGTCGCGATCCAGGCCGCGCCGCGCGTCAAGATCGAAACCCCGCGGGTCAGCGGCAGCATTTCGCTGAAGGGCGCGCGCATCGACGATCTGGCGCTGGTGCAATACCGCACCACCGTCGACCCCAAATCGCCCGCCATCGTGCTGTTCTCGCCTTCGGGCTCGCCGACGCCCTATTACGCGGAATTCGGCTGGGTCGCCGCCGCAGGCTCCACCGTGCGGCTGCCCGACCGGGACACGCTGTGGCAGCAGGAGAACTCCGGCAGCCTCGCGCCGAACAGCCCGGTGACGCTGAAATACGACAATGGCGAGGGGCTCACCTTCCGCCGCACCATTTCGATCGACGATCGCTATCTCTTCACCGTCAAGGACGACGTCACCAATGTCAGCAGCGCGCCCGTCACGCTGTATCCGTTCTCGCTGATTTCGCGCCACGGCACCCCGAAGGTCGAAGGCTTCTACATCCTGCATGAAGGCCTGATCGGCTATCTCGGCGACCAGGGCCTGCAGGAATACAGCTACTCGAAAATCGACGAAGACAAGGTGAAGACCTTCAAGGTCACCAACGGCTGGCTCGGCATCACCGACAAATACTGGGCCTCGGCGCTGCTGCCGGAGCCCACCGCCCAGTTGCAGGCGCGGTTCTCGTCCAATCTGGTGGCCGGCATCCGCACCTATCAGACCGACTATTTGCAGGACGCGCAGACCATCGCGATCGGCGGCACCGGCTCTTCCAACGCGCGGCTGTTCGCCGGCGCCAAGGAAGCCGGCGTGGTCGGCATCAATTTCCCGTTCGCCGGCCTCGACGGCTACAACAAGCAGCTCGGTCTCAACCATTTTGACCTGCTGATCGACTGGGGCTGGTTCCACTTCCTCACCAAGCCGATGTTCGTGGCGCTGGACTTCTTCTTCCGCATGGTCGGCAATTTCGGCGTCGCCATCCTGCTGGTGACGGTACTGGTGAAGCTGATCTTCTTCCCGCTCGCCAACAAATCCTACGCCTCGATGGCGAAGATGAAATCGGTGCAGCCGCAGCTGGCCGCGCTGAAGGAGCGCTTTCCCGACGACAAGGTGAAGCAGCAGCAGGAGATGATGGCGATCTACAAGAAGGAGAAGATCAACCCGGTCGCCGGCTGTCTTCCCGTCCTGTTGCAAATTCCTGTGTTCTTCGCGCTCTACAAGGTGCTGTTCGTCACCATCGAAATGCGCCACGCGCCGTTCTACGGCTGGATCAAGGACCTGTCGGCGCCCGATCCGACCACGATCTTCAACCTGTTCGGGCTGCTGCCGTGGGACCCGATGGCGCTAGGACCGGGGATCGGTCCGTACCTGATGCTGGGCGTATGGCCGATCATCATGGGCATCACGATGTGGTTCCAGATGAAGCTCAATCCGACGCCGCCGGATCCGACCCAGAAGATGATCTTCGACTGGATGCCGCTGGTCTTCACCTTCATGCTGGCCTCGTTCCCGGCGGGTCTCGTGATCTACTGGGCCTGGAACAACCTGCTTTCGGTGCTGCAGCAGAGCTACATCATGCGCAAGAACGGCGTGAAGGTGGAACTGATGGACAATCTCAAGGCCGTGTTCGTTTCGAAGAAGGCCGAGACAAAGACCTGAGCCCTCATCCTGAGGAGCGCGCGCCAGCGCGCGTCTCGAAGGATGAGCCATCGGGGCTCTCATGGTTCGAGACGGCGCTGAAGAAGCGCCTTCTCACCATGAGGAACCGCAACCGGAAGCCCTTCGCATGACCGCTGAATCCGATGCGAAGCTGGTGGAGCTGGGCCGAAAGCTGTTCGCCGGCGAATGGCACTTCATCTGGGCCTCGCCCTCGATCGAGACGCTGCCGCCGATGGCGGGCGTCGAGGTCGCGTTTGCCGGCCGCTCCAATGTCGGCAAATCCAGCCTGATCAATGCGCTGACCGGGCGCAACGCGCTGGCGCGGACCTCGCATACGCCGGGCCGCACCCAGGAGCTGATCTTCTTCGAAGGCCCCGACAATGCCGGGTTCCGGCTGGTCGACATGCCCGGCTACGGCTACGCCTCCGCACCGAAGGCCAAGGTCGCGTCCTGGACCATGCTGATCCACAAATTCCTGCAGGGCCGCGCCAGCCTCGCCCGGGTCTACGTGCTGATCGACGGCCGCCACGGCCTCAAGGAGGTCGATCTCGACGTGCTGAACACGCTCGACAAGTCGGCGGTCAGCTACCAGGTCGTGCTCACCAAGGCCGACCAGGTCAAGCCCGCCGAACTCGAGCAACGCGTCGCCGACGTCAGGGCGGCGCTGGCAAAACATCCCGCTGCCTTTCCGGAAATCCTGGTGACGTCCTCGCGCACCGGCGCCGGAATGCCGGAATTGCGCGCCGCCATGGTGCGTCTGCTCGGCGAGCGGAGCTGATGATGGCTCCGCGCCTCGCTCGTATCCTGATCGTGCTGGCCGGCGTGATGGGCGCCGACGGCGTCATCCTGGCGGCGGTCGCCGCGCACCAGCCCGATGCCGCACGGCTGGCCTCGGCGTCGTCGATGCTGCTGTTTCACGCCGCAGCGGTGCTGGGCACGTTAGCGCTGGCGGAGCGCGGCGCCATTCATTCCGGGATCGGAATCCTGGCCGCCTCGGGCTTTGTCGTCGCCACCGCCCTGTTCGCCGGCGACCTGACGCTGCGACATTATGCCGGCCACGGGCTGTTTGCTTTTGCCGCGCCATCGGGCGGCGCGCTGCTGATCGCAAGCTGGCTGGCGCTCGCCGTGGCGGCGGCATGGCCGAAGCGTCCCTGACAAGTTATCGCGCTTGTAGCCCGGATGGAGCGAAGCGAAATCCGGGCTACCGGGCTGGGGCGGCATTCGATAAGCGTCACTTTGCGCCGCGCCCGCCAATCAGATAAGAACCCGCCCAGCCCGAATCTGACGAGACCAGCTTCATGAACGACGCGCCGCATATCAGTCCGCTCGATCAGGCCCGCATCCTGTCCGAGGCGCTGCCGCACATGCAGCAGTATGACGAGGAAACCATCGTCATCAAGTATGGCGGCCATGCCATGGGCGCCGAGGAAACCGCCAAGGCATTCGCCCGCGACATCGTCCTTCTGGAACAGACCGCCATCAATCCGGTCGTGGTGCATGGCGGCGGGCCGCAGATCGCCACCATGCTGAAGCGGCTCGGCATCCAGTCCGAATTCGCCGCCGGCCTGCGTATCACCGATGCCGCCACCATCGAAATCGTCGAAATGGTCCTGGCCGGTTCGATCAACAAGACGCTGGTCGGCTACATCAACGAGGCCGGCGGCAAGGCGGTCGGCCTGTGCGGCAAGGACGGCAACATGGTGACGGCGTCGAAGGCGACCCGCACCATGGTCGATCCGGATTCGCATATCGAAAGGGTGGTCGATCTCGGCTTCGTCGGCGAACCCGAGAAGGTCGACCTGACGCTGCTGAACCAGCTGATCGGCCATGAACTGATCCCGGTGCTGGCGCCGCTGGCGACATCGGCCTCGGGACAGACCTTCAACGTCAATGCCGATACTTTTGCCGGCGCGGTAGCCGGCGCGCTGAAGGCCAAGCGGCTGCTGCTGCTGACCGACGTCCCCGGGGTGCTCGACAAGTCGAAGAGGCTGATTCCGGAACTGTCGGTGAAGGACGCGCGAAAACTGATCGCCGACGGCACCATTTCCGGCGGCATGATCCCGAAGGTCGAAACCTGCATCTACTCGCTCGAGCAGGGCGTCGAGGGCGTCGTCATCATCGATGGCAAGGCCCCGCACGCCGTGCTGCTCGAACTGTTCACCAACCAGGGCACCGGCACGCTGATCCACAAGTGACCTCCACCCTCGCCCCGCTCCCGCCATGGCCGCGCCGTTTCCGCGCAGCGGCGCGGCGATCCTGGTTGCGCACCGCCTCCGCGCTGCCGGCGGCGGTGGTGTCCTTTCTGTTTTCGTCGGCTCCCGCCTATGCCGATCTGAAACTCTGCAACCGCATGAGCTATGTGGTCGAGGTCGCGATCGGCATTGATGACAAGGCGGCCACCGCGACCCGCGGCTGGTTCCGGATCGATCCGGCGACCTGCCGCGTCGTCGCGCAGGGCACGCTGACCGCCGACCGCATCCTGCTCAATGCGCGCGCGCTCGGCGTCTACGGCTCGTCGCCGGTGCCGCAGAGCGGCAACGATACGCTCTGCATCGCGCCGGAAAACTTCGTCATCGCCGCGGCCCGCCAGTGCCGCGCCGGACAGACCCCGGCGCCGTTCACCCAGATCCATCCGACCCGGACCGACGACGGCCATCTGGTGGCATATCTGGCCGAAGGCAGCGAATATGACGATGAACAGGCCAGACTCGCCGCCATTCAGCGCCTGCTGGTGATCGCGGGCTACGATGCGGCGCCGATCGACGGCGTCGACGGCCCCAAGACGCAGGGAGCATTGGCGGCATTCCTGAAAAGCCGCGGGCTCGCGCCCGAAGTGGTGCAATCGCCGAAATTCTTCGCCACCATGATCGACGCGGTGCAATCGCCATCCTCTACCGGGCTGACCTGGTGCAACGACACGCCGCACAAGATCATGGCCGCGGTCGGCACCGACGACGGCAAGACCGTGACCAGCCGCGGCTGGTACCGGATCGATCCCGGCAAATGCCTGCATCCCGACGTCTCGGGCCAGCCCAGGCAGATCTTCAGTTTCGCCGAGGCGGTCGACGGCGAGAACCGCGCGCTGAAATTCAGGGACCGGCCGCTGAACTGGGGCGGCGCCACGCAGCTTTGCACCCGCGAGAGCAAGTTCGAGATCAACGAGCAGAACGATTGCGGCAACCGCGGCCTCAATGTGAACGGCTTTGCCGCCGTCGACATGTCGGGCGGCGGCAAGACGCTGCGCTTCGCGTTGCCATGATGGAGCGTCCACTTCTTCTCGTCGTCCCCGCGAACGCGGGGACCCATAGCCACCGGCCCCAATTGGAGTCCGCAAATGCTCGCGACAATCGCGCGTAACTCGCACCGTGCTCACGATAGCCGACACGGCGTATGGGTCCCCGCGTTCGCGGGGACGACGGGATGAGAGAAATGAAAACACCCCGCCCCTTCACCGACATCGACACCTGGGTGTTCGATCTCGACAACACGCTGTACCCGCATCACGTCAATCTGTGGCAGCAGGTCGATGCGCGGATCGGGGAGTTCGTCAGCGACTGGCTGAAGATCACGCGGGAGGAAGCCCGCGCGGTCCAGAAGGATTACTACCGCCGCTACGGCACCACCATGCGCGGCATGATGACCGAGCACGGCGTGCGGGCCGACGACTATCTCGCCTATGTGCACCGGATCGACCATTCGCCGCTCGAGCCGAACCCCACGATGGGTGCCGCGATCGCCAGGCTTCCCGGCCGCAAGCTGATCCTGACCAACGGCTCCACCGACCATGCGTCCGCGGTGCTGGCGCGGCTCGGCATCGGCGATCATTTCGAGGCGGTGTTCGACATCATCGCCGCCGAACTCGAGCCGAAGCCGGCGCCGCAGACCTACCAGAAATTCCTGAGGGATCACGGCGTGACCCCCTCGACTGCGGCGATGTTCGAGGATCTGGCGCGCAACCTCGTGGTGCCGCACCAGCTCGGCATGACCACCGTGCTGGTGGTGCCCGACGGCTCGCAGGAAGTGGTGCGCGAGGACTGGGAGCTGGAAGGCCGCGACGCCGCCCATGTCGATCATGTCACGGACGATCTGACCGGGTTCTTGCAGAAGATGGTTTAGTCACCCCGCCAACGGGTCGGCGCGAGCCCGTAGCCCGGATGGAGCGCAGCGAAATCCGGGACTTTCCCGCAAGTGGTGGCATTTTCCCGGATTGCGCTGCGCTCCATCCGGGCTACGAGTCTTGACTCTCCTTCGCCAAATTCCGACAAAAGCCTCTATCGCCATCAGAACAATCCCGCGCGTCCCAAGGAATCCCCGATGTCTCTCGCCTCCCTCGAAGCCACCGTCAACACCGCGTTCGATGCCCGCGACAGCGTCTCGACCGCGACCAGGGGCGAGGTCCGCGACGCCGTCGATTCCGCGCTGGAGCTGCTCGACAAGGGCGAGGCCCGGGTTGCCGAGCGCGAGGCCAGCGGCAAGTGGAAGGTCAACCAGTGGCTGAAGAAGGCGGTGCTGCTGTCGTTCCGCCTCAACGATATGAGCCCGATTTCCGGCGGCCCCGGCCAGGCCTCATGGTGGGACAAGGTGCCGTCGAAATTCGACGGCTGGGGCGAGAACCGGTTTCGCGACGCCGGGTTTCGCGCGGTGCCGGGCGCCATCGTCCGCCGCTCCGCCTTCATCGCCAGGAACGTGGTGCTGATGCCGTCCTTCGTCAATCTCGGCGCCTATGTCGATGAATCCACCATGATCGACACCTGGTCGACGGTCGGCTCCTGCGCCCAGATCGGCAAGCGCGTGCACATTTCCGGCGGCGTCGGCATCGGCGGCGTGCTGGAGCCGCTGCAGGCGGAGCCCGTCATCATCGAGGACGACTGCTTCATCGGCGCGCGCTCGGAGGTCGCCGAAGGCGTCATCGTGCGCAAGGGCGCGGTGCTGTCGATGGGCGTGTTTCTTGGCGCCTCCACCAAGATCGTCGACCGCGACACCGGCGAGATCTTTGTCGGCGAAGTGCCGGAATATGCCGTGGTGGTGCCCGGCAACCTGCCGGCCCGTCCCTTGAAGAACGGCCAGCCCGGCCCGTCCACCGCCTGCGCCGTGATCGTCAAGCGGGTCGATGAGCGCACCCGTGCCAAGACCAGCATCAACGAGCTGCTGCGGGACTAGGGCATGACCGATGCCCTCTCCGCACTTTCCATCGCCCGCGACCTGTTGCGCTGCCCCTCGGTCACCCCCGCCGACGCCGGCGCGCTCGGTGTGCTCGAAGCCATTTTGAAAGCCGCAGGCTTCGAGGTGCACCGCGTCACCTTCGGCGAGCCCGGCACCGCCGATATCGACAATCTCTATGCCCGCATCGGCACCTCGGCGCCGCACATCACCTTTGCCGGGCACACCGACGTGGTGCCGCCGGGCGACGAGAGCGCCTGGACCCACGGCGCGTTCTCGGGCGACGTCAAGGACGGCTTTCTGTACGGACGCGGCGCCGTCGACATGAAGGGCGGCATCGCCTGCAGCGTCGCCGCGGTGCTGGAATATCTCGCCGCCCATGGTGGAAAACCAAAGGGATCGATCTCGTTCCTGATCACCGGCGACGAGGAGGACATCTCCGTCAACGGGACGATAAAACTGCTGCAATGGGCGGCGGCGCGCGGCGAGAAATTCGACCATTGCGTGCTTGGCGAACCCTCCAACGTCGACGTGCTCGGCGACTGCATCAAGATCGGCCGCCGCGGCTCCCTGCATGGCATGCTGTATGTCGATGGCATCCAGGGCCACGTCGCCTACCCGCACCGCGCGGCGAACCCGGTGCCGGATATTTCGCGGCTGATCGTGGCGCTCAGCGACGAGCCGCTGGATCATGGCAGCGCCCAGTTCCAGGCCTCCAACCTCGAATTCACCTCGGTCGATGTCGGCAACAAGGCCGGCAACGTGATCCCCGGACAGGCGCGGGCCAAGTTCAACATCCGCTTCAACGATCTGCACACCCAGGAAACCCTGCGCCAGCTCGTCGAGCAGCGGCTGGAAAAAGCCTGCGGCAACCGGATCCGCGCCCGCATCGTGTGGGAGCCGTCGAACTCCAACGTGTTCGTCACCAAGCCCGGGCCCTTCACCGATCTTGCGGTCGCCGCGATCGAGGAAGTCACCGGCCGCAAACCGGAACTGAGCACGAGCGGCGGCACCTCGGACGCGCGGTTCATTGCAAGCTACTGCCCGGTGATCGAATTCGGCCTGGTCGGCCAGACCATGCACCAGGTCGACGAGCGCACGCCGGTGTCGGACCTCGAAAAGCTGACCAGGGTCTATCGCGGCGTGCTGGAGCGGTATTTTGGGTGAATTAGCGAGTCGTCATTCCGGGACACGCGCCTTCGCGTGGACCCGGAATCTCGACCGATTGAGTGAGATTCCGGGTTCGCGCTACGCGCGCCCCGGAATGACGGCAGAAACTAATAATCCACCCGCACCAGATACAGCCCGTCCGGCGGCGCGACCGGGCCGCAGGCGGCGCGGCTTTTCGCATCGAGCGCCTTTTGCAAATCGTCGGCGTTCCAGCGACCTTCGCCGACCCAGACCAGCGAGCCCACCATCGAGCGCACCTGGCTGTGCAGGAACGAGCGCGCCGAGGTGACAATGTTGACGGCGTCGCCGTCTCTCACCACGTCGAGCTGGTCCAGCGTCTTCTCCGGCGATTTGGCCTGGCATTCGGTATCGCGGAAGGTGGTGAAGTCGAACTTGCCGACCAGCCGCTGCGCCGCCTCATGCATCGCATCGCTGTCGAGCGGCCGCGGCAGCCGCCAGACCTTGCCGATGTCCAGCGCGAGGTTGGCCCGGCGATTGGAGATGCGGTAGATATAATGGCGTTTCCTCGCCGAGAAACGCGCCTCGAAACTGTCGGGCACGATATCCGCTGACAGCACGCCGATCGGATGCGGCCGCAAATGCGCGTTCAGCCCGTCGCGAAAGCGGCCGGGCACGAAATGTTTGGCGATGTCGCAATGCGCGACCTGTCCCAGCGCATGCACTCCGGCGTCGGTGCGCCCGGCGCCATGGACCCGAACCCGTTCGCCGCAGATCGCCTTGACCGCGTCTTCCAGCGCGCCCTGCACCGACGCACCATTGTCCTGCAGCTGCCAGCCGCAGAACGGCGCGCCGTCATATTCGATGATGAGCCTGTAGCGGGGCATGGGTGCGTTAGCGATCTATCTGTCGTCATGGCCGGGCTTGACCCGGCCATCCATCATCTTCGCAGAAGTCTTGTGAAGATAGATGGATACGCGGGTCAAGCCCGCGTATGACGCGTGGGGGCCGTAGGACAATCTAGGCCAGCCGCAGCGGCGGCGTCAGCGGCGTGCCGCGCAGAAATTCACTCGCCTTCATCGGCCTGGCGCCGGCGCGCTGCAGGTCGAGAATCCGGATCGCGCCGTCCTGGCAGGCAATCGTCAGCCGGTCATCGATGAGATCGCCCGGCGCACCCGTCCCGCTGGCCAGTTCGCAGCGCAGGATCTTGACCCGGACCTGCCCGCCCTCGATCGCCATCTCGCACCAGGCCCCGGGAAACGGCGACAGCCCGTGAATGTGGCGCAGCACCTCGCGCGCGGGGCGGTTCCAGCCGATCCGCGCCTCGGCCTTTTCGATCTTGGCGGCGTAGGTCACGCCCTCCTCGCTCTGCCTGGTCAGTTGCAGCCGGCCGCGCTCCAGCGCGCCCATCGCCCGCACCATCAGGTCGGCCCCGAGCGGCGCCAGCGCGTCGTGGAGATCGGCCGCCGTCATGGCATCGGTAATGGCCAGCCGCTCGGCCATCGCGACATCGCCGGTGTCGAGGCCGACGTCCATCTTCATCACCATCACGCCGCTCTCGGCATCGCCCGCCATGATGGCCCGGTTGATCGGCGCCGCCCCGCGCCAGCGCGGCAGCAGCGAGCCGTGCAAATTGAAGCAGCCGAGCGGCGGCGTATCGAGAATGGCTTTTGGCAGGATCATGCCATAGGCGACGACGACGGCGGCATCGGCCTGATGAGAACTGAATTGCTCCAGCGCTTCCGGCGTCTTCAGGGTGGCGGGCGTCAAGACGGGAATGCCGAGCCGCCGCGCTTCCTGCTCGACCGGGCTCGGTTGCAGCTTCATGCCGCGCCCGGCGGGTTTGGCCGCGCGGGTATAGACCGCCGCGACCTCGTGGCCATGGGCGACCAGTTCCAGCAGCGTCGGCACCGCGAAGTCGGGCGTGCCCATGAAGATCAGGCGGAGCGGCATGAAAAGTTATTTCCCGAGGCAGCCGATTTAGGGGTTCGTCATGCCCGGCCTTGGGCCGGGCATCCACGTCTTTCTGCTGACGCGAAGGCGTGGATGGCCGGGTCAAGCCCGGCCATGACGAGGAGAAGTGTAAGTCCTACTCCGCCGCCCGCTTGGCGGCCTTGGCAAATTTCTTCAGCACGCGGTCGCGCTTCAGCTTCGACAGATAGTCCACGAACAGCACGCCGTTGAGATGGTCGATCTCGTGCTGGATGCAGGTGGCGAACAGGCCGTCGGCGTCTTCGTCGTGCACCTTGCCGTCGAGATCGGTAAAGCGGATGCGCACCTGCGCCGGCCGCTCGACCTCCTCGTAATATTCGGGGATCGACAGGCAGCCTTCCTCGTAGACCGAGAACTCCTCCGACGACGACACGATTTCCGGGTTGATGAAGACCCGCGGCCGCGGCGTGGTCTCGCCGTCCTCGTTCTTCTTGGCGAGATCCATCGTGATCAGCCGCAGCGGCTGCGCGACCTGGATCGCCGCCAGCCCAATCCCGGGCGCGTCGTACATGGTCTCCAGCATGTCGTCGGCCAGCCGGCGGATCTCCGCGGTGACCTTTTCGACGGGTTTGGAGACCAGCCGCAACTGCTTGTCCGGCAGGATGATGATTTCTCTGAGAGCCATGGTTTCTCTTGTGGCGTTGCGGGCGATTTAAGCCGCCGTTCCGTCCCGGTCAATGCGCCGTACGCGCCCGTTAACCGCGCGCTAACCATGAATCTTCAGACGGAATTAACCACGAAAATTAAGCCGGTATTAACCATAAATGTTCCCTCTTCGTTCGCCTATGCCGGCGAATCGGCTACAAGGGCTGCATGAACGAGGTCCTTTTCATCATCGGCGACCTGCCGATCCATACCGGCGAGGCGCTGCTCGCTTTCGGCGCGCTGGCGCTGGTGCTGTTGCTGACCATTGCCATCATCATCGCGCGTTCCGGCAGCCGCGGGGCGGCGATGGCGATGGCGCAGGCCATCCGCGCCGACGAGCTGGAGGAACGCGTCAGCGAGATGCTGCGCGCCCAGAGCGAGGCCACCGGCCGGGTCCACGAGATGGGCCAGGCGCTGGCCGGCCGCCAGGCCGACATGGCGCGTGCGGTCAACGAGCGGCTGGATTCGGTGACCCACCGGGTCGGCCAGTCGATGGAAGCGACCACCCGCAACACCATGGACAGCTTGCGCGTGCTGCACGAGCGGCTCGGCATCATCGACAATGCGCACAAGAACCTGACCGACCTGACCTCGCAGGTCACCACCTTGCGCGACGTGCTTTCCAACAAGCAATCGCGCGGTGCGTTCGGCCAGGCGCGGATGGAAGCCATCGTGCAGGACGGCATGCCGAAGGGCGCCTACGAATTCCAGTACACGCTCTCCTCCGGCAAGCGGCCCGATTGCGTGGTGTTCCTGCCCGACCAGCGTCCGCTCTGCATCGACGCCAAATTTCCGCTGGAGGCGATGACCGCGCTGCATGACGCGCGCACCGACGAGGAAAAGAAATACGCCACGCAGCGGCTGCGCGCCGACGTCATGAAGCATGTCAGCGACATCGCGGAAAAATACCTGATCGCAGGCGAGACCCAGGACACCGCGCTGATGTTCGTGCCGTCGGAATCGGTCTATGCCGAAATCCACGACGGTTTCGACGACGTGATCCAGAAGGCCTACCGCGCTCGCGTCGTGCTGGTGTCGCCGTCGCTGCTGATGCTGGCGATCCAGGTGATGCAGCAGATCCTGAAGGACGCGCGGATGCGCGACGCCGCCGACCAGATCCGCACCGAGGTGCTCAACCTCGGCGACGACCTCAACCGGCTGCGCGACCGCGTGCTGAAGCTGCAGAAGCACTTCGGCGACGTCAACGAGGACGTCCGCCAGATCCTGATCTCCGCCGACAAGATCGAAAAACGCGCCGGCCGGATCGAGGAACTGGATTTCAGCAAGACCGACGCCGCCGCCGAAACGCCGCAGATCGCCAGGCCGGCCACCGCCGAACTGTTCCCGCTGTCCCGCAAGCTGCAGGCGGGGGAGTAGGCTGCGGCTTTGACGAAATTACCGCGACATATACCGTTGTCATCGCCCGACTTGATCGGGCGACCCAGTACGCCGGAGCTTCTCGTTTGAACTCAAACGCCTCTGGAATACTGGGTCCCCCGCTTTCGCGGAGGACGACAGCTTTGGTTGTTTGTGGCTATCGGAAACGACCGCTATCAAGCACAAGCGTGTTCATCCCCCGGCGATTTCGGGATAAAGATCCATCCAATCCGGATTGTCCTTTTCGATCAACGCAATCTTCCAGGCTCGCGTCCATTTCTTCAGCCGCTTCTCACGATGAATGGCAGCTTCGATGTCCTCGAAGCATTCGAAATAGACCAGCCGATTGACGTGATGATCTTTGGTGAAACTCTCGGCAGCGCCGATTTTATGCTCGTACACCCGACGAATGAGGTCGTTGGTCACGCCGATGTAGAGTGTGCCGCCGATGCGACTGGCAAGAATGTAGACGTAGAAGCTGCGAGCACCCATCTGCCGTCTCTGGATACTGGGTCGCCCGGTCGAGCGGGGCGATGACAATATCATCATTATTTCACCTTCCCGAATCTGCTAGCACTGCGCCATGACCAGCGCACCCGACAGCCTGCCCAAGCCATCGATCGTCCCCACTCCTCGCGTCTCCTGGCGCGAGGCGTGGGCGGTGTATCTGCAGCCGCGCGTGCTGATCGTGCTGCTTCTCGGTTTCTCCTCCGGACTGCCGCTGGCGCTGTCGGGATCGACGCTGCTGGTGTGGATGCGCGAATCCGGCGTCGATCTCGGCACCATCGGCCTGTTCGCGCTGGTCGGCACGCCCTACACGCTGAAATTCATCTGGGCGCCGCTGGTGGATGCGCTGCATGTGCCGCTCTTCAGCCGCGCCTTCGGGCGACGGCGGGGCTGGCTGGTGTTTTCGCAGCTGCTGCTGATCGGCGCGATCCTGCTGCTGGCGCTCACCGACCCGGCGCGCTCGCCGCTGTTCGTGGCGCTCGGCGCGCTGCTGGTCGCCGCGATGTCGGCGACCCAGGACATCGTGGTCGACGCGTTCCGGGTCGAGAGCCTGCCCGAGAGCGAGCAGGCCGCCGGCATGGCGTCCTACGTCGCGGCCTACCGGATCGGCATGCTGGTCTCGACCGCCGGCGTGCTGTTCCTGGTCAGCGCGTTCGAGGACACCGGCATCGGGCGCTCCTCGGCGTGGATGTGGGGCTATGTGGCGATGGCGGCGATGGTGCTGATCGGCACCATCACCGCGCTGGCCGCCACCGAGCCGGAACAATCCGCGCGCGCGGAGGCGGCGACGCGCGGCGAAGCCGCGTTCTCACGCGTCATGCATGCGGCCATGGGCGCGTTCTCCGAATTCCTTGCCCGCAAATACGCCTGGGCGGCGCTCGCGTTCGTCGTGCTCTACAAGCTCACCGATGCCTTTTCCGGTGTCATGACCGCGCCGTTCGTGATCGACCTCGGCTTCACCCGCAACGATTACGCCGCCATCGTCAAGGGCGTGGGTCTCGCCGCCACCCTGGTCGGCGGTTTTGCCGGCGGCTATATGGCGCGGCGCTATTCGCTGGCCGCCAGCCTGTGGATCGGCGGCCTGCTGCAGGCGCTCTCCAACCTGGCGTTCTGCTGGCTGGCCTTTGTCGGCGTCAATCAATGGGCGCTGGCCGTCGCCATCACGGCGGAAAATTTCACCGGCGCGATCGGCACCGTGATCTTCGTCGCCTATCTCTCGGCGCTGTGCCAGAATCCGCTGCATACCGCCACCCAATACGCGCTGCTCACGGCGCTTGCCGCGGTCGGGCGGACCTATCTGTCCTCCGGCTCGGGATATGTCGCCGAGGCGACGGGCTGGCCGCTGTTCTTCGTGATTTCCGTCGGGGTCGCGGTGCCGAGCCTGATCCTGCTGGCGTGGCTGCAGCGGCGCGGACATTTCGATGAATTGGGCCCGGTGCGGGTTTGACCGCGCGGCCTGGATCGGCGGCGGCGACCTCGCCTCCTACGCCCGCCTCGTTTCCAGCGCCATCTTCACCGCGAGCCCGGCCAGCACGGTGCCCATCAACCAGCGCTGCAGCAACAGCCACAGGGGCCTGGTGCCGAGAAACAGCGCGATCGAACCGGCGGCCAGCGCGATCAGGGCGTTGACGCTGACGCTGATCGCGATCTGGGTAAAGCCGAGCGCCAGCGACTGGGTCAGCACGCTGCCCTTGGCAGGATCGATGAACTGCGGCAGCAGCGCCAGATACAGCATGGCGACCTTGGGATTGAGCAGGTTGGTGAACAGGCCCATCGCCAACAGCCTGCGCGGCCCGTCGGCCGCGAGCTTCTTCACCTGAAACGGCGAGCGTCCGTTCGGCTTCAGCGCCTGCCATGCCAGCCACAACAGATAGGCCGCGCCAGCGAGCCGCAGCGCGTCATAGGCATAGGGCACCGCGAACAGCAGCGCCGTGATGCCGAACGCCGCGCACAGCATGTAGAACACGAAGCCGAGCGCGACACCGCCGAGCGAGATCAGTCCGGCGACAGGGCCCTGCGTGATCGAACGCGAGATCAAATAGATCATGTTCGGCCCCGGCGTCAGCACCATGCCGAGCGAGACCAGCGCAAAACCGAGCAGTGACGATAAGTGGGGCATGGCGAGCCTCGCGGGGTGACGCGCGCATTCCCTAGCGCGCGCCGGGCCGCCGTGTCATTTTGTAAATTGCACCGAGAGCAATTCGGTTGGGGCGAAGTCATCGCCAACCGCCGTCATTGAGCAATCCATCTGTCGATGCAAAGAAAGAATGGATTGTTCGTCGCAAGAGCTCCTCGCAATGACGTTTCAGGGACCTCGCCGCGCTCCCTCGATTGGGACGGCCGGGCCAGGCGACAGCAGCCGCTCAATGCGCCTCGTCCCAGTTGTTCGCCGCCCGCGCGTCGACATGCAGCGGCACCGAGAGCAGCACCGCCGGGAACGGCGCGTCCTGCATGGTGTGCTGCACCACCGGAATGGTCGCGGCGACCTCGTCGTCGGGCACTTCGAAGATCAGTTCGTCGTGCACCTGCAGCAGCATCTGCGCCGAGAGTTTTTTCTCGGCGAGGGCTTCCTCGATCCGGGTCATGGCGCGGCGGATGATGTCGGCGGCGGTGCCCTGCAGCCGGGCGTTGATGGCGGCGCGCTCGTTGAAGGCGCGGATCGAGGCGTTGGAGGCCTTGATATCGGGATAATGGCACTTCCGGCCGAACAGCGTTTCGACATAGCCGTGCGTGCGGCAGAAATCCCGGGTCGAATCCATGTAGGCGCGGATGCCCGGGAATCGCTCGAAATATTTCTTGATGTAGGCGGAGGCTTCCTCGCGGGCGATGCCGAGCTGGTTGGCGAGGCCGAACGCCGAGATGCCGTAGATGATGCCGAAATTGATCGCCTTGGCGCGGCGGCGGACTTCGCTCGGCATGTCCTTGATCGGCACGCCGAACATCTCCGACGCCGTCATGGCGTGGATGTCGAGCCCGTCCCTGAATGCCTGCTTCAGCACGGCAATGTCGGCGATCTCCGCGAGCAGCCGCAGTTCGATCTGCGAATAGTCTGCCGACACCAGCTTGTGGCCCGGTGCGGCAATGAAGGCGCGGCGGATTTTCCGGCCATCCTCGGTGCGCACCGGAATGTTCTGCAGATTCGGCTCGTTGGACGACAGCCGCCCCGTGGTGGTCGCGGCCAGCGCGTAGGTGGTGTGGACGCGATGGGTCTGCGGATGCACGTAGGTCGGCAGCGCGTCGGTATAGGTCGATTTCAGCTTCGAAACCTGCCGCCATTCCAGGATCTTCTTCGGCAGATCGTGGCCCTGCTCGGCGAGCTCATCGAGCACCTGCGCCGTGGTCGACCATGCCCCGGTCTTGGTCTTGCTGCCGCCGGGAAGGCCCATCTTGCCGAACAGGATGTCGCCGATCTGCTTCGGGCTGCCGACATTGACCGGTTCGCCGGCAATCTCCTGGATCTCGGACTCCACCCTTGCTGCGGTCTGGGCGAAATCCGCCGACAGTCTTGACAGCACCTGGCGGTCGATCGAGATGCCGCGCCGCTCCATCCGCGCCAGCACCGAGATCAGCGGCCGCTCCAGCGTTTCGTAGACCGCGGTCATGTGCTCGGCGGTCAGGCGCGGCTTCAGCACGCTCCACAGCCGCAGGATCACGTCCGCATCCTCGGCCGAATAGGCGGTGGCCTTGTCGATCGCGACCTGATCGAAGGTCAGCCTGGCCTTGCCGCTGCCGGTCAGTTCGCCGTGGCTGATGACGGCGTGGCCGAGCCGGCTTTCGGCCAGCGCATCCAGCGCATGCGAATTGCGCCCGGCGTCGAGCGCATACGACATCAGCTGCGCGTCGTCATGGTTGCGCAGGGTGACGCCATGCTGCGCCAGCAGCACGGCGTTGAACTTGATGTTGAAGCCGATCTTGAGAATTCCCGCGGATTCAAGCAGCGGCCGCAGCGCCTCGATGGCGTCGGCGGCCTTGATCTGGTCGGGCGCAAGACCCGCCGCGAACAGGCCGGAGCCGTCGCCGGACTGCTTGTGGGCGAGCGGGATGTAGCAGGCGTCGTTCGGCGCCAGCGCCAGCGCGATGCCGCACATCTCGGCCTGCATCGGATCGATCGAGGTGGCTTTCGCCTCGATGGCGAAATGGCCCGCATCGCGCGCCCGCGCGATCCAGCCGTTGAGTTCGTCGAGGGTGCGGACGGTGACGTATTTGTTGCGGTCGATCGGCGTCTTCCGTGCCGCCTCGGCGCGCGCGGCGGCGAGCGCCTGGGGCGTGAGGATGACGTTGGATGGTTCGGCCCTGCCCGGGCTTCTGCCCGCGCCGGGGGCGCCGGCTTTTCCACTCGCGGAAGCGGACGGGGCGGGCGCGTCCTGATGTCCGAAAAGGTCGTCGCCGGCCGCGCGCGGCGGAGGCGACGAACCGGCGGACTTGCCGCTGGCACCGCTGCTGTTCCTGTCGTCCGCTTCCACGTCCGACGGGTCGATCTGCGAATATTCGGCGACACGGCGCGTCAGGGTGGAAAATTCCATCGCCTTCAGGAAGGAAATCAGCTTGCGCGCGTCCGGCTCGTGCACCGCGAGTTCGTCGAGCGGCACGTCCAGCTTGACCTTGTCGTCGAGCAGCACCAGCTGCCGCGAGATCCGCGCCTTGCCGGCGTTCTCGATCAATGCCTCGCGGCGCTTCGGCTGCTTGATCTCGCCGGCGCGCGCCAGCAGCGTTTCCAGGTCGCCATATTCGACGATCAGTTGCGCTGCGGTCTTGACGCCGATGCCGGGGACGCCCGGCACGTTGTCGGTGGAATCGCCGGCCAGCGCCTGCACCTCGACCACCTTCTCCGGCGGCACGCCGAACTTCTCGATCACTTCGGCAATGCCGATGCGGCGGTCCTTCATGGTGTCGTACATGGTCACCTTGTCGGTGACGAGCTGCATCAGGTCCTTGTCGGAAGAGACGATGGTGGCGGTGGCGCCGCGCTCGCCCGCCTCGCGGGCGTAGGTCGCGATCAGATCGTCGGCCTCGAAACCGCCTTGCTCGAGGCAGGGCAGATCGAACGCCCGCACCGCTTCGCGGATCAGCGCGAATTGCGGGATCAGATCGTCGGGCGCCGGCGGCCGGTGCGCCTTGTAGTCGGGATAGAGCTTGTTGCGGAACGTGATTTCGGACTTGTCGAAGATGATGGCGAGATGGGTCGGCCGGTTGTCCTCGGGCATGTCGCGCAACAGCTTCCACAGCATGTTGCAGAAGCCGAGCACGGCATTGACCTGCAAACCGTCGGACTTTCGGTTCAGCGGCGGCAGCGCGTGATAGGCGCGGAAAATATAGGAGGAACCGTCGACCAGAAAGACATGGTCGCCCCTGGAGAGGGCTTTGGCCTTGACGGCGACGGGTTTGGCGGCGGCTTTTTCGGATGTTTTCGGCATGGCGGCAACTTAGGGATTTTTGCGCGGAATGACAGCCTCCGAGCCCGCGATGGGCCGGGATTTTTCGCAGTCCCCGTTGCTCCGAATCGGTTGCGTCGGCGTCCCTTTCATGAGCCCCTGCGGTCTCGGCACGACCGGAAGGACCAATCATGACCGCGCAGCTCGACGAACTGATGGGGAAGCTGCGGGAGGTTCAGGCCGAAATCGAGGTCGAACTGGCGAAGCGGCGGGAGGAATTGCGCTTCCACCTTGAAAACCGCCGGATCGTGTTCGAGCGGGAGGTGCTGCGGATCCACCGCGAACTCAAGACGCGCGCGACACGCTATCTCATCGAAGCCAACCCGCTGATGATCCTGAGCGCGCCGTTGATCTATTCGCTGGTCATCCCGATCGCGCTGGTCGACCTCTGGGTGATGGCCTACCAGGCGATCTGCTTTCCGATCTACAAAATTCCAAAAGTGCGGCGCCGCGACTATCTGGTATTCGACCGCCACCATCTCGCCTATCTCAACATCATCGAGAAGATCAACTGCGCCTATTGCTCCTACGCCAACGGCGCGATCGCGTTTATACGCGAGGTGGCGGCGCGCACCGAAGTCTACTGGTGTCCGATCAAGCACGCCCGCCGCGTGCTGGGTCCGCACCCGCATTACCAGGGCTTTGCGGATTTCGGCGACGCGGAGGCGTTTCGCGGCAGGCTGGCCGGGATGAAGGATGGCGTGAAGATCGAGGGGGCAGGTTAGTTTGGTCGTCACCCGCGCAAGGCGCGGGTGCGCGGCCTACTCCGCCGGCTGCAGCGTGGCCTGGGTCTTCTTCGGCACGATCCAGAACGCGGCCGGGCGTTCGAACAGGAAATTCGCGCCGGCCGCAAGGGCCGCCCGCCAGATCGCGATCGCGCCGACCACGCCGGCCACCGTGACGATGAGCGAGATGGTCCCGATGTCGTGGATCAGCCCGGTCTGCAGCAGCAGGGTGCGCGTCGCCGCCATCGGCAGGAAAAAGGCGAGGTAGATGACGATGGAATGCTCGCCGCAATAGCGCAGGATGTTGAGCCACCGCATCCGCGCCAGCAGCGTGGCCATGGTGACGATGGCCAGCGCGCCGGCGAGCCCCAGCGCCAGCGAGACCAGCGGCCATTCGCTGACACCCAGTTCGACCAGGCCGCCATTGACCAGCGCCCACAGCGCCAGGCCCGCCAGCGACCAGCCGGGACTCGCCCGTACCTGGCCTGACCAGGCGAACACATGGCCCGCGAGCCAGTAGCCGGAATAGAAATAGACGAAACGCGCGGCAAACTCGTCGATCACGGTCCAGCCGGTCGAGATGTGCGCCGTCTCCAGCAGCGCCGCCACGGACCAGATCAGCAGCGGCGGCATCCGGCGCGTCGCCTTGCAGACGACGAAGCAGATCGGCAGCAGATAGATGAACCACAGCGTGCCGAACGGCTCGATGAAGGATTGCAGATACATCAGCCCGACATGCGCCCAGCCGCTCCCGGCGGCAAAGGACGGCGCCTTGAAGCCGAACTGGATGGTCACCCACAGCAGATAGAAATAGGCAAAGTGCACCACCTTGCGGTCGAGATAGGTGCGCCAGTCGCGGTCGATCACGACCGCCAGGAACAGCCCGGAGATCAGGAAGAAATCCGGCATCCGGAACGGTTTGGCGAAGGCGACCAGAAAATGCATGAAGCCGGTCTGGCCGGTGGCGGCCTCGACCCCCAGCACCGAATGCATCATCACCACCATGACGATACAGATGCCCTTGGCATAGTCGACCCAGTCGATCCGCCCGGGGGCAAGCGGCCCCGGCCGCCCCGCAGCCATGGAACGCTCGGCAACGGCGGTTGTGCCGTTTGGTGTCATCGGTGTCCCTTTTCGGCGCGGATGAGCGTCATATTCGGGCTGCAAGGTTTCAATTGCCTTATTCCCTTCAAGGAATGTGCCGTTCTCGCGCCGATGTGACCTCCCTTGGCGGGTTTCGGGCTGCATCCGGGCGGGTTTTCCTTGTCATGGGAAAATGCTCTAAGACCCGGGCAATGGCCCTGGCGGGGAGACGCGCTACGCGGCTTTGCGCGTGAAGCCGCACCTGCCGTCTTTATGCTTCGTTAACCATGACGATTTGGATATTACATGCGCATTGCCATGATCGGCACCGGCTATGTGGGACTGGTGTCCGGCGCCTGTTTCGCGGATTTCGGCCACCAGGTCACCTGCGTCGACAAGGATGTCGACAAGATCGCCAGCCTCCGCCGCGGCGAGATCCCGATTTTCGAGCCCGGACTCGATGCCCTGGTCGCCGCCAATGTGAAGGCCGGCCGGCTGGATTTCACCACCGAACTCGCCGCACCGGTCGCCGCGGCCGACGCGGTGTTCATCGCGGTCGGCACGCCGTCGCGGCGCGGCGACGGTCATGCCGACCTGAGCTACGTC
>NZ_JAUYQU010000224.1 GCF_030697065.1 Bradyrhizobium sp.
TCGTATGCCGGACTCGGCGGGGTCGAGCTCGGGAACGCGGCGACCGCCCGCCGGCCCAGCGGGACCGATCGGTCTTCGCAAGGCGGGTTCGGAAAACTAGCTACCCTAGCCGACGATGTGATCGGATAGCCTGCTGATGTCTGATGTTGGCACGAAACAGACCAACCGCATTGATCGATGGACGTCAGTTCATCGGGGTGAAGCGGACGTCGCCTTTCCTGGCCGAGAAGGCAGCTTTTGACCCGAAACGGACATCAGCCAATTTTTGGCAAGTTTTGCCGCCAAGTCGCACACCATCAGACGAGAACCTGTTCAACGCGACGCTGTGCATTGTTTTCGGTGAGTCACAATACGAATACTTGTGCCACATCTACTCCAGCGTTCGGAACACGAATGAATATGTGAGCCCGTTGCGGGTGACCACGCGGACTCGAGCCCCAATTTGTTTGGCCAGCGACCTAATAAGTGTTGTGCCGATGCCTTGCGATTTAACGGGTTCTGCGAGGCCTCGACCATTATCTGAAATGGTAAGTATGCCTTGGTCGCCACGCCTGCGGAACCGAATCACAATCCGCCCCGCTTCACCGGGCAAAAATGCATACTTGGCTGCGTTCGTCACAACCTCATTGACGATGAGGCCGAGCGGGACTGCCAGGTCGATATGCAACTCGGCTGCCTGTAGCTCACGGACTATGGCAATTTTTCTTTCAGCAAGGAGGGACAGTTCAAGACTGGCGCAGATATCTTCGAGGTAGGATTCTATGTTGATCCGATCGAACACATCCTTGCGGTACAAGTGCTCATGCAGGAACGCGATGGTGTGTACGCGCTCGATGGCACGCTCAAAATCCTGCTTGGCACCCGGGTCTTTCTGCCGCGCTCCCTTCAGCCTCAGCAGCGAAATGATCATGCTTAAATGATTTTTCGTACGATGGCTCAGTTCTCTGAGAAGCAAAGTCTGTTTCTCAAGTAGTTTGTCGCGTTCTTCCTCGATACGACGCCGATCGGTTACGTCAAGGCAAGCGCCAAGCATGTAGGCAGGATTCCCCTCTGCATCTCGAATGAGAGCGCTTCTGTCATAAATCCAGCACACGGAATTTCCGACCACGGCACGAAACTGATAGTCGGCGTCTGTGCCCTTCTCGATGCAAGCACTGATTGTCGCCCAAACTGCAGCGCGATCGTCGGGGTGCACAAGAGCAAGAAATTCTTCGGAATTCGTGGGGGCATCTCTTCGCTCAATGCCGTACACATCGCACAGGGCGTCGTCCCATTCGACGATGTTGGTGGCCACGTTCCAACGCCAAGTGCCCGCTCGGGAAGCCTTCAGAGCGGCGACGAGCCGTTCGTGTTCGGCTTCCGCAAAATCAACCGAGTCGGGAGTCGGGAATTGTAAAGGCTCGCGCAAGATCGGCTTTCTTGACGGGGAATCCCCCGGATGACACCCAAATTTGCGTGAATATTGGCGCTTTTTCTACCTTCCTGCAAGATTGACGAGGTGCGAACCGCTGCCAAATGCTCACCCGCTGTCTGCCACCGATGTCTATGCGTCATGCACGCACTGCACTGAGAATTGCGTCGGCATTATCGTTGGAAATACCAGCAAAATCGCCACGGAGAGCTTTGAGTGCTTGCCGCTCTTGCTCTATCTCAGAGGCCGTTCGGAAGCCCATACGTCGAAGGATAGGCACCGGCGGACACCATCCTTGGATAGCGTGTTGGAATAGAAATGCCGTCACCATCGCTGGCAGAAGGAGCCACCTCTTATCGCCTGTGGCTCCCAGGACGACGCCTGTGAAGGCGAGCGCGGAGGCATTGCACTCGATGGCCCTCTCAATGTCCCATTCTTCATCAAGCTGGCGGAGCCGAGAACGGATATCGTTTTTATGCTGTTGATAATATCGCACTCGCGCATCTGTTTCGTCGCGGATTTTCTTGTTGATTTCGGCGTCGGTATTGGCGGGTACGCGATTTCGGGTGTCCTGCATCGGATTTGCCTCGAAATTGCAAAACGGCCAACAAGGCGGTTGGTTCCCGGCTCTTTTTGGGTGTCGCCCGATGCAATTAGAATCGACGCCCGCGCGAGTAGAGGCCGCCTAGGGCTCATTTCGGTGTTTGGCACAAAGCCGACCTAACGCGCTCCTTGACTTAAGTCCGGAATGCGTCGCAAAGCGGACGTCCACCGATCAACGGGCTTCATGGTTTCACCTCACAGAAACGAGGAAGCCGTCATGGAGCGATGGCAGGATGGCCGCTCTCAATAACACCGCGACGCTGCAATCGCGTGAAGCCGGTGGTCGCCGAGCACATGCGCCATGAAGCCGGGCGTCCCGAAAATCTTCGCGAACGCCGCGTCGCGGATGCTGAGGCCGCCGGCATAGGCGCCGAATGCCGGCATCACCGCACGCTCGCCGTCGCTGACAAAACAGCGGCGCTGCACCGAACGGCCGCGGGTCGAGACCCGCGCCTTGGGATGCAGATGGCCGGCGATTTCTCCCGAGGCCCCCGACGGTTCGTGACGAAAGGCGATGGGGCCGATGGCGACTTCCGCGGCCACCACGCCGCCGAGATCGGACGGCAGCGCCGGATCGTGATTGCCCGAGATCCAGATCCAGTCGCGCCGGGCCTGCAGCGATGACAGCGCCTCGCGATCGGCAGCGGACAGCCGGTCATGGGCGCGGCGGTCATGAAAGCTGTCGCCGAGCGCGATTACCCTGCGCGGGTCGTGCCGCGCGATCACGGCAGCGAGGCGGCCGAGCGTCGCCACCGTATCGAACGGCGGCAGCAGCACGCCACGCATCGCAAAACCGGAGCCTTTTTCCAGATGCAGGTCGGAGACCACCAGCAGGCTCTGTTCTTCCCAGAACAGCGCGCCGGAGAGATCGGCGACCAGGGATACGCCTGCGACGACCAGAGTCGCGCCGCCTGCCGTGGCGCACCCGGCGGCCGATTCATCATCGAGGATTTGCGCGCGTGCCGTCACGTTCTGTCTGTCGCCTCTTTCACCAGTTCGTCCGCGGCTTCCGCCAGCAATTCGTCGGAGGCTTCGCCGTAGACGGATTCGCGGCCTATTTCCAGCATCACGGGGACCGCGAGCGGCGAAACCCGCGTCAGTTCCCGGTGGGTGATTCGCCCCTTGATGCGCGCCAGCATATCACCGAGCCGGCGCAGATCGAGCAGCCCGGTGGCGGCGTCGGCGCGCGCGGCGCGCAGCAGCACATGGTCGGGCTGGTGCTTGCGCAGCACGTCGTAGATCAGGTCGGTCGAGAACAGCACCTGCCGCCGGGACTTTTCCTCGCCGGTGAAGCGCCGCGCGATCAGCCCCGATATGACGGCGCAGGTCCGGAACGTGCGCTTCATCAGCGCCGATTCCGCCAGCCACGCCTCGAGATCGTCGCCCAGCATGTCCGGGTCGAACAGCGCATCGAGATCCAGCCGGCCCTGCCGGATCATGAACGACATGTCGCCGAGCCCCCACACCGCCAGCGCATATTCATTGGCGACGAAGCCGAGCGGCCGCACCCGCGCCCGCTCCATTCGCCGCGTCAGCAGCATGCCGAGCGTCTGGTGCGCCAGCCGTCCCTCGAACGGGTAGCAGACGAGGTAATGCTTGTTGGCGCGGGGAAAGGTTTCCACCAGCAGGTCGCGCACGCCGGGCACCTTCGAGACGTCGCGCTGCAGCGACAGCCAGTCGCGGACCTGGTCCGGCAACGCCTTCCAGGCGCGGTCGTCGTCGAGCAATTTGCGGACGCGTTCGGCCAGATAGGTAGAGAGCGGAAACTTGCCGCCCATATAGGACGGCACCTTGGCATCCTTGTCGTGGGCGCGGGAGACGTAGACCTGGTCCTCGGCAAGCGCCTCGTAGCGCACCACCTCGCCGCCAAAGACAAACGTGTCGCCGAGCACGAGGCCTTCGATGAAGACCTCCTCGATCTGCCCCAGCATGCGGCCGCCGCGCGCCACCGCGCCGGTCGATCCCCTGTCGTTCCCCCTGTCATTCCTCTTGCCACCCCCTTTGCCGCCGCGCACCAGCCGCACCTTCAGCATGGTGTCCTCGACGATGGTGCCGACGTTGAGGCGGTAGCTCTGCCGCACCCTGGGATTGGTCACGCGCCAGCGGCCGGTCTTGTCCTGCCTGATGCGGGCGAAGCGTTCATAGGTTTTCAGCGCGTAGCCGCCGGAGGCGACGAAATCGACGGTGTCGTCGAAGTCGGTCCGGGCCAGGCCGGCATAGGGCGCGGCGGTCAGCACTTCTTCGTAGAGTTCGTCGGACAGGAACGGCTCGCCGCAGGCGCGGCCGAGCACGTGCTGCGCCAGCACGTCGAGCGCGCCGGATCGCAGCGGCGGGGTGTCCTGCGCGTTCTCCGCCACCGCATCGATGGCGACGCGGCACTCCAGCACCTCGAAGCGGTTGGCGGGAACCAGCACGGCGCGCGACGCCTCGTCGATGCGGTGGTTGGCGCGGCCGATCCGCTGCATCAGCCGCGAGGCGCCCTTCGGCGCGCCGATATTGACGACGAGATCGACATCGCCCCAGTCGACGCCGAGATCGAGCGAGGAGGTGCAGACCACGCCGCGCAGTTTTCCGGCCGACATCGCGTCCTCGACCTTGCGGCGCTGGGCGACGTCGAGCGAGCCGTGATGCAGCGCGATGGCGAGATCGTCGTCGTTCATCCGCCACAGGTCCTGGAACAGCATCTCGGCCTGGCTGCGGGTGTTGACGAACACCAGCGTGGTCCTGTTGGCCTTTATCAACGCGTAGACTTCGTTCAGGGCGTGGCGCGCGCTGTGGCCGGCCCATGGCAGCCGCTCCTTGGTATCGAGCATCTCGACGATGGGCGCGGCCGCGCCGCCGGCGACGACGATGTCGGCGGCTTGGCTTTGGCGATCGCGCTGCGGCACCAGGAAGCGCGCCAGCGATGCCGGCTCGGCGACGGTGGCCGACAGCCCGATCGCGCGCAGCTGCGGCGCCAGCCGCCAGAGCCGCGTGAGCCCAAGCGACAGCAGGTCGCCGCGCTTCGACGTCACCAGCGCGTGCAATTCGTCGAGCACGATGCGCCGGAGCGAGCCGAACAGGAACGGCGCGTCGTCGGACGACAGCAGCAGCGCCAGCTGCTCGGGCGTGGTGAGCAGAATGTCCGGCGGATAGCGCCGCTGCCGCTGCCGCCGCGACACCGGCGTGTCGCCGGTACGGGTCTCCACCCTGATCGGCAGCGCCATCTCGGCGATCGGCGTCTCCAGGTTGCGCGCGATATCGACCGCGAGCGCTTTCAGCGGCGAAATATAGAGGGTGTGGAGACCGCGCGAATTCGGCACGCGGCGTTCGATGCTGCGAGGCAACGATGGCGCAACGACCGCAGTGCTCTTCTCCCCTCCTCCCGCGCGCGCAGCGCGTGGTGGGGAGGGGTCGGGGGTGGGGGGTGCTTCAGCAAGCTCGCTGCAGGATGATCGGGCAAATTCGCCGGCATTAGTATGCGCGGAAACACCCCCCACCCCCGACCCCTCCCCACCGCTGCGCGGGGGGAGGGGAGAAGAACGCAGCGGGGATGTGGGAGCACTCAGTTCCACCAGCGTCGGCAGGAATCCTGCCAGGGTTTTGCCGGCGCCGGTCGGAGCGATCAGCAGGGCCGAGCGGCCGTCGCGGGCTTTTTGCAGCAGATCGAGCTGATGGTCGCGGGGCGACCAGCCGCGGCCGGCGAACCAGCGCAGGAATTTTTCGGGCAGCAGGGCGGACGAGAGGGGGTCTGTTTCGGCAGTGCTCACCGCAGCACGTTAGGCCCGACCCGCCCGGCCGGTCGAGCCAAAAGATAAATAGTTTCCAACACGTTACCTCGATGCCGGGGAACGATTTCGCGCCACTGTAGCCCGCAGGGCACAGACAGCATCGGCCGCGGCCGTTAGGGTGCCGATGGAATTGCAATACGGGGTTCAACAATGAAGCGACTTCTCGCCACGACGGCGTTGCTTGCGGTGGCGGTGAACGCACAGGCGGCGGACCTTGCGACCCAGGCGCCCTATCAGAAGGCGCCGGTCGCCCTAGTCTACGACTGGACCGGATTTTACCTCGGTGTGAATGCCGGACTGGGTGTCGGCCGCAATAACCAGACCCTGACGTTTCCGGGCTTCCCCTCCTTCGAACAGACCTATCTGTCGCCCTTTGGCGCGCTCGGCGGCGTCCAGGCCGGCTACAACTGGCAGACCAGGACGATGTTCGGCCATCTGGTGCTCGGCGTCGAAGCCGACATCCAGGGCGCCGGCCTTCGCGACGACCGCACCTGCCTGCTGCTGTGCCGGACCGGGGTGCTCGACACCTCCGGCCGGTTCGATCAGCAGATGGACTGGTTCGGCACGGTCCGTGGCCGGGTCGGTTTCGCCAGGGGCACCGTGCTGCGCTACTTCACCGGCGGCTACGCCTATGGCGGCGTCAAGACCAGCGTCACCGAATCGATCCTCGGCGTGCCGTCGGGAACCTTCACGACGAACGAGACGCGCGGCGGCTGGACCGTCGGCAGCGGCGTCGAAGCGGCGCTCGGCGGCAACTGGACGGCCAAGATCGAATACCTCCATGTCAACCTCGGCAACAAGGCCAACTCCTTCACCCTCGGCGGCTTCCCGCAGACGCTCGACACCGAAATCCGGCAGAACATCTACCGGGTCGGCCTGAACTACCGCATCGGCGGCAACGCCGGCTACGCACCGCTGGTGACCGCGAACTGGGCCGGCCTCTATCTCGGCGGCAATTACGGCTCCGCCACGGCGCGCAACCGCTCGTCGCTGACCGTTCTGGGCACCACCGAACTGTTCAACCTGGCGCCGGACGGCAAGATCGGCGGCGTGCAGGCCGGTTACAACTGGCAGGCGGCGAACTGGGTGTTCGGCCTCGAGGCCGACTTCCAGGGCTCGACCCAGAAGGACAACCGGACCTGCATCGCGAATTGCCAGGGGCTCAATGGCAGCTACGCCAATTATGAAGCCAAGCTGCCCTGGTTCGGCACAGTGCGCGGCCGGCTCGGCTATTCGGTCGGATCGACCCTGCTCTACGCCACCGGCGGTTATGCCTATGGCAACATCAAGACCAATATCGACTCGGCGTTCCTGAACGGGCCGGTCACCAGCCGCTTCTCCGAAACCAAGGGCGGCTGGACCATCGGCGCGGGCATCGAAACCCCGGCCTCGCTGTTCAGCTTCTTCGGACCGAACTGGACCTCGAAGAGCGAGTATCTCTATGTCGACCTCGGCTCGACCTCGGGAATCATCGCCGATCCGGGCGGTCCCGCGGTTTCGACCACCAACGTCACGCAGCACATCTTCCGCAGCGGGTTGAACTATCACTTCAACTCGCCGGTGGTCGCCAAGTACTGATCGAAGTACTGACCGGCGACGCATCTTCAAGAAAATCGAAACCCCCGGCCTCGCGGCCGGGGTTTTTGTTGATCAGTCCCTGCAGCCCCTGGCCGCGACCGCGACCAGGCCGGGCACCTGCGCACCGCTCTCGGTGCGGGACGATGCCGGTTCCAGCCGCTCCATCAGGAGGCCGGCGCTTTCGACCAGCGCGCGCACGCCGGCCGCGCTGTAGGCGTAACGCAGCCCCTCGCCCAGCACCACGCCGTCGCCGGCATGGCTTTCGAGCGTGAACGCGAACAGCCCGCCCGGCGCCAGCACGCGCGCGACCTCCGCCAGCAGCGGCGCCATGTCGTGCACATAGACCATCACATCGGCGGCGATAATCAGCTCGGCGCTGGCATCCGCCCGGCGCGAGAGGCCCTGCGCGATCTCGGCGACGTCGAGTTCGGCATAGAGCCCGGTGGCGCGGGCGCGCTCGATCATGCGCGGCGACAGGTCGATGCCGATGATGTGGCCGGCGACGCCGGCGAAGGCGCGGGCGGCGAGCCCGGTGCCGCAGCCGAGATCGATGACGCGGGCGAATGCCGGCGGCAGGTCCGCCGCGGCGCGCGCGCCGAGCACCACCGCCCGCAACAGCGCCGGGCCGCGATAGCCGAGATCGTCGACCAGCGCCGCCTCGAATTTCGGCGCATATTGATCGAACAGCGCCGTCACATAGCCCGGCCGCATGCCGGCGAGATCGGCAGCGCCAAGCCGCATCAGCCGCAGGCCGGCGCCGTTGCGATCGCCGGGATCGGTGGTCTGCGCCGTGCGGAACGCCGTGATGGCGCCCTGGCGGTCGCCGAGCGATTCGCGGACTTCGCCCAGCGTGAACCATGCCGTGGCAAAGCCGGGGGCGAGGTCGGTGGCCTGCACGAACAGGTCCTCGGCGGCGACCAGATCGCCGCTCTGTTGCAGGTCGCGGGCGAAATCGAAGCGCCGGTCGGCGAGCAAATCGCCTGACGACATGAACAGGCGCGCGGGCATGATGTGGAACCGATCGGTCGGAGGATTGCGGAACCGTTTGCAGCTTTCGGAGATGGATGACCGCAAGGCTGGAAGCGCAAGACTGGAAGCACAAGGCTTCAATCACAAGACTCGAATGAAGCTCTGGCGGGACTATATACCGACAATGCGTCCGCAAGACATCCTGCTGCCGGTTCCCGCCGGCCTGGCCTGCAAGCCCGGCGGCTTCCACATCGACCCGGTGCGCCCGGTCGAGCGGGCCGTGATCACGCATGGCCATTCCGACCACGCCCGGCCGGGCCATGGCGCGGTGCTGGCCACCCGGGAAACGCTCGACATGATGCGGCTGCGCTATGGCGAAAATTTCGCCGGCAGCACGCAGGCCATCGGCTATGGCGAGGAACTGAAGCTCGGCGATGTCACGATAAGATTTCATCCGGCCGGCCATGTGCTGGGCTCGGCCCAGGTCGCCGTCACCTGTGGCGATACCCGCATCGTCGCTTCCGGCGATTACAAGGACGCGCCCGACCCGACCTGCACGCCGTTCGAAGTGGTGCGCTGCGACGTCTTCATCACCGAGGCCACCTTCGGGCTGCCGGTGTTCCGCCACGGCGATGCGGCGGACGAGGTGAACAAGCTGCTGGCCTCGGTGGCGCTGTTTCCGGAGCGCGCCCATCTGGTCGGCGCCTATTCGCTGGGGAAGGCGCAGCGCGTGATCGCGCTGCTTCGCCTCGCCGGCTACGACGCGCCGATTTATCTGCACGGCGCGATGGAGACCATAACGCGTTACTATCAAGGCCGTGGCATCGAGCTCGGCGATCTGCGCCCGGCCAAAGGCATGAAGAAGGCCGACCTCGCCGGCACCATCACGCTGGCGCCGCCGTCGGCGACTTCCGACATCTGGACCCGGCGGTTTCCCGATCCGGTCACTGCGTTCGCCTCTGGCTGGATGCGGGTGCGCGCCCGCGCCCGGCAGCGCGGCATCGAACTGCCGCTGGTGATTTCCGATCATGCCGACTGGGACGGACTGACCGCGACCATCGAGGCCACAGGCGCGCGCGAGATCTGGGTCACGCACGGCCAGGAAGACGCGCTGGTGCATTGGTGCCAGACCAAGGGCCTCGCGGCGCGCCCGCTCGATCTGGTCGGCTACGGCGACGAGGATGAAGGCGAAGCGGCGCCGGGCGGGGTCGCGGCGCCATGAACCGTTTCGCCCAATTGCTCGACCGCCTCGCCTACGAGCCCGGCCGCAACAACAAGCTGCGGCTGCTCACGTCATATTTTCGCGAGACCGACGACCCCGACCGCGGCTACGCGCTCGCAGCCCTCACCGGCGCGCTGTCGTTCAGGCACGCCAAGCCGGGATTGATCCGCAACCTGATCGCCGACCGCACCGACCCCGTGCTGTTCGCGCTGTCGTATGATTACGTCGGCGACCTCTCGGAGACGGTGGCGCTGATGTGGCCGAAGGCTGCATCTTCCCCCCTCCCCCCGCGCGCTCTTGCGCGTGGTGGGCAGGGGTCGGGGGTGGGGGGTGTTTCCGCAAGCTCACTGCCAGAAGAACGCGCTGATAGACCCCCCACCCCCGACCCCTCCCCACCACTCGCTTCCGCCTTCGCTAAAGCTTCGGCGGACAAGCCGCTCGCGGAGGGAGGGGAGAAGATTGCACCTGGCCACAACAACCCGCCTCCGCCCACCCTTACCGAGGTCGTCACCACGCTGCGCACCCTCGGCAAGACGGAATTGCCGAAACAGCTGTCGCGCTGGCTCGACGAACTGGACGAGACCGGCCGCTGGGCGCTGTTGAAACTCGTCACCGGCGCGATGCGGATCGGGATTTCGGCGCGGCTCGCCAAGACCGCCGCGGCGGC
>NZ_JAUYQU010000001.1 GCF_030697065.1 Bradyrhizobium sp.
GCTGGTGCTGGCGGTGATCTTTCGCCCCTTGGTGATCGAATGCGTCGATCCGGTGTTCTTGCGCACCGTCAGCCGCGCCGGCGCGCCGGCGCATCTGGCGTTTCTGGCGCTGGTGGTGGTCAACCTCGTCAACGGCTTTCACGCGCTTGGCACTCTGCTGGCGGTCGGGCTGATGATTCTGCCCGCCGGCATCGCGCGGTTCTGGTCGCGCGACATCACCGGCATGATCTGCATCGCGGTCGCCAGCGCGATCGTGTCGGGCTATGCGGGCCTCGTGCTGTCGTTCCAGACCAAGGTGCCGTCGGGCCCCGCGATCATCCTGGTGGCGGCGGTGCTGTATGTCGGCTCGGTGCTGTTCGGCACCGTCAGCGGGCTGCTCCACCAGATGTTTCCCCGTCGGCATTTGGAGGCGTAGACATGAAGTTGAACTCTTCGGCCTTCACATGCTCCATGCCACCTCGCCGCTTGTGGGAGAGGTCAGATCGCATCGCCAGACGCGATCCGGGTGAGGGGTTACGGACCGTCGATAGACCTGAACCCCTCACCCCAAGCCTCTCCCACAGGGGGAGAGGGGGCTCACCGTCGATGCTGCGATATCTCGCCAATGCTTCGACCGGGATGGATCGGACAGCAGTGATGCGGCTTCTTTGTCTAATCAGCATAGTGCTTGCGATGGCTGTTCTCCCCGCCCGCGCGCAGGAGCGCCTCAACGTGGTCGCGACCTTCTCGATCCTCGGTGATTTCGTGCAAAATGTCGGAGGCGACCGCGTCAGCGTGACGACCCTGGTGGGTCCCGATGGCGACGCGCACGTCTATACGCCGGCGCCCGCGGACGCCAGGAAGGTAGCGGACGCGAAACTCGTCATCGTCAACGGCCTCGACTTCGAAGGCTGGCTGTCGCGGCTGGTGAAATCCTCCGGCAAGAAGGCGACCATCATCACCGCGACCGGGGGCATCGCGCCGCGCAAGCTCGGCTCCCACGCCGATCCACATGCCTGGCAATCGGTCGCCAATGCGAAAATATATGTGGCCAACATTCGCGATGCGCTCGCCGCCGCCGATCCGGCGGGGGCCGAAGCCTATCGCGCCAATGCAGCGAACTACCTGGCAAAGCTCGATGCGCTCGACAGCGAGGTGCGCGCGGCGGTGGCGCAGATCCCGCAAGACCGCCGCAAGGTGATCTCGACCCATGAAGCGTTCGGCTATTTCGCGTCCGCCTATGGCATCGAATTCGTGGCGCCGCTGGGCGTTTCCACCGAATCCGCGGCCAGCGCGCGCGCTGTCGCCCGCATCATCACCCAGATCAGGACCCAGAAAATCCCGGCGGTTTTCCTCGAAAATATCAGCGACTCCAGGCTGATCCGGCGGATATCGGCCGAGACCGGCGCCAAGGTCGGCGGAACGCTGTATTCCGACAGTTTGACGGGCGAAAAGGGCGACGCCCCCACTTACATTGATATGGTCAGGCACAATATAAAGGCCCTGACCAGCGCGCTCGCCAATTAGGGCAGGGCCCCTCCCTGCCGCCGGCAAGGCTGCGCGACTACCGCCTTTCCGGAGTGATCATGGCTGAACCCTCGACCCAAAAAATTCCCGTGACCGTGCTGACGGGCTATCTCGGCGCCGGCAAGACCACCCTGCTCAACCGCATCCTTTCGGAGAACCACGGCAAGAAATACGCCGTCATCGTCAACGAATTCGGCGAGATCGGCATCGACAACGATCTGATCATCGGCGCCGACGAAGAAGTGTTCGAGATGAACAATGGCTGCGTCTGCTGCACCGTGCGCGGCGACCTCGTCCGCATCCTCGACGGGTTGATGAAGCGCAAGGGCAAGTTCGACGCCATCATCGTCGAGACCACCGGTCTGGCCGATCCGGCCCCGGTGGCGCAGACCTTCTTCGTCGACGAGGACGTGCAGAAGCATGCCCGGCTCGACGCCGTGGTGACGGTGGCCGACGCCAAATGGCTGAACGACCGGCTGAAGGACGCGCCCGAGGCCAAGAACCAGATCGCCTTCGCCGACGTCATCGTGCTCAACAAGACCGATCTCGTGAGCAAGGCCGAACTGGCCGAAGTCGAGGCGCGGATCCGCGCCATCAACCCGTACGCCAAGCTGCACCGCACCGAGCGCTGCCAGGTGGCGCTGTCGGACGTGCTGGAGCGCGGCGCGTTCGATCTCGACCGCATCCTCGAACTCGAGCCGGAATTCCTCGACGGCGGCGATGGCCACGACCATGACCATCATCACGGACATGATCATCACCACGATCACGGCCACAGCCATGGCGGCCTGAAGCACTATCACGACGAGGACATGCAATCGCTGTCGCTGCGCTCCGACAAGCCGCTCGATGCCACCAAATTCATGCCATGGCTGCAGAACCTGGTCGCCAGCGAAGGCCAGAAGATTTTGCGGTCGAAGGGCATTCTCGCCTTCACCGACGATGACGACCGTTACGTGTTTCAGGGCGTCCACATGATGCTGGAGGGTGACCACCAGCGCCCCTGGAAGGAGGGCGAAGCCCGCGAGAGTCGCCTCGTCTTCATCGGCCGCGAACTGCCCGAGCAGTTGATCCGTGACGGTTTCGAAGGCTGTATCACCACGTGATGAAAGAGTTCGATCCCGGCACCAACGCCGCCTCCATCATCTCGGTCACCGACCGGGTGCGTCCGCTCGCGATCGGCATGCCCGTGACTTCGGTGCATTTTCTCGGCGAAGTCGCAGCCTTCGTCGGCGCCGAGGAAAGCGTGGCGCTGGCGAGCGCCGACGGCGAGATATCGCTTGCTCCGGTCCACAGCGGCGGCATCCTCTGCGCTGCAACCGACGGCGCCCGCATCGTCATGGGCGGCGACGACGGCAAGGTGGTGGCGCTGGATAAAGCAGGCGAGGTCACGCTGCTGGCGACCGACGCCAAACGGCGCTGGATCGACAATGTCGCCGTCCATCCCGACGGCGCTGTCGCGTGGTCGGCCGGCAAGACCGCCTGTGTCCGCGGCGCCAAAAGCGAGGAAAAATCCTTCGAAGTGCCGTCGACCGTCGGCGGTCTGGCGTTCGCGCCGAAAGGGCTGCGGCTCGCGATCGCGCATTACAACGGCGTGACGCTGTGGTTTCCCAACATGGCCGCCAACGCCGAAGTGCTGGAATGGGCCGGGTCGCATCTCGGAGTCATGTTCAGCCCCGACAACAAGTTCCTGATCACGGCGATGCACGAGCCGGCGCTGCATGGCTGGCGGCTGGCCGATACCCGGCACATGCGCATGACCGGTTATCCCGGCCGCGTGCGCTCGCTGTCATGGAGCGCCGGCGGCAAGGCGCTGGCGACGTCGGGCGCTGACACCGTGATCGTCTGGCCGTTCGGCAGCAAGGACGGTCCGATGGGCAAGGAGCCCGCGATGCTGGCACCGCTGCGGGCGCGGGTCTCCGCGGTCGCCTGCCATCCGAAGCAGGATATCCTGGCGGCGGGCTACAGCGACGGCACCGTGCTGATGGTGCGGCTGGGCGACGGCGCGGAAATCCTGGTGCGCAAGAACGGCGGCGCGCAAGTCTCGGGCCTGGCCTGGAATCCCAAGGGCACTCAACTGGCGTTTGCCGCGGAAGACGGCGACGCCGGGCTGCTGGCGCTGTAGCGGATCCTGACCTCGCCCCGCTTGCGGCAGGAGGGCGCATCGCTCTCGATGCAGCCTGCCGGCCTGCCAACCCCGGGAACCTTCCTCTTCCGCAGTCGTTGATATCGCGAACCAATTCGCGGCGACCGGCGGTGAACCCAATGTATTCGGACGACAGCAAGCGAGCTTACAGGATGAATATGATGTTGGCGGGCGCCATGGTGGCGGCCGGGATCGTCATGACGGGGCTTTCGGTTGCCACGCTCAACGCCGGCAAGCCGCATCCCCAGATGGCACAGGCGACGCAACCGCTGCAATCGACGCCGGGCGCGGAGACAAAACCGTCGGCACCGGCGGATCCCGCCACCACGGGCGCGCGGCCCACCGACGTCCCGCCACAGCCCGCCCGGCCCGATGCCGATGCGCAGAAGGCCGGCGCGCAGCCCGCCCTGCCGCC
>NZ_JAUYQU010000005.1 GCF_030697065.1 Bradyrhizobium sp.
CCGCCAAGAATGAGACTTTCAGGGAACGCGCATGACCATGCGGATCGACTGCGATATCCATCCCGCCGTCGGTGGAACCCGCACCACGCTGTTGCCCTATCTCAGCGACCACTGGAAAGAGCAGGTCGTCAGCCGCGCCATCGACGGGCTCGATCTCAACTCCTACCCGCCCAACATGCCGCTGTCCGGCCGCGCCGACTGGCGGCCGGCCAATGGCGACAAGCCCGGCAGCGATCTCGCCATGGTGCAGCGCGGCGCGTTCGACCAGCTCGGCGCCAGCCACGCCATCTGCAACGTGCTGTACGGCGCCCAGGCGGTGTTCGATCCCTATATGGCGGCCGATTTCTGCAAGGCCATCAACGACTGGATCGCGGCGGAATGGCTGTCGAAGGATTCCAGGCTGCGCGCCTCGATCGTGGTGCCGATGCAGGCGCCTGATCTGGCCATCGAGGAAATCGAGCGGCGCGCTTCCGACAATCGCTTTGTTTCCGTGCTGGTGCTGGCGCAGGGCGACGCCCTGCTTGGAAAGCGGCATTTCTGGCCGGTGTGGCAGGTCGCGGAAAAATACAAACTGCCGATCGCGATTCATGCCGGCAGCGCGTACCGCCAGGCGCCGAGTTCGGTCGGCTGGCCGTCCTACCGCTACGAATATTACATGGCGGAGGCGCAGGCGTTCCAGGCCCAGGTGCTCAGCCTGATCTACGAAGGCGTGTTCGGCAAATTTCCCGGGCTCAAGGTGGTGCTGATGGAATCCGGCATCAGCTGGCTGCCGGCCTTCATGTGGCGCGCCAACAAGACCTGGCGCGGGGTCCGGGTCGAGGTGCCCTGGGTCGAGCGGGAGCCGGCCGCGATCATGCGCGATCACTTCCGCTTCACGACGCAGCCGTTCGATAGCCCGCCCGATGCGGCCGGGGTCGCCGACATCATCGACATGATCGGCTCCGACCGGATGTTCCTGTTCTCGTCGGATTATCCGCACTGGCAGTTCGACGGCGACGACGCCATTCCGAAGTATCTGCCGGCCAGTCTGGTGTCGAAGATGTGCGCCGACAATCCGCTCGAAACCTTTCCGCGGCTGAAACTGGCGGCATGAAGCATGAGGGCAGAGCTTGATAATGCCGCGCCGAGACCGTTTCACCTCTCCCCGTCGGGGAGAGGTAAGAAAAAGGAGGATCGCATGAGCGACGTCATCGACCGCCCGATATCGGAACGGGAAGCTCCCGCTCAGAGCCGGCTGCGCATTATCGATTGCGACATCCATCCGAGCATCCGGGCCCATTCCGACCTCGATCCCTTCCTGCCGAAACGCTGGCAGGAGCATTTGAAGACCTATGGCAGCCATCTGCGCACGCCCTATATCGGCACCACGCCCTATCCGCGCTCCTCGCCGCTGATCGCGCGGCGCGACGCCTGGCCGCCGACCGGCGGCGTGCCCGGCTCCGATCTCGCCTTCATGCAGAAGCAGCATCTCGATCCGTTCGACGTCGAGTTCGGCATCCTGCAGGTGCTGGATCTCTTCATCTTCTCGCAGCAGAACCTCGAATTCGGCGCGGCGATCCAGCGCGCCGTCAATGACTGGCAATTGGCGTTCTGGTCGCACCGCGATCCCCGGCTGAAAGCCTCGATCCTGGTCGGGCAGGACGACACGCAACTGGCGATCGCCGAGATCGACCGCTGCGCCAAAACAGGCGAATACGTCCAGATCAACGTCTCGCCGCGCGCCAACGAGCCGCTCGGCCGCCGCCGCTACTGGCCGATCTACGCGCGGGCGCAGGAACTAGGCCTTCCCGTCGGTATCCATGTCGGCGGCTATGGCGGCCACGCGGTGACCGGCGGCGGCTGGCCGTCCTATTATGCCGAGGAGCACCAGAGCAACGCGCATACCATGGCGGCGATGCTCACCAGCCTCGTGCTGGAAGGCATTCCGGAACGTTTTCCGGAACTCAGGATCGTTTTTATTGAAGGCGGTTTTGGCTGGATTCCCTCGGCGATGTGGCGGATGGACCAGCATTTCGAGAAATTCCGCAGCGAAGTGCCGCATCTCAAGCGTCGGCCCTCGGAATACGTCAAGCAGCATTTCTGGTTCACCACCCAGCCGATCGACGAGCCTGATGAAGCCAGACACCTGCGTTCCCTGATCGAATGGGTCGGCGTCGACCGCCTGCTGTTCTCGTCGGATTATCCGCATTGGGACTTCGATGACCCGCGCTATGCCTTCAAGACGCCGCTGACGGAGGTCGAGCGCGGCAAGATCTTCAACAGCAATGCCCGCGGCGTTTATAAGCTATGATTAGATCAGCGAGGTGCTTGCTGCCCATGCTTCGAGACGCTCGCGCTGCTCGCTCCTCAACATGAGGGCTGTGGTGCTTCAACAAGCAGAACCTCATCCTGAGGAGCCCGGCGAAGCATCGCGAAGCCGGGCGTCTCGAAGGATGGGCCGCAACACCGATTGTAATTCCAGGTATTCCCCGCATGACCCGTCACATCGTCGCCCGCACCAGTGAAATACCGCCCGGCGGCAACAAGGTGGTCGAAATCGGCGGCCGCGACGTCGTCGTGTTCCACGTCAACGGCGAATTCTTCGCGCTGCTCAACCGCTGTCCGCATGCCGGTGCGCCGCTCGACAAGGCGGCCTGCGTGGCGCGATTGACTTCGCCGGAGCCCGGGGTCTATCAGCGCACGCGGGTCGGCGAACTGCTGCGTTGTGCCTGGCACGGCTGGGAATTCGACATGCGCAACGGCCAGTCCTGGTTCGATCCGAAGCGGGTCAAGGTCCGCACCTATCCGGTCGTGATCGAGGACGGCGAGACATTGGCAAAAGGCCCTTATGTCGCCGAGACTTTTCCGGTGCACGTCGAAGACAGTTACGTCATTATCGAGACCTGATCCCGCCGCAGCATTTTTCCTTTCTCGTTCATCCCACCCCAAGGAGCCATTCCCATGACGCATGCCATCCGTTTTCACAAAGCCGGCGGTCCTGAAGTCCTGAACTGGGAGGAGGTCGAGGTAGGCAAGCCCGGTCCCGGCGAGGCGCGCATCCGCCACACCGCGGTCGGTCTCAACTTCGTCGACATCTACAACCGCTCCGGGGTTTATCCCGTGCAGTTTCCGAGCGGGCTCGGCAGCGAGGGCGCCGGCGTGGTCGAGGAAGTCGGCCCCGGCGTCACCGATCTGAAGCCCGGCGATCGCGTCGCCTATGGCGCGTCGCCGCTCGGCGCCTATTCCGAGGCGCGGCTGATCCCGGCCGACCGGCTGTTGAAACTGCCCGACGGCATCGACGACAACACCGCCGCGGCGATGATGCTGAAGGGCCTGACCACGCAATATCTGATCCGCCAGACCTACCGGGTCAAATCCGGCGACACCATCCTGCTGCATGCCGCGGCCGGCGGCGTCGGCACCATCCTCAGCCAGTGGGCCAAGCATCTTGGCGTCACCGTGATCGGCACCGTCGGCAGCGACGAGAAGGCCAAGCTCGCCCAGTCCCATGGCTGCGCCCACACCATCGTCTACACCCGCGAAGATTTCGTGAAACGCGTCGACGAAATCACCGGCGGCAAGAAGGTGCCGGTTGTGTACGACTCCGTCGGCAAGGACACGTTCCTGAAATCGCTCGATTGCCTGGCGCCGCTCGGCGTCGCCGCCCTGTTCGGGCAGTCCTCCGGCAGCGTCGAGCCGCTCAATCTCGGCCTGCTGGCGCAGAAGGGCTCGCTCTACGTTACCCGGCCGACGCTGTTCACCTACGCCGCCAAGCGCGAGAACCTGGTCGCGATGGCGAACGAGCTGTTCGACGTGGTGAAATCGGGCGCGGTCAAGATCGAGGTGCACCAGACCTATCCGCTGAAGGACGCCGCAAAAGCCCACGCCGACCTCGCCGCGCGCAAGACCACGGGCTCGACGGTGCTGACCGTATGAGGGGTTGACGACGCCCGAGCCGCGATTTTTTGCCGCCCCGTCTCGCAAAAGCGAGGCGGGTGCTGTAAGGCTGCTGTGGCAGATGTGACAGGACCAAGGCGGATGGACAAGCAGGCGATGCGCGAGGAGGCCGAGCGCCTGATCCGCGAGACCATGGAACGCAAGGCGCTGGTCGTGAAGCAGGGCAATACCCGCATCGAGACCACCTGCGGCAAATGCGGCGCGCCGAACCGCATCTCGGCGGAAAAGGGCGCGACCCGGGTGAAGTTCGCCTGCAAGCAATGCGGCCACAAGCAGGAGACGCTGTGAGCGGAATACCCGTCCGGTCTCCGTAGCCCGGACCCGACGGGCAAATCACTTCGGCTTATCGGAAACGATGTCAAGCCCCTCGTGCGAAAATAATTCTGGTTACCAGAAATGAACACAGGGCTATATCTCTCGCCATCCCGTCCCACTCCGAGGGGCGTTGCGCAAGGTCACCAGTGCGGGACGGGGAGGCGGTGGACGCGGATGGCGCTCCTGACCAGAGTGCCTGAAGCGGATGCGAAATCGTGCGGTCCTGACACCTCGGTGCTGGTGTCAAGCTTGCGGTCAGTCCCGCAAGTGACGGTGGCAAGAAAGCCGATCACCGGGGAGACCACGTATAAGCAAAAACCATCGCGCGGGGAGTGCCGGGTGATTCCGGTGTGACCTGACAACACGTGTGCATCTACCACTACCCCATAGCACACGTGGCTATCGGGCGCATCGGGCGCCCGGCATTCCCCGCGCCCTCTG
>NZ_JAUYQU010000040.1 GCF_030697065.1 Bradyrhizobium sp.
TTTTGGCGGGCCAGTTGGCGCTGGCGCTGGTGCGGGCGCAGTTGCGCCGCCCGGCCGGCGACCGCCACGCCGGCGACGGCCATTTGCGCAGCCGGATCATCGACGCGCTTCCCTATGCACTGACGACCTCCCAGCGCGAGGCAGTCGCCGCCATCACCGACGATCTGCGCCAGCCGGTGCGGATGCTGCGGCTGCTGCAGGGCGACGTCGGATCCGGCAAGACCGTGGTGGCGCTGCTGGCGGCGGCGGCCGTCACCGAAGCCGGCAAGCAGGCGGCGCTGATGGCGCCGACCGAGATCCTGGCGCGCCAGCACATCAAGACCATCACGCCGCTGGCCGAACGTGCCGGACTGCGCGTGGCCATTCTCACCGGCCGTGAAAAGGGCAAGGAGCGGCGCGAATTGCTGGCGCGGCTCGCCGCGGGCGAGATCGATCTGCTGGTCGGCACCCACGCGCTGATCCAGGACGACGTCGTGTTCCAGTCGCTGGCGCTGGCGGTGGTCGATGAACAGCACCGTTTCGGGGTGCGCGAACGGCTGGCGCTGACCAACAAGGGCGAAGCCGTCGACGTGCTGGTGCTGAGCGCGACGCCGATCCCGCGCACGCTGGTGCTGACCTATTTCGGCGACATGGACGTTTCGGAGCTGCGCGAGAAGCCGGCCGGACGCCAGCCGATCGATACCCGCACGGTGCCGAACAGCCGCCTCGGCGAGGTGATGGAGGCGGTCGGCCGCGCGCTCGACAAGGGCAGACTGGTCTACTGGATCTGTCCGCTGGTGGAGGAATCCGAAGCCGAGGGCATCGAACACCTGACCAACGCCACCGAACGGTTCGAGAGCCTGCGCGAGCGCTTTGGCGACCGCGTCGGTCTGGTGCATGGCCAGATGAAGGGCGCCGAGAAGGACCGCGTGATGGCGCAGTTCGCCGCCGGCGAGATCGGCCTGCTGGTCGCCACCACCGTGGTCGAGGTCGGCGTCGACGTCCCCGCCGCCACCATCATGGTGATCGAGAACGCCGAACGTTTTGGCCTCGCGCAATTGCACCAGCTGCGCGGCCGGATCGGCCGCGGATCGGAAGCATCGACGTGTCTCCTGCTCTACAGGGAGCCTCTGAACGAAATGTCCACGGCGCGGCTGAAAGTGATCCGGGAAACCACCGACGGTTTTCGCATCGCCGAGGAGGATCTGAAACTGCGCGGCGAAGGCGATGTGCTGGGCGTCAGACAAAGCGGCCTGCCCGGCTACCGCATCGCGCGATCCGAGGTGCACGGCCAGCTCATCGCCCAGGCCCGCGACGAGGCGCTGCGGATCATGAAGGAGGACCCGAAACTCAAAGGCGAGCGCGGCGAAGCGCTGCGCGTGCTGCTCTATCTGTTTGAGCGCGACGAGGCGGTGCCGCTGATCGGGGCGGGGTGACGGATTTCGCAGCTGACGCTGCCGTCGCAATGACGTCGCCCCCTTTTTCAGGCGACGCCAGGTCCGTCGCCCTCAATCCACCTTCGCCGGCTCCGGCCGCGGTGCGGCTGTGTTCGCCGTCCGCGCGGCGTTCGCCATCTCGGCCAGCGCCGCGATCTTCTTCTGACCGTCGGAGCCTGGCTGCACCACGCCCGCGGACATGATCAGGGTCGCGGCGTCCTCGGCGCTCATCTGGATCTCGACGACCTTGCTCTTCGGCACATAGAAGAAGAAGCCGGTGGTCGGATTCGGCGCGCAGGGCAGGAATACCGAGATATGCTCCTCCTGACCCGGCAGATTGTTGGCGACCTCCACGCTCGGCGGCTGCGAGATCAGCACGATCGACCACATCCCCGGCGACGGGAATTCGACCAGGCCGACCCGGCGGAAGCTCGATCCCTTGCCCGAGAACAGCGTCTCGAAAACCTGTTTGAGGCCGCGGTAGATCGCGCGCACCACTGGCATGCGGCCGAGCAGCCGCTCGCCGAGGTCGACCAGGGTCCGCCCGATCAGGTTGGCGGCGAGAAAGCCCAGCAGCGTCAGCGCGAACACCGCAACGATCAGCCCGGCGCCCGGCAGCCCGAACGGCAGATAGGTTTCCGGGCGATAGGCCAGCGGAATGAGCGGCCGGACGATGCCGTCTACCCAGTTCACGAACCACCAGGTCAGATAGAAGGTGATCGCGATCGGACCGGCCACGATCAGGCCGGTCAGGAAATAGTTCCGGAATCGGGCCAATAATCCGTGCGGAGCCTCCGGCGGCGGCGGCAGGTCGTCGTCGGGCTCAATGGGGGAAGGTTCGCGGTTCATTCAGGTTCCAAGGTCGGTCGAGGCGGCTATTACACGATGCAGCCGAGCCATCCTAGCAGACTTTGGAACACCCCGGCCACATCGGGAGATGTGACACTTATTCCACCGTGACCGATTTCGCCAGATTGCGTGGCTTATCGACATCCGTACCCTTGCATAACGCAGCATGGTAGGCGAGGATTTGCATCGGAATGGTATGGACGATCGGACTCAAGGGTCCTGCATGAGTTGGCAGGCGTAGAAGGTGCAGGCCTTCCTGGGGAGTGAAATTACTGTCCAGATCGGTGAATACATAGAGTTCGCCACCCCGCGCGCGAACTTCCTGAAGGTTGGATTTGAGTTTCTCCAGCAAGTTGTCATTCGGTGCCACCGCCACCACCGGCATGTCCTTATCGACCAGGGCGAGCGGGCCATGCTTCAACTCGCCTGCCGGATAGGCTTCGGCATGAATATAGGAAATCTCCTTGAGCTTCAGCGCGCCTTCCAATGCGATGGGGTAATGCACCCCCCGCCCCAGAAACAACGCGTGCTGTTTATCCGCAAAACGTTCTGCCCAGGCAGCGATATCAGGCTCCAGATTAAGTACCTGCTGCACCAAACCGGGCAGTTCACGCAACTGAGTCAGCCAGGCCTTTTCCTGAACTGTACTTATTTTTTCACGCTGACGGCCAAGTACCAAAGTCAGGAGAAACAATGCGACTAGCTGTGTAGTGAATGCCTTGGTCGACGCCACGCCGATTTCGGGCCCGGCGCGGGTAAGAAATGTAAGGTCTGATCCTCGCACCAGCGCGCTTTCCGGAACGTTGCATATAGACAGCGAATATTTATGTCCGAGTGATTTTGCATGCAACAGGGCATCAATAGTATCGCGTGTTTCTCCCGACTGGGAGAGTGTGACGATCAGCGTGTCCGGGTCTGATACGCTGGTGCGGTAGCGGTATTCGCTGGCTATTTCTGCCCGGCAGGGTAGACCCGTCATGGATTCAATCCAGTATTCCGCCACCTTGGCTGCATGATAGCTAGTCCCACAGGCAAGAATGCGTATCCCATTTACCGCTCTCAGTATGTCGTCTGCTTTGGGTCCAAACATACTCGACGAAACATTTTCAGTTGTCACCGCCGCTTGCAAAGTGTTGGCAATCGCCCGCGGCTGCTCGTGAATTTCCTTTTGCATAAAATGTCGATAGTTGCCAAGTTCGACCATATCTGCGGATTGTTCTGAAATATGCACGCTGCGCTCGACGGGGCTTCCGGCTGAGTCAATAATTTTTACATCGAGCAGGCCAATGTCTGCGATATCGCCTTCTTCAAGATAGAGAATTTTTTGTGTAACCGGCAGCAATGCGGAGACATCCGAGGCAATGAAATTTTCCTCAATGCCAAGGCCAATCAGCAATGGACTCCCACGTCGAGCCGCTAGCAGCCGATGTGGCGACTCTGCACATAGCACGCCGATGGCATAGGCGCCGTGAAGTTCAGCGGTGGCTGCACGCACGGCCTCTAGAAGATTGAGACTGGCACGAAAATGATGGTGAATAAGGTGTGCAATTACTTCTGTGTCGGTTTGAGATGAAAAAACATATCCTAGCGACATGAGCCTTTCACGCAATGCCTCGTGATTCTCGATGATCCCATTGTGAACCACGGCAAGAACATCATTGCTGACATGCGGGTGAGCATTATCCTCAGTCGGAGCACCATGCGTCGCCCAGCGCGTATGTGCGATTCCAAGGTGGCCATGAGTCTTCTGCCGCCCTGTCTGGGCGGCAAGTTCCACTACTCGACCAACACTGCGCACACGTTGCAGTCCATGATTCAAAACCACTAAACCTGCAGAATCATAGCCCCGATATTCCAGCCTGCGGAGTCCTTCCAGCAAAATGGGTACGACATTGCGTTGAGCTACTGCGCCGATAATCCCGCACATCCACTTACTCCTTTGTTTTTTTTACCGGGCGTGTCCACCCGTTGACCGTAATTTGCTTGGCGCGAGAAAGCGTCAACTCTCCCGTCGGCGTATTCCTGGTAATAGTTGAACCAGCACCGATGGTTGACCCTTTACCCACTGTTACAGGTGCAATCAACTGGGTATCTGAACCGATAAATGCGCCATCCTCA
>NZ_JAUYQU010000099.1 GCF_030697065.1 Bradyrhizobium sp.
GCATGGTCGATCGCGACCTTGCTCACCGGTTTCCGCCGCGCGATGCCAGCATCGGAGATCCGGTCCTTGTCGTGGAGAATTGGTCGGTCCACCACCCGCTCCATGCCGGGCGGCAGGTCGTCAGGAATGTGGATTTTCACGTGCGGCGCGGCGAAGTCGTGGGTATCGCCGGCTTGATGGGGGCGGGCCGCACCGAATTCGCGATGAGCCTGTTTGGCCGGGCGTGGGGCGTCAACATCAGCGGGCAAATCCGGCTGGATGGCCGCGAGGTCGTCCTCTCGAATGTCTCGGAGGCCATCGATGCGGGCCTCGCCTATGTGACCGAGGACCGCAAGCAGCTCGGTCTGATCCTTGCCGATGATGTGCGCCGGAACATCACTTTGGCAAGCCTCGGCCGGGTCGCCCCGAACGGGGTGATCGACGAGATCAGCGAATTGAAGGCCGCCGGCGAGTACCGGACCCGGATGCAAATTCGCTGCTCGGACATCTATCAGGAAGTGGGCCAGCTCTCGGGCGGCAATCAGCAGAAGGTCATGCTGTCGAAATGGCTGATGACGGACCCCAAGGTCCTCATCCTGGACGAGCCGACCCGCGGCATCGACGTCGGTGCGAAATACGAGATCTATTGTATCATCAACGAACTGGCGGCGGCCGGCAAGGGCGTGGTGGTGATCTCTTCGGAAATGCCGGAACTGCTCGGCATCTGTGACCGGATCTGCGTGATGAACGACGGCGCCTTCGTCGGCGAATTTGCCGCTGCGGACGCGACGCAGCAAAAGATCATGCGCGCCATCATGCGCAACAAGGATCTCAGGGACGGCGTCGCGAAACATGAGCCGATGGGAACGATGGGGTCATGACCGACAGGAGTGTTTCGCCTCCCGGGCAACGCCGCCACGCAGGTTTCATCAAGAGCAACCTGCGGGACTACGGCATGCTGCTGTCGCTGTTCGCGATCATGCTGTTCTTCCAGATTGTGACCGACGGCACGCTGCTGCAGCCGCTCAATCTCACCAATCTCGTGCTGCAGAACAGTTACATCGTCATCATGGCGCTCGGCATGCTGCTGGTGATCGTCACCGGCCATATCGATCTGTCGGTCGGATCGGTCGCCGGCTTCGTCGGCGCGGTCGCCGCGGTGCTGATGGTGCGTTATCAGGTCGATTATCCCGCAGCCTTCATCGCATGCCTGCTGGTCGGCGCGGCCATCGGCGCGGCGCAAGGCTACTGGGTCGCCTATTTCGGCATCCCCTCCTTCATCGTTACGCTGGCCGGCATGCTGGTCTTCAAGGGCCTCGCGCTCGCACTCCTGCAGGGCCAGTCGGTCGGACCGTTTCCGCCGGCCTTCCAGAAACTGTCGTCGGGCTTCATTCCGGAATTGCTGCCCGGCGCGCTGCATCCGACCTCGCTGCTGCTCGGCGCCTTGCTGGCACTGGCCCTGGTCCTTGCCGGCGTCAGGAACCGGGCGCGCGAACAGTCGTACGGGATCGAGGTGGATCCCCATGCGTTTTTTGTCGCGAAGACCGCAGTGCTTGCGGGCGCGGTGCTTGCTTTCACGTTCCTGATCGCCTCGCATCGCGGATTGCCGAACGTCCTTGTCATCATGGCGGTACTGATAGCGCTCTACAGCTTCGTGACGCGGCGAACGGTGATCGGCCGGCAGATCTATGCGGTCGGCGGCAATGCGAAAGCTGCCACGCTGTCCGGCATCAAGGCCGAGCGACTGACCTTCCTTGCCTTCGTCAATATGGGGGTTCTGGCCGCGCTGGCCGGGCTCGTATTCGCCGCCCGGCTCAACACGGCCACGCCCAAGGCCGGCGCGGGCTTCGAACTCGACGTGATCGCCGCCTGCTTCATCGGCGGCGCTTCGGCCTATGGCGGTGTCGGCCGGGTCGGCGGCGCGGTGATCGGCGCCATGATCATGGGGGTGATGAACAACGGAATGTCGATCCTCGGGATCGGCATCGACTACCAGCAGGTGATCAAGGGGCTGGTGCTGCTCGGCGCCGTCTGCATCGACGTCTACAACCAGCGCAGGTAGCTGCCCGCCGCGCCGTTCCGGCCATCATCGCCGGGCCCGCGTCCAGGTCTCGCCGCCGCAGAGCGCGCCGATGCGGCAACTTACTTGCCCCAGTTGGACAGCCAGACCGATGCGGCGACGCCGAGGCCGAACAGCACCATGGCGGCGCCGACCAGCGCGAACAGGGCCGAGGCGGGGGCATCGATCGACACCAGCCACCAGCCGCCGAGCGCGACCAGCAGCAGGCGGCCGGTTCCCGCCAGCACCGGGCCGCCGACCTTCGCGGCACCCTGCGACGCGAAATAGAGGCAGGTGCCCAGCCCGAAAAACCCGAAGGCCGGGCCTGCCCAGGCGAAATAGGAATAGGCCGCCGCAGTGACGCCGGGATCGCTGGTGAACATCGATACCCACAGCACCGGTTCGACCGCGACGATCAGGCCGATGGCGCCAACGACGAGGCCCGACGCGGCGCCCGCGGTCCACGCCGCCTTGCGGGCGCGCGCCACCATGCCGGCGCCGATTGCCATGCCGACCATCGGCACCGAGGCGACGCCGAAGGCGAACGAGATCGGGGTCAGCAGGAATTCCAGCCGCGAGCCCATGCCGTAGCCGGCCAGCGTCGCGGTGCCGTAGCCCGCCAGAATCTTGGTGAAGATCAGGATGGTTAGCACGCTCTGCAGCGGCGCCACGCAGGAGATCGCGCCGACCTTGAGAATGTCGAGGAACATGGCGCGCTGGAACCGGAAGGCGCGAAAATTCAGCGTCAGCCGGCTGCGGCCGCTGACCAGGATCCAGCCGAGGAAGATCGCGCCGAGCGAGAACGCGACCAGTTGCCCGGCGGCGACACCGCGCATGCCCAGTTGCGGCAGGCCGGCCAGGCCGAGACCCAGCGCGCCGCCGACCACGATCTGGACGATCGCGACGCCGATCAGCGTCACCGACGGCAGCCGCATGTCGCCGGTACCGCGCAGCACCGAGGCCAGCGTATTGACCAGCCAAATCGAAACCGCGCCGGAAAACAGCACCTGCGAATATTGCAACGCCTGTTCCAGCACGCCGCCGCGGCCGCCCAGCAGCATGAAGAATGGCCGGCCGAACAGCAGCATGACCACGGTGAAGATCAGTCCGCCGAGCAGGCCGATCATGACGGCGTGCAGCGCCAGCGTGGCCGCGCGGTCGCGGTCGCCGGCGCCGATCGCGCGGCTGACCGCGGATGAAACGCCCCCGCCCATCGCGCCGGCGGACATCATCTGCGTCAGCATGACGAAGGGGAAAACCAGCGCGATCGCGGCCAGCGGTTCGAGGCCGAGGCGGCCGATATAGGCGGTCTCGGCCACCGCCACCAGGGTCGTGCCGACCATCGCGATGGCGTTGGGAAGCGTCAGTTTCAGCAGCGTCGGCAGGATTGGCGACGTCAGCAGGCTGTTGGCCGGGAGCTTTGCGGGAGCTGCGGTGGCCTCAATGGTCATGCGTCACGCGTCATCCCAACCCGGCCGTACAAGGAATTATACGTGACATATGATGAACCGTCCCCCGCAATCCACCCGGCGCCGCGCATTGGTCACCATGGCAGGCCGCATAGGTCGATGACGCCCTGGCGCGGCTTGCGGGAGAAATCGAACACCAGGGGCGCCATCGCCTCGAAGCGAACGCGTCCTTCCGGCTGTTCGGCCCAGACTTCGCCGGTGAACGGATGCCAGCCGCGTGACTGATAAAACGCGAAATTGTGCGGCTCGCAGAACAACAGCGCGAATTGCACCGCTTCGTGATGGCGCATGGTCTGGATCGCGGCGTCGAGTGCGAGGCTGGCATAGCCCTGCCGCCGGCAGTCCTCGCGGGTCGCCACTCCGCCGATGCCGCCGATCTGCACCTTGCGGCCGTCCCAGGTGGCGTGGCGGAAGTAGATGCCGACATGGCAGGCGAGATCGCCCGATGGCGCATCGATCAGGACGCGGAGGTCGGCATTGGCCCATTGGACACGGCCCCATGGCAGCCTTGCGACGACGTCCGCCGGCCAGACCGCCGCAAACAATGGCTTGGCCACAGGCCACGATGCGTCCCCGTTCAAAACGTCGATCTCGATGCTCATCTGTTTCGCTCTTCCTGGCGCGCAGCCTGGTCCGGTCGTCCCAAATTGCGGTGTTTAAGATCCATGGAACCTTCTATAAGGGTTTCCGTTAAGCCCACGTCTCCCATCATTGCGGACATCACCCATGACCTTCACGCTTCCCTCCCTTCCTTATGCCTATGACGCGCTCGCTCCTCATATGTCGAAGGAAACGCTGGAATTCCACCACGACAAGCATCATCAGGCCTATGTGACCAACGGCAACAATCTGCTGAAAGGCACCGAATTCGAGGGCAAGTCTCTCGAGGAGATCGTCAAGGGCTCGTTCGGCAAGAACGCGCCGCTCTTCAACAATGCGGGCCAGCATTACAACCACCTGCATTTCTGGAACTGGATGAAGCCCAACGGCGGCGGCGATAAATTGCCCGGCCGTCTGGCCAAGAAGATCGACGAGGACCTCGGCGGGCTGGAGAAGTTCAAGACCGATTTCGCCGCCGCAGGCGTCGGCCAGTTCGGCTCCGGCTGGGCCTGGCTGTCGGTCAAGAACGGCAAGCTCGAAATCTCCAAGACCGCCAACGGCGAAAGCCCGCTGGTGCACGGCGCCACCCCGATCCTCGGCGTCGACGTCTGGGAGCACTCCTACTACATCGATTATCGCAACCGCCGCCCCGACTATCTGAAGGCGTTCGTCGATCATCTGGTGAACTGGGAGTATGTGGACGAGCAGTTCTCGAAGGCCGGAAGCTAGTCTCCGTCATTCCGGTTCGATGCTACGCATCGCCTTGGAATGACAATCAAATCTTTCCCCGGGGCGGCAGTATCTCACTGCCGCCCTTTCGTTTGGGCCGGCCTCGCCTTGGTGCGCCGTTGATGTGAACAAACGCGCATGGGCCTCCATGGGGCCGCGCATGGGTTGCGCCGTCGTTCCGTTTGCTTCGCTGTGCCGGCAAGACTAAGCAGGGTCAGTCTTTTCACCCCCCAGACCGATTGCCTTGGCAGAACTCCCCCTGAAAGAGCCGGCGTCCGCCGACGATGCCGCGGATACCGGGCCGCGCCCCGGACGCATCCGCAAGCCGATCGGCTGGTCGATGATCGTGATCGCCGTGCTGGTCGCGGTCTGCGTCGTGCTGGTCTGGCGCCGCGACGGCGTCGACGGCGTCACCGAAATCCTCTTCCACGATCTGGAGTTGTTCGGCGGCATCCTGCCGCGCGTGCTGGCGGGCTGCCTGCTCGGCGCCTTCATCGCCGAGATCCTGCCGCACGAGAAGGTGTCGCGGGCGCTGGGTCCGAATTCCGGCCTCAAGGGGCTGCTGATCGGCACCGCTTTCGGCGCCATCCTGCCGGGCGGACCGTTCACCGTCTATCCGGTGGCGGCCGCGCTGCTCACGGTCGGCGCCGATTTCGGCGCCGCCATCGCCATGGTCGTGAGCTGGACGCTGATCGGCTATGGCCGCGCCATCGTCTGGGAATTGCCGATCATGGGCACCGACTTCACGCTGTTGCGGATTCTGATCTCGCTGCCGCTGCCGATACTGGCCGGTGCGCTCGGCCGCTTCGTCTATCTCAGGATCTACCCGAAGGGCGCGCCGCCATGAGCGCGCTGCTCGTCGACATCATCCTGTGGGGTTCGGTCGCCGTGCTCGGTTTGATGGCCTGGCAGCGCGGCCGCGTCGTGCTGGTCGCGTCGGTGCGCGAAGGCTCGCTGGATTTCATCAATATCGTGCCGCGCATCGCACTCGGCGTGCTCGGCGCCGGCTATATCGCCGCGGTGATCCCCTCCGAAGTCATCACCGGCTGGCTCGGTCCGGATTCGGGCTGGCTCGGCGTGCTGATGGCCACGGTCGCCGGCGCTGCCACGCCGGGCGGTCCGGTGATCGGCTTCTCGCTCGGCGCCGTCGCCATGAAGGCCGGCGCCGGCCCGCCGCAGGTCATCGCCTATGTCACCGCCTGGGCGCTATTCGCCTTCCAGCGCCTGATCCTGTGGGAAATTCCCTTCATGCCGGCCCGTTTTGTCTGGTTCCGCGCAGCCGTCTCGCTGCCGTTTCCGTTCGTGGCGGCGGCGATCGCCATGGCGATCGGGAAGCCGTAGGCACTGGGGCGCGTAATTGTAAATCCGGTGCTGTCAGCGCGGTTAGCTGAATGGCTGCTTCACTCCGAAAGCGACTGCGTTGCTAGGTCGCCCGCGGAATGACACGGTGCGGCAAGAGGGTACGAAAACAATTGGCGACAGAACCCAGCACTGACGCGTCGGATTCCGGTCCAAGCAGACGTCCCGGAATTGTGGCTGCTGAATCACGGAGTGGCGAAGGACGACCGGTCCAGCCACTCCGTCTGAGCGACGATTCGGATCAAGGTCTGAGGTATGCGTAGCCTTCGCGCTGCTGCAGGCGCGTGATCTCGGCCACCCCTGACGGCACGAAAGTCGCCTCGGATACGAACTGGTCCTTCTCCAGTTTGCGGTTGCGCAGGGTGATCTGGCAGATGTCGAATTGCACTCCTTGCAGTTTGAGTTCCGCGATCCCGGCACTGTACGGATTGCCGTTCTTGTCCCTAGCGTCCTTGAACAGCATGTCGACGCCGCGCGCATGGGTAACGACGACGATCTTCGCCTTCGGATTAATTTCCAGGTGATTGCCGATGTTGCGCAGTGCATCGGAAGCCTGCAACTCCGTGTTGTTGACATGATAGACGACCTTGTCTGGCCCGACCGCATTGTCGGCGACGGCGGCAGTTGCAATGGCCGTCAGCGAGAGCGCAGCAGCGGCGGCGACGAGAAGTTTCCTCATGATCGGTTCTCCTTGGATTTCCTCGAAACGAAGCGGGAACGTTTCGTCCCATCGTGTCCTACCGGTGCCGTCGAGCGTTTATTCCCGATGGTTCCGGGAATAAAATTGCTTGTCCACCGGTCATGGTTCAGGAGGAACCTATGCACGACGACTGGGAGCGCGAGCGATTCGAGCGGCTGATGCTGCCGCACCTCGATGCTGCCTACAGCCTTGCGCGGTGGCTGGCCAAGAATGACGGACTTGCCGAGGACGCAGTCCAGGAGGCCTATTTGCGCGCATGGAGGTTTTTCGGCTCGCTGCGCGGCGACGATGCCAGACCCTGGCTGCTGCGCATCGTCCGAAACGCCTGCTACGAGCTTCGGCAACGCGAGCATCTGCCCGGACCCGCCGAGGATTTCGACGAACAGCGCCATGACGCGGAGATGCTTGCAGCCGGGGCGGTGATTACCCTGCCGGTCAACCCGGAGGCCGCCGTGATCGCGCGCGCCGAAAGCGACCTGGTGCGGCAGTGCCTCGGCGCCTTGCCTCGCGATTATCATGAAGTGTTGGTTTTGAGGGAAATCGAAGGCTGCTCGTACAAGGAGATTGCCGACATCGTCGGGACGCCGATCGGCACCGTGATGTCTCGCCTGTCGCGGGCGCGCCGCCTGCTTCAAGGCTTGATTGCCGAGCGTGTCAGACCAAGGGAGACCGGAACATGAAATGCACCGAAGTCAACCGTCTGTTGAACCCCTACATTGACGGCGAGCTTGATCTGCAAAATGTCCTCGCAGTGGAGGCGCATTTGCAGGAGTGCCCGAGGTGCAATGCCGCAATAGCTGGCATACAGACAATGCGGACAGCGATCTCCCGCGCCTGCGAACCTGCGAAGGCGCCGTTGCGATTGCGCGAGGCGGTGCAGGCCCAATTTGCTGGCACTGCCGCGCCGCGACAGGCCACCTCGCTGTCACTGGGAGTTTGTCTGGCGGCGGCTCCCGGAATCGCCGCGTTGCTGATCGTCGGCTGGCTCGCGCTGGCGCAACCCTGGAATGCACAATCCAACGCGGGGACCGCGCAGGGCACTCGCATCGTCTATCACCTCGCCGGAGGCAATCACGTCAAGGCGAACTTGCGTACGCTGAAAAACCATCTCGACGCCGAACCAAATCTGCAGGTGGTTGTCGTCGCACATAGCGATGGGATCAATTTCCTCCTTCAGGGGGCGAAGGACACTGAAGGGCAGCCTTACATTGGAGCGCTGCGCGAACTGCGTGCTCGCGGGGTGGAGTTTCGCGTATGCACCAACACATTGACGCGTCAGCAGATCGATACGCGTGCCGTAGTACCTGAGGCCGTGTTGGTTCCTTCGGGTATCGCGGAGATCAGCCGCCTTCAGAAAAGAGAAGGATACACCTACCTGCGGCTTTGAGCTCGCATCAACGATTCCACAGCCCAAAAAGCCTCCGTAGACAGCGGTTATGTTATATTATAACATTCTCTAATGGCTCACGCGCATTCTCACGACCACGCACATCCCCACGCCCACAGCCACGGGCCGTCATCGCCGCATCCGGCGCAGGCGGCGCCGTGGTCGATTCTGCGCATGACGGTTTTGGCCCGGCTTGGGGCGGCGCTCGCGGTCAGTGCCGGCCTGTGGGCCGTGGTGCTGCTGGCGATGAGGTGAGCATGGCCGCGCAGCTGCAATTCCGCGATGTCACGCTCGGCTATGACCGGCATCCGGCCGTGCATCATCTCGACGGCGAGGTCGCCACCGGCGCGCTGCTGGCGGTGGTCGGCCCCAACGGCGCCGGCAAGTCGACTCTGTTTCGCGGGCTGGTCGGCATCCTGAAGCCGCTGGCGGGCTCGATCGGGCTTGGTGATCTCAAGGTCCGCGACATCGCCTATCTGCCCCAGACCGCCGATATCGACCGCAGCTTTCCGATCTCGGTGTACGATTTCGTCGGCACCGGACTGTGGCGCTCGGTCGGATTCTTTGGCGGCATGGGCAAATCGGCGCGCGAAAAGATCGCGCATGCGCTCGCCGCCGTCGGCCTCAACGGTTTCGAGAACCGCCCGATTGGTACGCTGTCTGGCGGCCAGATGCAGCGCATGCTGTTCGCGCGGGTGCTGCTGCAGGATGCGCGGCTGATCGTGCTCGACGAGCCCTTCAACGCCATCGACGCCAAGACCTCGCTGGATCTGCTGGCGCTGGTGCGCCATTGGCACGACGAGAAGCGCACGGTGCTGGCGGCGCTGCACGACATGGATGTGGTGCGGGCGCATTTTCCGGAAACCCTGCTGCTGGCGCGCGGTCCGGTGGCCTGGGGACCGACCGCCGAGGTCCTGACATCGGAGAATCTGACGCAGGCGCGACGGATGTGCGAGGCCTTCGATGACAGCGCGCCCGCCTGCGCGGTCGACGACATGCCATCGCGGGCGGCGTGAGCGCGATGATGTACGACGCGCTGATCGCGCCCTTCACCGAATTCGAGTTCATGCGCCGGGCGCTCGCCGCCGTTATCGCGCTGTCGCTGGGCGGCGCGCCGATCGGTGTGTTCCTGATGCTGCGGCGGATGAGCCTGGTCGGCGACGCCATGGCACATGCCATCCTGCCGGGCGCCGCGATCGGCTTCCTGTTGTCCGGGCTCAGCCTGTTCGCGATGACCGCGGGCGGATTGATCGCGGGCTTTACCGTCGCGATCCTCGCAGGCCTCGTGGCGCGCAACACCGAACTGAAGGAAGACGCCTCGCTGGCGACCTTCTATCTGGTCTCGCTGGCGCTCGGCGTCACCATCATTTCCATCAAGGGCACCAATATCGACCTCCTGCACGTGCTGTTCGGCAATATCCTCGCGATGGACGACCAGACCCTGCTGGTGATCGCCTTCAACGCCACCATCACGCTGCTGGTGCTGGCGGTGATCTTTCGCCCCTTGGTGATCGAATGCGTCGATCCGGTGTTCTTGCGCACCGTCAGCCGCGCCGGCGCGCCGGCGCATCTGGCTTTCCTGGCGCTGGTCGTGGTCAACCTCGTCAACGGCTTTCACGCGCTGGGCACTCTGCTGGCGGTCGGGCTGATGATCCTGCCCGCCGGCATCGCGCGGTTCTGGTCGCGCGACATCACCGGCATGATCTGCATCGCGGTGGCGAGTGCGATCGTGTCGGGCTATGCGGGCCTCGTGCTGTCGTTCCAGACCAAGGTGCCGTCGGGCCCCGCGATCATCCTGGTGG
>NZ_JAUYQU010000102.1 GCF_030697065.1 Bradyrhizobium sp.
CCAGGCCGGCTACGCGCTGAACAGGTAAAGTGCGGTTCCACGAGCCGCCACCGTGACAAGGTCGATCCCGCATGCTTTTGTCGCCCCGGGACTTGGCAAGGGGCCATCGTGGTGGGGAACTGGAAGTTCGCGGCGCGTTCCGCGGTGGTCATGCTGGCGGTTGGCGGCATCACCCTGGCGGCGGCGGACCGGGCCACGGCCAAGGCGCGCAGCACCGGCTGCAAGGTCGGTGCGATCAAGAGCGTCAGCGAGCTGGACGACCGGGTCGCGGCCTGCACCCTTGCAATCGACACCGGCCGGTCAGCGGCGCAGCTTGCGCTGGCGCTGTCCTATCGCGCGCAGGCGCTTCTGAACCAGAATAAATGCGATCCCGCGATCGAGGATCTGAACCGCGCCCGGGACCTCTCGCCGTCGAAGAAGAGTTCGGCCTACTACGACATACACCTGTGGATTTCGTTCTACTGGCAGCATTGCCGAGGCGATTTCGACCGCGGCATCGCCGTGCTGAACGAGGCCGCCGCGATCATGCCGCGCGACCCCGCAGTCTATAACCAGCGCGCCAACATGAATCGCGACAAGGGCGATTACGCCGCGGCCATCGCCGACATCAACCGATCGATCGCACTGATCAACAACGACCCTTACCGGGCATCGGCCTACAACAACCGCGCGCTGATCCTGAAATCGATGGGCGAATACGAGAAGTCGACGGCCGATTCCAGCGTCGCGATCAGGCTCGCGCCGAAAAATGCCAAATACTACGCCAATCGCGGCGACGCCTGGCGGCTCACCGGCAATCTGGAGCGGGCGCTGCAGGACCAAAATCGCGCCATCGAGCTCTATGCCGGCGGTCCCGGCGTTGCGCTCGGCCTGACGCTGCGCGGCGAGACGCTGCGCTACATGGGCGACTACGACAGCGCGCTGTCCAATTTCAACCAGGCGATTCGCTTCGAGTCCGATTTTGCGCCGGCTTACACAGGCCTCGGCCTGACCTTCGAGCGCATGGGCGATTTCGAGCGCGCCAAGTCCGAATTTCGCACCGCGCTGTCGGTCAGCGAAAATTCCGGCCGCGGCGATATTTCCAAGTCAGCCCGCGAAACCGCGGAAGCGCGGCTGGCGGCCCTTGCGTCGGGTGCGCCGCAGCCGAAGATCCTTCCGGTGCCCAGCCGGGCATCGTCCCCGACGTCGGTGCCGACGCTCGCGGTGGCCGCGCCCGTGGTGGCCCCCGCCGTGGCGAAAGCGACCGCGGCAAAGCAGGGCCGCCGTGCCGCGCTGATCATCGGCAACTCCGCCTACAAGTCGGTTACAGCGCTCGAGAATCCGCGCCGCGACGCGCAAAAAATGGCGGCGGCCTTGCGCGCCGTCGGCTTTGACGATGTTACGACGGCCGTCGATGCATCGCGCGACAAGATGATCGAGGCGCTACGCACCTTCGCCGCAGCTTCCGACAAGGCGGACTGGGCGGTGGTGTATTATGCGGGACATGGCATCGAGGTGAACGGCGTCAATTACCTGATCCCGGTGGACGCCAAACTCGCCTCCGACCGCGACGTGCTGTTCGAAGCGATGCCGCTCGACCAGGTGATGGCGGCGATCGACGGGGCGAAGAAGCTGAAACTCGTCGTGCTCGATGCCTGCCGCGACAACCCGTTTGCGAACGCCGCGGCGGCGGCATCGCCGGCACCGATTCCGGTTGCGACCAGTCCGTCGAACGAGGGCACAAGGAGCACGCGAACGAGGTCGCTCGGCAAGGGCCTAGGCGAATTGAAGGTGCAGGGCGCCTCGCTGGTGGTCTATGCCGCCAAGCATGGACAGACCGCGCTCGACGGCGAGGGCGAAAATTCCCCGTTCGCGGTCGCCGTGGTGCAGCGGATTGCAACCCCGGGGGTGGAGATCAACAAGCTGTTCCGCCTGGTCCGTGACGACGTGATGGAGGCCACGGCCGGGCGGCAGGAGCCCTACACCTATGGCTCGCTGCCGGGGCGCGAGGACTTCTTCTTTGTGAACAAGTGAGAAAAATGTTCGCCAATAAGCCTCAATCCCGAGGAAATTTGCCAGGGGATATTTTGCCAAGTGGTGTTTTTCCGATACCACACTGCCATCCCGAGGGGGCGTTGTGTGGTCGGGCAAGAGGGGTGAAGTGACATGATAAAAGTACTGGCGCTGGCTTTGATCCTTTGTTCCTCCGCTGCCTTTGCGCAGGACAAGCCGCCGCCGACCGTCGGCGGCAAGCCGCTGGTCCAGATCAAGCCGAAGGACGCAGCACCGAAAGAGCCGAAGGCGAAGCCGCAGTCGATCCCCGTCAGGATGGTGGCCTGTCTCGACATCGACGATGAAACCAAGGAGCGGCTGGATTGCTTCGATGCCATCTTCCCGCCCAAGCCGAAGGCCAGGGTGCCCGCTCCGAAAGCCGTCACCGACTGCACCGCTTTCAAGGAGGAAGACGGGCGGCTGAAGTGCTTCAACAGTTTCGCCGAGAAGCTTCCCAAGCCGGCCAAGCCGCCGGAACCGGCGGCGCGTTAAATCACGACGGCGGCGGGCGAGAGCCTCGCGCCGATCAACGGCCGGCGGATGATGGCGCGCTTGCCGCCACCCGTGTCAGCGACGGTGTTGCCGCCATCTTGACCAGCACGTCCTTGACCGGATGGTCGGTCCAGGCGCGCATGACGTAGTCGCGATGCGTCACGCCCTCGGGCGTCTCCAGGAACACCACGCTGCCGGGACGCAGCGGTGTGTCCATATCCTCCGATATCGCGATGTCCTTTTCCTTCAACATCGCGATGAGTGCCTGCTCGTGACGCCGGGTGGAACGGGTATAGGCGCTGACAAAGAAGCCGGTGCGGTTGTTGACGATCCAGGATGCGAATTTGTCGAGCTCGCCATACACGGCATCGAGCAGGAATACGCCGCGCACCCGATTGCCGAGGCCTCCGACCTCGAGGCTCCAGGCCGCCGGCATGAAGCCGCCGCTGTAGCCGACGATGATGACGGGCATGTTGGCGAAGGTCCTGGCGGCGCGGGGATCGCCGGAGAGCCGGGCGAGGTGTTCGGCCGACTCCGCGACAAAGCGCTTGAGCCCGCCGGGCTGCCAGAACTTGCCGGCGCTGGAATCGGCGGCATCGACCGCAAGCTGCGGCGCCAGCAGCACCGCGTTGACGCCGGAATCCGAAATCTGTTGCGGTACCCGCTGGCGGTCGCGCACGTCGCGTTCCAGCGTCGCGCCATGGCCGTGGAAGAATACTACGATGACCCCCGGTTTTCTGGTGTCGAAATGCTCCGGCACGTGCATCAGCGTGCGGCTGTCGCTGTAGGTTTCGTCCTGCCAGAAGACCCGGCCGCTATAGTTGCGATGACCGCGGCGTTCGCCATTGGAAATGTTCAGGAACGGCTCGTCGGTACGCGGATTGTTGCCGAGATAGGGGAAGGCCGAGGATTTCAGGCCGACCAGCACGGTCTGCTCTTCCCGGGCCGGACGCTGATGCGGCACCGTGGGCGCCAGCGAGGCCACGCGATAGGGCGCGGGCTCTGTCTGTGCGCTGCGTTCGCGCGGAGCGGCGGAGGTCGGCTGCCGCGGCGCCAGGTTCTCGCTGGTTTCCGGAAAGCGATCCCGGAACGTCGGGGCCGGAAACCGGTCCTCGAAACTGTCTGCCGCCGAGGCATGGGCATTGGCTGCGAGCATGCCGGCGCTCGGGGCCTTGCCGCACTGAACCAGCAGGAATGACAGCGGCACGAAGACGGAGACGAGGGCAATCCAGCGCCATCGCTGCGAACCGGCGCCGTGGTGAGCCGGACTCTGCCGATACGGAGACGCATCAGGCACGTCCTGTGAAATCACGCTTTGTGAAATCACCTGGCCCGCAACCTCATGCTGTTCTGGATGCGCCCCGACCATCCACCCACTTGCCCCAATATCCGCCTGCAATTGGCGTATGTCAGCTCGCGTTGAGGTGACGTTAAGCTTCCGGAAAAACTCCCCGGTCCCCGATGCCCCAAAGAACACGAAATCGTGTCGCGATTGTGAGGCGCGATCTACTTGCGCAATGTTACGGGCTGTCGACGGCCCGCGAAAGGTCTTGGAGGTATTTAAATACCAAATTCGACCGCGATTTAAATCATTGTTAACACTGCTTGAATTGACGCGGTGCAGCCTGCACGATGAGGAACACAGGCGGCTGGGCCAAGGGCGTGGACCGATATGGCGGCATCAGAGACGGGAAGCACGGCATTGCCTGGCCGGCGTCCCGCCAGCGGTTCGGGCGTTTCGGTCCTTGTGGCCACCGCCATCGTGGTGGCCGACATGGTCGGAGTCGGGGTCTTCACCAGCCTCGGTTTTCAGGTCAAGGACATCCCGTCGGGCTTTTCGATCCTCTTGCTGTGGGTGGTCGGCGGCGTCGTGGCGCTGTGCGGGGTGTTTGCCTACAGCGAACTCGGTGCGATGTTTCCGCGCTCGAGCGGCGAATATAATTTCCTGACCCGGGCGTACCACCCGGCCTTCGGATTTGTCGCGGGCTGGGTCTCGGCGACGATCGGTTTCGCCGCCCCCGTGGCGCTGGCCGCGATGGCGTTCGGCGAGTACGGCAAATCGGTGCTGCCGGACGCTCCGCCGCTGGCGCTCGCGCTCGGCGTGGTCTGGCTGGTGTCACTGGTGCAACTCGCCGGGCTCAGGCACTCCGGCACCTTTCAATTGATCGCGACCATCCTGAAAGTGGTGCTGATCGTGGCGTTCCTGGCGGCCGGATTTGCCATCGGCACCCCGCAGCCGGTCACGTTCTCACCCTCGGTTTCCGACTTCGGCTATATCACCAGCGCGCCGTTCGCGATCGGCCTGGTGTTCGTGATGTATTCGTTCTCGGGCTGGAATGCCGCGACCTACATCATCGGCGAAATGCACGACCCCGAGCGAAATCTGCCGCGGGCGATGCTGGCGGGAACGTTGATCGTGCTCGTGCTGTATGTCGCGCTGAACGCTGTGTTCCTCTACACCGCGCCGGTTGGCGAACTGGCCGGGCAGCTCGATGTCGCCCGCATCTCCGGCACCCACATCTTCGGCGAGTTCGGCGGTCGTATCGTCGGCGCCATGATCTGCATCGGGCTGATTTCCTCGATCAGCGCGATGATGTGGATCGGCCCGCGCGTGATGATGACCATGGGCGAGGACATTCCGTCGTTGCGGGTGTTCTCGCGCAAATCGACCCAGGGCGCGCCGGCCTGGGCGATCCTGTTCCAGCTCGCGGTGGCCAGCCTGATGCTGTTCACCCGCAGCTTCGAGGCGGTGCTCGATTTCATCCAGTTCGCGCTGTTGTTCTGCTCGTTTTTCACCGTGCTCGGCGTCATCAAGCTGCGCATCACCCGGCCCGATCTGCCGCGGCCCTATCGGGCCTGGGGATACCCGGTCACCCCGGTGGTTTTCCTGCTCGTGACCGGCTTCATGATGTACTATCTCTTGACGCAACGGCCGGTGCAGTCGTTCCTGGGTGTCTTGATCATGATTTCGGGCCTGGTGATTTACGCGGTTTTCCGCAAGCGGGCCGGTCGCGGCGCCGCACCGCAGAACCGCGCATAGCGATGCTTCAGACCGTGAAAATAACGGCGCTGGCAGCCGTCATGTTGCTCGCGGCGACACTGCCGGCGCGCGCCGCCGATGCCCCGACCGCCGATGATACCGCGCGTTTCCTCGCCGGCATGGCGCCTTCAGCCGATTCGCCACTGACGCCCTTGACGAGAAGCCCTTCGTGGCAGCGCCACGCCAAATTCTTCGACAACGCGTTCGCACAGCTCGAGCAGCGTCAGCTTTCGAAAATCCGGAACTGGACCGAGGCCCATCTGGCGGCGCCGCGGCCGACCATGTTCTACATGTTCAGCGGTCCGGACTTCCTCTACGCGGACTTGTTCTATTCGAAGGCGTCGACCTATGTGCTGAGCGCGCTCGAGCCGGTCGGTTCGGTACCCGACCTGACACGGTTGCCGCCGGGCGGCATCGGGTCCGCGCTGTACAATATCGAGCGGTCGCTCGGCTCGATCCTGAGCTTCAGCTTCTTCATCACCAAGCAGATGAAGACCGATCTGCAGGCCGGCCAGCTCTCCGGCACCTTGCCGATCCTCTATGTGTTCCTGGCGCGCTCGGGAAAGACCATTCGCGAGGTCAGCCCGATCGCACTCGACGACAAGGGGGCTGCGTATTTCGCCAATGAGAATCCGGGGCCCAACGCGACGAAGGGTGTCCGCATCCTGTTCGCCGGCAGCGATGGCGCCGAGAAGACGCTGTATTATTTCTCGACCGACCTGTCGAACAGCGGCGTCAAGGTTTCCGGCTTTCTGAAATTCTGCGCCACGCTGGCGCCCGGCAACAGCCTGATCAAGAGCGCGTCCTATCTCTTGCACTCCGGCAACTTCACCACCGTTCGCGACTTCATTCTCGCCAACAGCGCCACCATCATTCAGGACGATTCCGGCGTGCCGCTCGCGGATTACGATCGGAAGCAATGGCGGTTTTTTCCGTTCGGCCGCTACCTCGGTCCGATCGGGGAATTTCCCGGCAGGTACCAGCCGGCCTATGCCGAGTTGTTCCGGCGCAGCCAGCCGATCGATTTCGGCATCGGCTATCGCTGGCGCACGCATGAAACCAACCTGCTGCTATCGGTCAGGCTGCCCTCGGACGGCACGGCTGTCGAGGAGACCACGTCGGCCGCTGAACCGCCGCCGAGGCCGAAACGGCCCCGGCAGCCTCGACCATCCGAGCCCGTTCCGCAGAGGGGCGGTCTGTTCTGGTTTTCGCGTTAGCGTGCGTGTAGATGGCTAGGGCCCGTTGACGCCGCGCCAGCGACCGTATCGCCATGGCAGATACCAGCGCGCGCCGGGCGGCGCCGTCCCCGGCACATTGTCGATCCCCGAAGTTCCCCAGGGTTGGCAGCGCAGCATCCGCGCCAGCGTCATCCAGCCGCCGGCCCACAGTCCAAAACGCTGGATAGCCTCGTCGCCATAGACCGAACAGGTCGGCAGATGGCGGCAATTGTATCCGACGAGCAGCGAAAACGTATGCCGGTAGATCCAGATCAGCGCCCGGCCGAAATTGCGCGGCAGGCGTTGCAGCGTCCCCGCACAGTCCGAACAATCCATTGAATGCTTCATGGGCGATCTGTTTTGTCGATGGGCAACGAGTTGCCCGGTTCCGGTGCAGGGAACCAAACCCGCAAGGCTACGGATTGCATTTGAGTCACACCGGGCAAAATACCGCACGCGCTGCAGCAAAAGTTAATAGACTTTATGTGACGCGAGGTTACCCTTTTTGCAACGCCGATGTGACGGAATCATCGTCGTTGAACTGGTACCGTTACCGCTGTCCGACCGGGCTTTGGGGGAAGGAACCAAATTTCGTGAAGTCGCTCCGAATAGGCGGCTGGGCGCTCGTCTGCGCCGTTGCCCTTTGCATCGCATTGCCTGCCGTCATGGCCGGGAATGGCAGCCGGGCACATGCCGGCGGCAGCCTCGAAGAACGCAAACAGCCGATGAAGTTCAGCTGGGTTGCCTGCGAGCCGAATTGCCGCGGCTGGATCAGCGCGGTCGGTATCGTCACCGCGAACAGCCCGAAGGATTTCGACGAATTCGCGCGCGGCCGCCAACTCGCCGGCGCCACCATCGTGCTGGATTCCAGCGGTGGCTCGGTCAACGATTCCATCGCGCTCGGACGGCGCTGGCGTGCGCTCGGGGCGCTGACCACCGTCGGCACCAGCATCAGGACCCTGACCGGGCAGGGCGAGCGCGGCAGCGTCGCGCCCGAAGCCTATTGCGAGTCGATGTGCGTGTTCCTGCTGCTGTCCGGCAAGACACGTTACGTGCCGGACGGCGCGCATATCAGGGTGCATCAGATCTGGATGGGCGACCGCGCCGAGGACGCCAGGGCCGCGAGCTACACGGCGCAGGACCTGATGATCGTCGAACGCGATATCGGGCGTCTCGCCAAATACACCTTCGATATGGGCGGCACGGGCGACTTGCTGTCGCTGGCGCTGAGCGTCCCTCCCTGGGAAGAACTCTACCAATTGAACCGCGACGAACTGCGGCTGACCAATCTTGTTACCACCGACGCGGTTGCCGAGGTTCTGCTTCCGGATCCGCGCGCGATTCCGGTGGCCGGGCGGACGGTCAAGCCGGTGCAGGATCGTTTTGCGAGCGAAACGGTCAGCGCCGAGACGACGCAGCTTCAGGCTGCATCGCCAAAATCGACCAAGACGGCGGAAGCGACGGTGCCGACCGGCGGTGTCGTGGTGGCGGTCCCGGCGCAGTAGCGACGGATCACCAAGCCCGCGGGCAGCAGCATTGTTTCTGGCCAACAACATTAATGACTCAAGCGAATAATTTATCACGACGCGGCGCTGAAGTTTCGCTCCACGCGTGGCCGGTGGCGGAGCATGACGGCCCTTGAGCCGGCTCAGGCCGAAGCCGGCTGTTTCGCTTTGGCCTCGATCTGGCCGATCGCGTCGACCACGGCGTCGAAGGTCAGCATGGTCGAGGCATGCCGCGCCTTGTAGTCACGCACCGGCTCGAGCAGGGCGATATCGGCCCACTTGCCTTGCGGAGCCGCGCCATTTTCCTTCAGCATCCTGCGCACGGTCTCGCGCAGTTCGCGCAATTCGTCTGCGGTCGAGCCGACCACGTGCTGCGCCATGATCGAGGATGAGGCCTGGCCGAGCGCGCAGGCCTTCACGTCATGGGCAAAGTCGCTGACGACCGGTCCGTCCATCTTGAGGTCGATCTTGACGGTGGAGCCGCACAGCTTGGAATGCGCCGTGGCACTGGCGTCGGGGTCGGGGAGGCGGCCGATCCGGGGAATATTGCCCGCGAGTTCGATGATCCGCTTGTTGTA
>NZ_JAUYQU010000197.1 GCF_030697065.1 Bradyrhizobium sp.
TCGACGCCGCCTTCGGCGGCGGGCGCCTTGCTGTCGATTGGCTTGCGCATTGCAGTCTCCCTTTCGCTTGCCTTCGCCGCTGTCAGGACAGCGTGAAGGCCTCGGATTCCAGTTCCATGAAAATGCGGCCGACCCGGCCGACGGCACGGTAGAATTTGGCGGATTGCGACATTTCGAGATCGGCGAACATTCGCGCCGCCCACGGCTTCAAATGGCGCTCGAAGAATCGCTGCTGTTCGCTGAAGTCGGCCTCGAACTCGCCGCGGGCGAGACCGGACATCACCTCGAGCAGGATCGCGAGGTGATCTTCCGGCTCCCGCGACGGGCCGGCGCGCTCGATCCCGAGCCGGTCGAAATCTTCGCGCACCCGCGCCAGCGGGCGCTCGTGCAGAAAACCGGTCAGGTAATAGGAGGCATAGGGCAGCAGCTCGCCGCGCCCGAGCCCGACGAACAGATCGAAGAATTCCTTGCTGACGGCGCGATCATCCGCCGCCGCCGCCGCCGCCGACAGTTCGATATGCGCGATGCCGAGATCGGACGCATCGCCCTTCAGCGTGGCAACGCGCCGGAGCGTGTCGGCGTCGGGCGCCTTGCCGAGCAGCAGCGACAGCAGGCCGTATTGCGCGGCGCGCAGCTGGTCGATCTCGTCGATTTCGGATTTTGATATCACCTGATCCTTTGGGAGTCCGTAGAGATCGGGGCGAAGAATGTCGCGTTGCACCCGCGTGAGCGCCTCGACAGCGAGCACCCGTTCGGCGGGAATCCGGGACCACGCCGAAACCGATGGCTGGGCAATGCCGATCCCTCGCGCCAGCGATGCGACGCCACCTGCTGCCTTGATTGCCTGTTCCAGTCCGGCGTCCCGCATGCTGGACGGATCCCCCGTGCCTCTTAATCGGGCATACAATTTAGAACTGGAATTATTCCAGTTCGAATTAATAACATAGGCGGGGGCTATGTCTGCAAAAAACTTTGTCTAAACAATCGGTTTTGCAGAGCCATGGCGTCGCACCGCCGGTTGCGGTGCAGCAGCCGAATCGGGCGGCAGGCCGTCATCGGTGCTCGCATTTTGTGCTACCGACTCACCGTCGTCACGCCGCCGCAGCGGATCGGCAGGCAAATCCGGCGTGGGTGCGGGCAAGGCGTGAAGGTCCACATCGGCTCCGGCATCGTCCGCCGGATCCCGTTTCGGATTGGACACCGTTTCAGGTTCAGCCGCCGGCCCGTCGCCCATGATCTGCAACACCATCCGGGCGACATCGATGCCGGCGCCGATCTCGCCCGTGCCCGGCACGCCGCCGGGCGTGTTCCAGTCATAGGCGTATTCGAGCGCGGGGTTGACGTAATTGCGGATCGCGGGATCCAGCGCCCAGGATTGTCGCAGCGCCGCATTGCGCAGATGCTCGGGAACGCCCTTCTGCAGAAACCCGGTGATATCGGTCGCGCCCGTCATCTCCTCCAGTTTCGGCAGGCTGGAGAGGTCGAACTCAGGCGCCGCCTCGGCTTCGGCCACCGCGGGCGGTATCTCGGCCGCAGGCTCATCCGACTTGGGTTCGGGTTGCTTTGCCTCCTGCTTGCGCTGCGACCAACGCGCCAGAAAGCCCTTGTCATCATCGTCATGATCCGGGCCGCTCATGAGCGCTCCGTTCCGTCATCCCGCATGCGGCCGCGATCGCCGCTCTTGCGGTCCCGCTGGCGCTTGTGGAACTGGCGTTCGACATGAAACCGATCGACAAAGGCGGCGATCCACGCCGCGATCCCGGGCGGCATCGGGACGGTGCCGATCACGTCGCATCCGCTTTCGAAGATCGCTTCTCCCTCGGTCGGGTCGGCGGTGACCTTGGTCAGTTCGAGTTCGGGGCCGCCATCCTGCCGCCGCAGCGCGACCCAGATCAACGGCGCGCCGTCGGCGAGGTTGTCGCGGTAATTGGCGGTGTCCGAAATGAACAGATCGATGCTGGCCGCGCCGGCATAGTAGATCGTCGCGTCGGTCTCGCTCGACAGCACGGTCCACGGCGCGGTGTCGGGCACTTCGTCGAGGATCATCGCCGGCGACCACATGTGATCGATCCAGGGATTGTCGATGGAACGGCGGCGCAGCACCACGCCGACCTGGCGGGACACCTCGGTCATCGCCATGACAGGTCCTTCGTTGTCCGGCCGCTCATGCGACATCGGCAGTAGCCGCCAGCGGCAAACCTGCGACCAGGTTCTGCGGCTTCAGCCGCACCACCTTGTCCGCACCCATCGCCAGAATGAGATAGACCGGCCTGCTGCCGACGCGCGCGTCGACCAGCCGCGTATCCTCGATGGCCAGGCGCATCAACCCGACGATCCGCTCGGCGGCGTCGCCTCCGAGTGTCGCGCCGTTCCACAGGGCGTTGCCGATCTTCGTGCCCTCGCTGTCGAGGCCGATGAACCAGCGCCAGTCGCGGTCCTCGATCGAGGCCACTGTCTCCACCTTGACGGTCACGCCAAGCAGATGGGCGATCCAGCGTTCGATCACCCGGCAAAGCCCGGCGCGCGCCTTCGGATTGCCGCCGATGTTCATCACCATCGCGTGCGCGTCGGAACGCGACCAGTAGGTCCAGGCATTGTCGTCGTCCATCACATCCATCTCGCCGAACTCCTTCGGCGGCGCCAGCATCGCGGTCAGCGGCGAGGAATGGATGTCGTGCCGGGCGTGCTGCTGCGCCTCGATCACCTCCGCGTCGGCCAGCAGCAGCGTGCCGTCGTGCACGGTGGCAAGCTGGCTGCGGTAGAACAGTTCGGCGGCGCGCAGCATGAAGGGATCGTCGCAGCCCTCCAGCGCGTTGCGCAGGATCAGGTGGCAGAGCTGCGACAGGAAGATCGGCGGCAGATCGCCGGCGCCCTTGCGGGCCAGCGCCACATACACAGCCTCCAGCGAGGGCGCAGCCACCAGCCGGTCGCGGAAATTCACCATGAAGGTCCAGTTTTCCCGCGCGTCGGCATCCGCCAGCGCCGCGATATCGGCTTTGCTCACCGGGCGCAGCGGATCGGCCAGCAGGTTGGCATGCAGCCGCAGTTCGGCGTTGCAGGCGTCGGCCGGCGGCATCAATTCAGGCCGCGCCAGATAGGCCATGATCAGTTCGGGCGTCGCCAACAGCCCGCCATGATCGCCACGACGGGTCAGGTGATGGCCGGAGGCGACCCAGAATTCTCTCATGTGCGATCCCTGGTCATGCCGTCAGTCTTGATCAAACCCATCAGATCGACCTGTTCGGCCGGCTCATCTTCGCCTTCCACCTCGTGAAAGGTAAAGGCGCTGGCATGCGCGTGCAAGGAATCGGCGCTGCCCGGGGTCTCGCGTGGCCGAAGCGTGCGAAAGCGCTCGCGGATATCGCCGTCCTCGACGCTGCGCTGCACCGCGAGCAGGGTCTGCGGGGCGTGATCGCACAGCGAGGCCGCGAACGCGACCTCTTCTTCGGCGGCCAGCCGTGCTGCGGCTGGATCCGGCGCGCCGAATTTTTCCAGCAATGTTGCCGCGAGGCGCTCGACCATGGCCGCGCGCTCGGCTTCGGTCGCCTCGGTGACGATCGCGAGCGTCGACCAGCCAAGACTGTCGATGCCGAGAAAGCCCGACCGCAGCGCCACGCGCGCCTTCGGGCCGAGCGTGGCAGGGTCCCGGTTCCAGAACGCAAACGCGCCGGACACCGCCCATTCGCCCGGTTCCGCCGCCCGCTCGAACACGAACGTGTCGGACGGATCGAGCCGGATGGTTCGCGGCAGTTTCAGCATGTCCGCCTCATCCGGGCTTTGGGCCGCGCGCCTGGCGATCATACCAGTCCGCGCGCGCCAGCGCGTCGACGAGGCTGCTCCGTTCCGGCGGTTCCTTGCCGGTTGCAGCGCGTACCAGCAGATCGCCGTTGACGTCGATGCCTCTGATCCCGCCGGCGCTGGCCGGCGCCAGCCGGGTCAGATAGTCGCGCGCGACCGCCTCGAATCCGCGTTCCCGCCACCGGTCGAACGCGGTCATCAGATGCCGCGCAAAACTTTCGATGATCGCGTCGGTATCGATCATCTCGAAACCCTCGCTCAGCATCGCGACGCCTGATGCGGCCTGCACCTCCTCGACATGGGCCATGTCGGCGGCGCGCAGGATGACGCCGAATACCAGCCAGGCCGGCACCTCGTCCTCGGCGCATCCCGCGGGGATGCCGAGCCGGGCGCCGCCCAACAGTCCGCCGTCGAACCTGACGGCGTCGGGCCAGTCGAAACCGACCTCCCGCTCGGGCGGGCAATGCGACGATATGGCGTCGCCCAGCGCATTCATGCCGGCAAAGAACGCCCGGCGCGCCGAGACCAGCGCTTCGTCGGGTTCGAGCACCACGGCGAATTCGACCAGATCGTAGCGCCGCACCCAGACCAATGTTCCCGCGCCCGAACTCGCCGCGATCTCGCAGCCATGGGCGAACGCGTCGCCAAGCTCGCGCAATGCGACCAGATCGTAGCCCGGGGGCAGATCGAGTGTCTGTTCCACGTCCGCGAGGCGCGACGTCATCGAAGGCTCATCCCCAATCGCTTTGCATTCCGCCGATGTATGCTATCCCGCCCGGGCTCGTAACGCGAGCACGTCAGGCCTTGCGGATTTCTCATGCAGCAGGTACCGCGGAACCGGACAACGAAGCAACCGCGCGCGCGGCGCGCCGGTTCGGAACATTAATCATGAGTGCGGTGCCGTCTCATCTCCTGATCTGCAGTTGCGAAAAGAGCATGCCGCTCGACGCAGCGGCGATCGGCCGCGGCTGCGGCGGCACCATCACCGAGACCAACCAGCTCTGCGGCCTCGAACTCGATCGCTTCAAGGCAGCACTTTCCGAGGGCGTGCCGATCACGGTGGCCTGCACCCAGGAAGCCCCGCTGTTTCGCGAAGTCGCGGAGAATTCGCCGCAGGCGGAACTTACCTTCGTCAACATCCGCGAAACCGGCGGCTGGTCGAACGACGCGGCTGCCGCAGGTCCGAAAGCCGCGGCACTGATCGCGGCGGCGCAGGAAGACATGCCGCCGATCTCGCTGGTGACGCTGGAGAGCACCGGCGTCGCGCTGATCTATGGCTGCGACGAGGTCGCGATCGAGGCCGCCCAGCGTCTCGCCGACCGCCTCGACATCACCGTGCTCCTGAGCAAACCCGGCGACGTCATCCCGCGCCGCAGCAATGAATTTCCCGTGCTGAAGGGCACCATCCGCAACGCCAGGGGCCATCTCGGCGCATTCGAGTTGGCGATTGACGACTACGCGCTGCCGGCGCCGTCGTCGCGCGCCAAACTGGTGTTCGGATCTTCGCGCAACGGCGCCACCTCGACCTGCGACCTGATCCTCGATCTGTCCGGCGGCGCGCCGTTGTTTCCCGCGCATGAATTGCGGCCGGGCTATCTGCGCGCCGATCCGCGCGACCGCGCCGCGGTCGAACGCGCCATCGCGGAAGCAGGCAGCCTGGTCGGCACTTTCGACAAGCCGCGCTTCATCCAGTTCGAGGCCGCGCTGTGTGCGCATTCGCGCTCCGGCATCACCGGATGCACCCGCTGTCTCGATCTGTGTCCGACCGGCGCGATCACGCCTGATGGCAATGCGGTCGCGATCGACGCCAATGTCTGCGCCGGCTGCGGCGCCTGCGCATCGGTGTGCCCGACCGGCGCCGCCTCCTATTCGCTGCCGAGTGCGGATGCGCTGATGCGGCGGCTGCGCACGCTGCTGCAGAGCTACCACAAGGCCGGCGGCAGCGGCGCCATCGTGCTGTTCCATGACGGCGAGCATGGTGACGCCCTCATCGACGCGTTGGCGCGGTTCGGCGCTGGCCTGCCGGCCAACGTGCTTCCGGTTCGCGTCAACGAAGTGACGCAACTCGGGCCGGAGAATATCGCTTCGGTGTTCGCCTATGGCGGCAGCGGCGTCGCCATGCTGACCCGCGCCAGACCGAAGCACGACATTTCAGGGCTTCGCCGCGCCGCGGAGATGTCGGACACCATCGTCTCGGCGCTCGGTTTTGGCGCCGGCCTGGTGCGGATCATTGAGACCGACGATCCCGACCAGCTGCGCGTTCTGCTGGATACGCAGCCGGCCGGCGTCGTGGCGCCAAAGCCGGCGAGCTTCGTGCCGCGCGGCGCCAAGCGCGGCGTGCTCGAAACCACGTTTCGCGAGCTGCATCTGGCCGCACCCGTGCCGGTCGATACCGTGCCGCTGCAGCCGGGCGCGCCGTTCGGCGGCGTCCATTTGAATGTCGAGGGCTGCACGCTCTGCCATGCCTGCGTCACCGCCTGCCCGACCCATGCGCTGTCGGACAATCCCGATCGCGCCATGCTGCGCTTCACCGAAAGCCTCTGCGTGCAGTGCGGGCTGTGCCAGTCCACCTGTCCGGAAGACGTCATCACGCTGGAGCCTCGGCTGGACTTCAAGGCGTGGAACGCGCCGCTGACCGTGCTGAAGGAAGAAGAGCCGTTCCATTGCATTGCCTGCAACAAGCCGTTCGGCACCAAGAGCTCGATCGACCGCGTGCTGGCCAAGCTCGGCGAGAAGCACTGGATGTTCCAGGGCGCCAATGCCAAGCGACTCGACGTGATCAGGATGTGCGCGGATTGCCGCGTCGAAGCCGTGGTCAACGAGAGCTTCGATCCGCATGCGGCGCCGCAACCGCGCCCGCCCGTCATGACGACGGAGGATTATCTGCGCGCGCGTGACGCCGGCAAGGGCGATCCGCTGGATTCGTAAGGAAGACACTTGTCCGCCACTCAACCAACCATGCAGGCCCGCGCGACCTCGAAAGCGTCAGGCATCCCCGGGGTCAGGCACGTCATCGCGGTGGCGTCGGGCAAGGGCGGCGTCGGCAAGTCCACCACCTCCTGCAACCTCGCGCTCGGCTTCGCCGCGATCGGGTTGAGGGCCGGCATTCTCGACGCCGACATCTACGGGCCTTCGCAGCCAAAGCTGTTCGGCCTGCGCGGCAAGCCGCGGCAGATCGGCCCCCGCATGCTGGAGCCGATGGAGCGTTTCGGCGTCAAGGTGATGTCGATCGGCTTTCTGGTCGAGGAAGACCTCGCCATGATCTGGCGCGGCCCGATGGTGATCTCGGCGATCACCCAGATGCTGCGCGAGGTGGCGTGGGGCGATCTCGATATTCTCGTGGTTGATCTGCCGCCCGGCACCGGCGATGCGCAGCTCACCATGGCGCAGCAGACCCCGCTGGCGGGCGCGGTGATCGTCTCGACGCCGCAGGACATCGCCCTGATCGACGCAAGGCGCGGCATCGCGATGTTCGAGAAGGTCAACATTCCGCTGCTCGGACTGATCGAAAACATGTCGGGCTTCTGCTGCCCGACCTGCCGCCACGTCACGCCGATCTTCGGCCATGGCGGCGCCCGGCTGGAAGCGGTGCGGCGCGGCATTCCGTTTCTCGGCGAGATCCCGCTCGACCTGCAGATCCGGCAGACCTCCGACGACGGCCGCCCCATCGTGGCGACCGAGCCCGACGGCGTCCATGCGCGGCATTACATCGATATCGCCCGCGCAATCTGGACCGCGGTCTCGACGGGCGCGGCGAGCCGCCCGCCGCCGCGGATCGTCATCGAGTAGGCGTTTTCTTGCCCAGACAGGACAAGCCGCGGCCGCTTATGTTTTCGGCTTGGAATCCGGCGGACAATCCTTGCGGTTTTCCATCGGTTTGCCGTCGCTTTGCACGGTCGGCGCGGCGGAACCGGCGTGGCCGGAGGCGCTCGGCAATATCGCGCTTTTTTCCACGGCCATCGAATTGGCGGTCTTTTGCTCGCCGATCCCCGAGGTCGCCGCACCCGTCGTCGTGCAGTTGGTGTCCTGCTGCAGGGCCGACGGTGCCGCGGTTTGCGCGACGGCTGCTCCCACAAACAGGGAACTGGCGAAAATAGCTGCCGCGATGCGATAAGTCATTTTTGTCTCCTTCGAGCGAAAATCGCTGCTGAAATCCACTGAAAAGAACAGCCCCCGCTGACAAAGGTTCCATCGCCGGCTGCACGGGGAACGACGGCGCTAGGCTTGCGCCAAAAATAGTCCGGTCTCCCTGTCGGTTTGCGGTCTCCTTGTCCGTCCTCGAGGTGAGTGACGTAAATCGAAAGGATACAGAAATGGCCGCCATCCAGGTCGTTACCCCGCACCTCGTCGTCAGCGATGCCAATGCCGCGATCGAGTTCTACAAGCAGGCGCTTGGCGCAACCGAGGCGGTACGGATGCCGGCGGAGGACGGCAAGCGCCTGATGCATGCGGAGTTGAACCTCGGCGGCGCCCGGATTTTCCTGATGGACGATTTTCCCGAACATCGCGGGTCGCACGGGGTGGACGCGGTGTTTCCGCCCGACCAGATCAAGGGCACCTCGGTCACCATGCATCTCGAAGTCGAGAACTGCGACGCGGCAGTGAAGCGCGCGGCCGACGCCGGCGCCGTCGTCACGCTGGAGCCATGGGACTCGTTCTGGGGCGCGCGCTACGCCCGCATCATGGACCCGTTCGGCCATTCCTGGAGCTTTGCGCACACACTGCCGGGAAAGGGGTGAAGGCAACAAATGCGGACCTCATCTTGAGGAGCCGCGCGTCTTCGCGCGGCGTCTCGAAAGATGGCGGCAAGTCATGTGCCGCACGTCATGTGCCAGATGGTTCGAGACGTGCGCCGGGCGGCGCATGCGCGCGGCCCGGACGCACTCCTCACCATGAGGGAGTAGGGTGGTGTCGCGCCGGGACGACGAGATAGCGCCTGCTATAGTACTAGGGTCCAGACTCAATTGAGCCAGTATGCGACGAGAGCGGCGAGATGAACAGCAGCCAAGAAATTCCGGGCGAGCTTGTCATAACGCATGGCGACGCGCCGGAAGTCCTTGAGCCTGCAAAAGCAGCGTTCGATGACAT
>NZ_JAUYQU010000018.1 GCF_030697065.1 Bradyrhizobium sp.
ACCACGTATAAGTAAAAACCATCGCGCGGGGAGTGCCGGGTGATTCCGGTGTGACCTGACAACGCGTGTGCGCTCTACCTCTACCCATTGCACACGTGGCTATCGGGCGCATCGGGCGCCCGGCATTCCCCGCGCCCTCTGTTTGGAGAGCGAGGAAATTGATGGCAAACCTCGGGCGAAAGCTGCCGCGAGATCGCGAAGGTGTGTTTGCTGTTGGAAACGGACTCTCTCATCCGTCGTCCCTGCGAACGCAGGGATCCATCATCCCGGTCGTCCGAATTAATGGCGCAGTGAGTCAACAAGTCTTCTCACGCCATCTGCAACATCGACGGCACGGCGTATGGGTTCCTGCGTTCGCAGGAACGACGGATGAGACGTCGCCCCACACCCCCTCACGCCCGCCAATCGTAAATCCAGTCCTGCCGCGCCAGCATGCGTTGCGGGCCGGCGGCGCGGATGAACCAGTCGCGCGCCAGCGCCGCCGGGCCGCCCAGATGATAGATCGTGCCATTGCGCCGTGCCGTGCGCTGCACCCGGGCGACGCGGCCGCGGCGGATCTGGCCGTAGCGCTTCAGCGCGGCGGTCATGCCGGCGGCGCCGTCGCCGGGGCCTTCGCCCAGCACCCTGGCCAGCACCGCCGCATCCTCAATCGCCATGCCGGCGCCCTGGGCCGCAAACGGCAGCATGGCATGGACGGCGTCGCCCAGCAGCGCCACCGCGCCGTCGCTCCACTGGCCGCCCTCGGGCGTCGTGAACAGCGCCCATTTGCGCCAGTCGTCGACGGCGCCGAGCATCATCCGCGCCGGCGCCGGCCAGCGGTAGGAGGCAAACGCATTCTTGATCTCGGCGGCCTCGCCGGGCGCGCTCCAGCCCGGCCGGTTCCAGGTGCCGGGCACCACGGCGACGACGTTGATCAGCCGCGCGCCGGAGATCGGGTAGGCGACGAGATGGGCGTTCGGCCCCATCCAGAGCTGGACCCGGCGCGAGGTGTATTCGCGCGGCAGCTGGGTGGCGTCGAGCGTGCCGCGCCAGGCGATCAGGCCGGAGAATTGCGGCTGCACCTCGGGAAACAGATGCTGCCGCACCGTGGACCAGATGCCGTCGGCGCCGATCAGGGCGGTCGCCACTTCCTGGTGGCGCGTCATGCCGCTGCGCTGCACCACCGTCAGTCCCTTGGCGTGCGCGGTGACATCCTCGAATTGGCAGCCGAGTCTGAGCTCGATATCGGGATTATCGTTAACAGCCGCCGCCAGCGCGCCCTGCAGGTCGGCGCGATGCACCACCCAATACGGCGCGCCGGCGCGAAAGCCGGCAGCCTCGCCGAGCGGCAGCCGCGAAATTTCGCCGCCGTGGCGGGCGCTCATGATGCTGACGGCCTCGGGGATCACCGCGCGCCCGGCAAGACGCGGCTGCAGGCCGAGTTCGATCAGCACCCGGCTGGCATTGGGCGACAATTGCAGGCCGGCGCCGGCTTCCTCCAGCCGCTCGGCCTTTTCCAGCACAACGATCCGGAAGCCCTGCGCAGCGAGCGCCAGCGCCGCCGTCAGTCCGCCGATCCCGGCACCAGCGACGACGATGGTGCGCGAGATGGCCACCGGCCGGTCAGGCGACCTTGTCTTTCAGCACGCATTCGGGAGGACGCGCCTCGCCGGCGCCAAGGTCGGCGGCGTAGCGGTACAGTGTCGAGCAATAAGGGCAGATGATCTCGTTGTCATTGCCGAGGTCGAGGAACACATGGGGGTGATCGAACGGCGGATTGGCGCCGACGCACATGAACTCCTTCGAACCGATCTCAATGACCGAAACGCCGGCATCATTGTGGAAGTGCGGAACGACGTGATCGGACATTGTATTTCACCCTGATGGCAAATGCGGCGGACGCGGTCATGGACGCAGGCAAGAGCGCCGCGCG
>NZ_JAUYQU010000086.1 GCF_030697065.1 Bradyrhizobium sp.
TCGGCCGGGTCGGCCGCATTTTCATGGAACTGGAATCCGAGGCCTTCACGCTGTCCTGACAGCGGCGAAGGCAAGCGAAAGGGAGACTGCAATGCGCAAGCCAATCGACAGCAAGGCGCCCGCCGCCGAAGGCGGCGTCGACCGTCGGCGCTTTTTCATGATGGGCGGATCGGCGGTCGCCGCGGCAGCGGTGGTGCCGCTCGCGGGCAGCGAGGCCGTGGCCGACGAGTCGCAGTCCGAGCGGGTCAAGGCCCGCTACAAGGAAACCGATCACGTCAAGAACTTCTATCGCGTCAACCGCTACTGATGGGACCACGCACATGTTGATGAAGCGAAGAGATGGATCCGCGGGCAAAGCGCGTTTGCAGGGCATCGCCGCCGGCCTTGCCTCCGGCGTACTCGATCGCCGCACGTTCCTGCGCCGGTCGGGCCTTGCCGCGGGAGCAGGCGCCGCCCTTGGCCTGATGCCGCTCGGTTCGGTGCGCAAGGCGCAGGCCGGTCCGCAAATCATCGGCGCGCCGACCGAAATCAGGAAGAACATCTGCACGCATTGCTCGGTCGGCTGCACCGTGATCGCCGAAGTGCAGAACGGCGTCTGGGTCGGCCAGGAGCCGGCCTGGGACTCACCGATCAATCGTGGCTCGCATTGCGCCAAGGGCGCTGCGGTGCGCGAGCTCGTGCATGGCGACCGCCGCCTGAAATGGCCGATGAAGCTGGTCAACGGCGAGTGGCAGAAAATATCCTGGGACGTCGCCATCAACGAGATCGGCGACAAGATGCTCGAGATCCGCGCCAAGTCCGGCGCCGACTCGGTCTATCTGCTCGGCTCCGCGAAATTCTCCAATGAGGGCGCCTACCTGTTCCGCAAGTTCGGCGCGTTCTGGGGCACCAACTCGATCGATCACCAGGCCCGCATCTGCCATTCCACCACCGTCGCCGGCGTCGCCAATACCTGGGGCTACGGCGCGATGACCAACTCCTACAACGACATCCGGAACTCGAAAACCATCGTGTTCATGGGCTCGAATGCCGCCGAGGCGCATCCGGTGTCGCTGCAGCACATTCTCACCGGCAAGGAGATCAACCGCGCCAACGTATTCGTGCTGGATCCGCGCTTCACCCGCACCGCGGCCCACGCCACCGATTATGTACGTTTCCGTTCCGGCACCGACATCGCGGTGATCTGGGGCATGCTGCACCACATCTTCAACAATGGCTGGGAAGACAAGCAGTTCATCGCCCAGCGCGTCTACGGCATGGACCAGATCCGCGCCGAAGTCGCCAAGTGGACGCCGGAAGAAGTCGAGAAGGTGACCGGCATTCCCGGCGAACAGCTGAAGAAAGTGGCGGAGACCTTCGCCAAGCAGCGGCCCTCGACCTTCATCTGGTGCATGGGCGGCACCCAGCACACCGTCGGCACCGCCAATGTCCGCGCCTATTGCAACCTGCTGCTGGCGACCGGCAATGTCGGGACCTTCGGCGGCGGCGCCAACATCTTCCGCGGCCATTGCAACGTGCAAGGCGCCACCGATCTCGGCCTCGATATCGTGACGCTGCCGCTCTATTACGGCCTGGTCGAAGGCGCGTGGAAGCACTGGGCGCGGGTCTGGGAGGTCGAGTACGACTATCTGCAGTCGCGCTTCGACGAAGTGCCGGCCAAGTCCGGACGCCCGGCCCGGAACCGCAAGCAGAACATGGAAATGCCGGGCATCCCGTGGACCCGCTGGTTCGACGCGACGCTGGCCAACCCTGACGATGTCGACCAGCGCGACGCCGTGAAGGGAGTCGTCATCATGGGTCACGGCGGCAATACCGTGCCGCGCATGACCGAAATGGTGAAGGGCATCGAGAAGCTCGAATTGCTGGTGGTCGCCGATCCGCATCCGACCACCTTCGCGGCGATCTCGAACCGCAAGAACGGCACCTATCTGCTGCCGGCCTGCACCCAGTTCGAGACCTCGGGTTCGCGCACCGCGTCCAACCGGTCGATTCAGTGGGGAGAGCAGATCGTCAAGCCGATCTTCGAATCGAAGGACGATTACGAGATCATCTACCGGCTTTCCGAAAAGCTCGGTTTCGCCGACCGGATGTTCAAGAACATCAAGGTGGAGAACAAGCACCCATCGCCCGAGGATCTCCTGCGGGAGATCAACCGCGGCGGCTTCTCGACCGGCTACTCCGGCCAGTCGCCGGAGCGGTTGAAGGCGCACATGAAGAACCAGGACAAGTTCGACCTGGTGACCCTGCGTGCCAAGGCCGACGTGCCTGAAGTCGGCGGCGACTATTACGGCCTGCCCTGGCCGTGCTGGGGCACGCCGCAGATCAAGCATCCGGGAACCCACACGCTCTACAACACCAACCTGCACGCCAAGGACGGCGGCGGCACCTTCCGCGCCCGCTTCGGCGTCGTCTACGAAGAGAAGCAGCCGGACGGTTCGGTGAAGTCCGTCAACCTGCTTTCCGAAGGCTCCTACAGCAAGGGTTCGGAACTGACCGACGGCTATCCCGAATTCACCTATGGCGTGCTCAAGAAGCTCGGCTGGGACAAGGATCTCACCGAGGCCGAACTCGCCACCATCAACAAGATCGGCGGCAACAATCCCGACGGCGTCGGCTGGGCGGTCGACCTCTCGGGCGGCATCATTCGCGTCACGCTCGAGCATGGCGTGATGGCCTATGGCAATGGCAAGGCCCGCGCGGTGGCGTGGAACCTGCCCGATCCCGTGCCGGTGCATCGCGAACCGATCTACACCGCACGTCCCGAACTGGTCGCCAAATATCCCACCCGTCCGGACGGGCGCCAGTTCCGCATGCCCAATCTCGGCTTCTCGATCCAGAAGGCGGCGGTGGACAAGGGACTTGCCAAGCAATTCCCGATCATCCTGACCTCGGGACGTCTCGTCGAATACGAAGGCGGCGGCGAGGAAACCCGGTCGAACAAATGGCTGGCCGAGTTGCAGCAGGACATGTTCGTCGAGGTCAATACCGCCGACGCCGACGCGCGTGGCATCAAGGACGGAAGCTGGGTCTGGGTGCTCGGTCCGGAAAACGGCTCCAAGGCGCGGGTCAAGGCACTGGTCACCGACCGGGTCGGCAAGGGCGTGGCGTTCATGCCATTCCACTTCTCCGGCTGGTTCCAGGGCGTCGATCAGCGCGGCAACTATCCGAAGGGCGCGGATCCGATCGTGCTCGGCGAAAGTGTCAATACGATCACCAGCTACGGTTACGATCCGGTCACCGGCATGCACGAGGGCAAGGTGACCCTGTGCCAGATTCAATCGGCGTGAGGGGAGAATAGATCATGGCTCGCGTCAAATTCCTGTGTGATGCCGACCGTTGCATCGAGTGCAACGCCTGCGTGACCGCCTGCAAGAACGAACATGAGGTGCCGTGGGGCATCAATCGCCGCCGCGTCGTCACCATCAATGACGGCAAGCCCGGCGAACGCTCGGTGTCGATGGCCTGCATGCATTGCACCGATGCGCCCTGCGCCGCGGTCTGTCCGGTGTCGTGCTTCTACACCACCGCCGACGGCGTGGTGCTGCACTCCAAGGACCTCTGCATCGGCTGCGGCTACTGCTTCTACGCCTGCCCGTTCGGCGCGCCGCAATATCCGAAGGTCGGAAACTTCGGATCGCGCGGCAAGATGGACAAGTGCACCTATTGCGCCGGTGGCCCGGAGGCGGACAACACGCCGGCCGAATACGCCAAATACGGCGCCAACCGCCTTGCCGAGGGCAAGCTGCCGATTTGCGCCGAGATGTGCTCGACCAAGTCGCTGCTCGCCGGCGACGGCGCCATCATCGCCGAAATCTACAAGGAACGCGTGATGAAGCGCGGTTACGGCTCGGGCATGTGGGGCTGGAAAACCGCCTACAGCGATTCGCCGACCGGCTGATGCAGATGGCGCCGCCCTCGCGGCGGCGCGCGCGTAACCAAAATACCGATCTCAAGACATCGAAAGGGCGTTGTGCAAATGCCAGGCTCACTTTCAACTCTCAAGGTCCTCTTCGCCGCATTGGCGATGCTGTTCGTGGTGGCCGGTCCAGCCGCGGCGCAGCTGTCCTTCAACCCCACCGCCCAGGCCGTGCAGGAGGACAAGCTCCTGAATGCGCTGAAGGAGGGCGACAAGATCTCCGGCCGGGTCAGCATTCCCGACAAGATGTCATCCAGCCTGATCCAGCCGGCCGGTCGCGACTGGCGCGATTTCCTGCGCAATACGCTGCCGATCATCGGCGGCGTCGCCATTATCGGCATGATCGCGGTGCTGGCGATCTTCCTGATGGTGCGCGGACGGATTCGGCTCGAGAAGGGCTTTTCCGGCCGGAAGATCCTGCGGTTCGCCGCCTTCGAGCGCTTCACGCACTGGCTGACGGCGAGTTGCTTCATCATCCTGGCGCTGTCCGGCCTCAACATCTCGTTTGGCCGCTGGCTGGTCTTGCCGCTGTTCGGCGCCAACGCCTTTTCGGCGATGTCGACCTGGGCGAAATACGCCCACGACTTCCTGGCGTTTCCGTTCATGGTCGGCCTCGTCATCATGTTCCTGATCTGGATCAAGGACAACGTTCCGGGAAAACTCGATCTGCAATGGATCAAGCAAGGAGGCGGCCTGCTCTCGAATGGACAACATCCCCCGGCCAAGCGCTTCAATGCCGGCCAGAAGGGCATCTTCTGGATCGTGATCATCGGCGGCGCGCTGATGTCGGTGTCCGGCTGGTTCCTGCTGTTCCCGTATCTCCCGGCCGATGTGACGACGCTGCAGTTCTGGACCGTGATCCATGCCGTGATCGCCATGCTCTTCATCGCCGCCATGCTGGCGCACATCTACATCGGCTCGGTCGGCATGGAAGGCGCGTTCGATGCCATGGGAACCGGCGAGGTCGATCTGAACTGGGCGAAGGAGCATCACGCGCTCTGGGTCGAGGAAGAACAGGCCAAGGGCCAGGCGCCGTCGGGAACCACCCCGCGAGCCATGCCGGCCGAATAATTCGGCCGGTCCGATTTTATCTTCTGGGCAAGTTGTTGGGGTAGTGCCATGAAAATGTTTCTTGCGGCCCTGGTGTTCGCGACGGTCGTCGCCGTCGGCACCGCGATGTTTCTCGGCGGGATCCAGCAGCCGGTTTCTTCCGCCTTCACCACCAGCGGCGCCAGGGTCGGCGACCCCGGCAACAACCTGATGGTGCCGGGCTGATCGAGGCTTTGGTTTCACCCGCCATCTCCCCGGCATGGCCGGTCGAAATCCGGCTCGCCAAAGATCGCCGGTCGCTGCGTCTCAGCTTCGATGACGGCAAGGCATTCGATCTCTCCGCCGAACTGCTTCGCGTCACCAGCCCGTCGGCCGAAGTGCAGGGTCATTCCGAAGCAGAACGCAAGACCGTTGGCGGCAAGCGCAACGTGACCATCCTCTCCGTCGATCCCGTCGGCAATTACGCGGTCCGGCTCGGGTTCGACGACATGCACGCCACCGGCATCTACTCCTGGGCGTTTCTGCGCGAGCTCGGCGTCAACGCCGAACGCCGTTTCCAGGACTATCTGGACGATCTCGGCGCCAAGGGCCTTGATCGCGACAAACCCGGCACGCGCTGACGCGCAGCCCGGGCATCCGTTGACGGGAACCCGACGACCGGCCCTTGACGGCGGCACCAACCGACGAAACGATCGCTGCCGATGCCCGACGCACGTCCAACCCGCTTCGCTTTTCTGACCTGCCTCGTCTTGCTGGTCATTCCGCCCCTGACGGCGAGCCCTGCCTCGGCGCAACTGCGCGGCCATGGCGGGCCGGTGCGTGCGCTGGCGATTTCGCCGGACGGGCAGACTGCCGTGACCGGCAGTTTCGATTCGACCGCGATCCGCTGGTCGCTGGCGCGCAATGCCGCCGAACAGGTGCTGCGTTTCCATGCCGACGCCGTCAACGCGGTGGTGCTGCTGCGCGATGGCCGCGCGGCGACCGGCGGCGCCGACGGCCGCATCGCGATCTGGACGGCCGGCAAGACCGAACCCGATACGGTGCTGGCAGGCCATGAAGCGCCGATCGCGGCGCTGGCCGCCTCGCCCGACGGCACCATGCTGGCCTCGGCGTCATGGGATCACACGGTGCGGCTGTGGCCGCTGGCGGGCGGTGCGCCGCGCGCGCTCGAAGGCCACACCCAGAACGTCAACGGCGTGGCGTTCTCTCCCGACGGCCGCACGCTGGTCAGTGTCAGCTACGATCTGAGCGTGCGGATCTGGCCGCTGGCGGGCCCGTCAGCGCCGACCGTGGTGACGATCCCGAGCCCGCTCAACGCGGTTGCAATCGGAGGCGACGGCGAGATCGCGGCAGGCGGCGCCGACGGCAGGGTCTATTTCCTCACCGGCAATGGCGCGCGCGCCGGCGAGGTCGCCGCGGGGCCGCGGCCGGTGATCTCGCTTGCGATCTCGCCGGACGGTGCTCTCGCGGCCGCCGCCGGTATCGGCGGATCGGTGGCGGTGATCGATCGCAAGACGCGTGCCCTGACGCGCACACTGGTCGGCCCCGGACTTCCAGTATGGTCGGTCGCATTTCTTCCGGACAGCCGCACCCTGCTCACCGGCGGCGCCGACAACATCATCCGGCGCTGGAATGCGGTGACCGGCGAGCCCGTGGATTCGCTGCTGGTGGAAACGGCGGCGGACCCGCTCGCCGCCTATGCCGGCGACCGCGGGGCGGAAATCTACCGCGCCTGCATCGCCTGCCACACCCTCAGGCCGGATCAGGCCAACCGGGCCGGGCCGACCCTGGCCGGCATTTTCGGCCGCCGCATCGCCACCGCGCCGGGCTATCATTTCTCCGAAGCCCTCAAGCGGCTCGACATCGTCTGGACGCCGGAGACGGTTTCCAGATTGTTCGAGATTGGACCCGCAGCCTATACGCCCGGCACCAAGATGCCGGAGCAGCGCATCGGCTCGGCAGCGGACCGCGCCGCTTTGGTGAACTTCCTGGAGCGCGCGACCCGGGAGCAGTGAACCTCGAGTGAGGGCGACCCCGACCTATTTCCCGGTCTCGAATGAACATTGCGCGCCGCCGCCGGCCTTCTGGCGGATCTCCTTGGCGTCGATGGTGCAATTGAGCTTCGAAAAACCTGCAATGTTCGATCCGGCCGCGCCTTCCGCCACGACGCCGGCGGTGGCGGCGGTGGCATAGAGTTCGTTGGCCTCGCGCCCCCTGATGGTCTTTTTTCTGACCTTGAAGGTCAGCTCGCAGGAACGCGCGGCGATATCGACATTGCTGGTCCGGCACAGGATGCTGTCGGCGGTGACCGAAAACCTGGCCTTGGTGGCAATCAGGAAAACACTGTCGCCGCCGAACAGCCGGGCCATGATCCGCTTGTCGTAGGCCGGCAGCGAGGAGTGCGGAGCCACCACCGCGGCCAGCGCCAGCGCCGTGGGGCCCTTGATGGTGACCGTCGCCGCCGACGCGTTCGACGCCGCGGCGCAGAACAGGAGCAATGCGGGCGCTGCCAGCTTTCGCGTCAGTGAATACGTCATGTTTGCCTTTCTCACGAACCGTCCGCAGGCGCGCAGATGGCGGCACTATACGCCGCGATGCGGCCAAGCGACAGGTTGTGCATGTAACGCTTTGGAGAACGCCGCCTATCGTTGCGCGAAGACTCCGGCAGGGCGGCAGGTCGTGCTATATCGAAGCCGCACCGACCATCACGTCGATCGCGCCCTTCACGATGGCTTCGAGCTGCTTGCGGGGCATCCGCGCCCGGGCGCGGATCGCGATGGTGTGGATGGTCGCGGAGGCGAGCATCGCGAGAACTTGCGGGTCGGCGGTCGGCGGCAGTTCGCCGTTCTGTTTGGCAAGGCTGAAGCAGGCGGTGAACGCCTTGTCGAGTTCGGAAAGTCCTTCCAGCACCATCGCGCGGATCTCGGGATCGGACACCGCCTCCGACGCCGCCGTCATCACCGTGAAGCAGCCGCGCGGCCCGGCATCGCCGGACAGGTAGATGTCGAGCGCCACCGCGAAGATGCGCTCGAGCCGTTGGCGGATCGGCAGTTCGTCCCTGAAAACATCGCTCATCGCGGCGCGGGCGTCGGCGCGGTAGCGCTGGTAGCTCTTGATGTAGAGCTCGCGCTTGTCGCCGAACGCGCCATAGAGGCTCGGCCGGTTCATGCCGGTGGCGGCGCTGAGATCGTCGAGCGAGGTGGCGGCGAACCCCTCCGTGCGGAACAAATCGAGCGCCTTGCCGAGCGCGATCTCGGGCTCGTAGGCGCGCGGCCGGCCGCGGCGCTTCGGGGTCCCGGCTGTGGCCGAGGCGGATTTGTCGGGAGCAGCCGGCCGCCTGGTTTTTTGTACCATATCGCAAATAATTCCTTGACCGGAATTATATTATGCGGAACAGTATAAAAATACAATCTCGGCCGCAAAGCCGAACCGAACGCCAAGGAGGCATCCATGGACCTGTATTTCTCGCCGCTCGCCTGCTCGCTGGCGACCCGCATCGCGCTGTATGAGGCCGGCGCCGAGGCCAATTATCTCGAGGTCGATCCGAAGACCAAGATCGTCCAGAACGACGGCTCCGATTTCAGGGCGGTCAACCCGCTCGGGCTGGTGCCGGCGCTGCGAACCGATGACGGGCTTGTGCTCACCGAGAACGCGGCGATCCTGCAATATGTCGCCGATCGCTTTCCGCAGGCCGGCCTGGCCTCGGCCCCCGGCATCGACCGCAGCCGGCTGCACCAATGGCTCTGCTTCATCGGCACCGAACTGCACAAGGGATTGTTCGTGCCGATGCTCGACAGGAAAGCGCCGCCGGAGATGAAGGACTACGTGCTCGGCAAGGGCCTGTCGCGGCTCGACTATCTCGACGCCACCCTGAAGGGCCGCGAATTCCTGCTCGATCATTTCAGCGTCGCCGACGCTTACCTCGTCACCGTCATCAACTGGACCATGGCGACGCCGCCGATCGAACTGGCGAAATGGCCCGAAGTGAAGGCCTACCACGACAGACTGCGCGCCCGGCCCAGCATCGCCAGGGCCATCGCCGAGGAGTTTACGCTGTACCAGGCCGAATTGGCGCGGCACAGGGCGGCGGCGTAACTCCGCCGTGTCACGGACGCGGTGCGGCGTCCTGGCGGTGCACCGCAGAGCCGGGACCATTCATTTCAAACCAGGACGATCTAAAACGGACTGTCGCCCAATCCCGGCACATCCGCCGGCCGCGGGCCGGGTGCGGCCCAGCGAAAGCGGCGGTCGTTTTCCGCGATCGCCACGTCGTTGATGCTGGCTTCGCGGCGGCGCATCAGCCCGGCCTCGTCGAACTCCCATTGCTCATTGCCATAGGAGCGATGCCACTGCCCGGCATCGTCGTGCCATTCATATTGAAATCGCACGGCGATATGGTTGCCGTCGAACGCCCAGAGATCCTTGATCAGGCGGTATTCATGCTCCCTCGCCCATTTGCGGGTGAGGAAGGCGACGATGGCGGCGCGGCCCTCGAAAAACTCGGACCGGTTACGCCAGCGGCTGTCCTCGGTGTAAGCCAGCGACACCCGTTCGGGATCCCTTGAATTCCAGGCATCTTCGGCCATGCGGGCCTTCTGGGCGGCAGTCTCGCGGGTGAACGGCGGAAGTGGCGGACGCGACATGACGACCTCTACTCCTTGGTGATGAAGCTATTGTACCGCCGCCCGGCGACGAGTCGATGGCAGGTTTGCGATCGCCCGATTGTCAGATCAGATCGGCCTTCATCAGGGTGCGCAGCGATTTCGGGATCGGCCGCGCCCGCCCCTCGCTGATGAAGGCGACGCGGACCTCGGCCTTGACCAGCACGTCACAGCCGCGCCGCACCTCCTGCGCCAGCGTGATCGAGGCGCCCTTCACCTGTAACGGCCAGGTCACGATGTCGAGCACGTCATCCATCCGCGCCGGCTTCAGGTAATCGATCTGCATCGAACGCACCACAAATGCAAAGCCCGGGGTCTCCGCCTGCGCCTCGGCATACAGCGCGTGCTGCTCGGCGCCCATCAGCCGCAGATGATTGGTCCGGCCGCGCTCCATGAAGCGCAGATAACTGGCGTGATAGACGATGCCGGAAAAATCGGTGTCTTCGTAATAGACCCGGATCTGCATGTGATGGCGGCCGTCGCGGATCGCGCCGTCGAGATGTGCTGTCACTTGTGGTCCCCGATATCCCCTGAAAAGCAATCGTTTTGCGCAGAAACTGCTACCGCGCAAGCTTTGGCTGCTGTCGGACGGGGATTAAGAGGTGACCGCTCCCGACCCGCCCAGCGTCACCAGCACGATTTCCGGCGGCATGCCGATCCGGAACGGCATGATGCTGCAGCCGAGGCCGCCGGAGACCACGACGTCGCAATTGGTCCGCGCATGGCCATAGGCGAACTTTCCGGCATAGCGCGACGGCACCACCGGCGACCACCCGAACAGACGGATCTGGCCGCCATGGGTATGACCCGACAGTTGCACGGCAACGCGCGCGGGCACGCGCATGGCCACGTCGGGCTCGTGCGCCAACAGGATTACCGGGGCGTCGTCGGTCACTTTGCGAAGCGTCGCAGCGAGGTCATCGACGCCGAGACGGCGGACCGGGCGAAAGCGCCGCGCCGGCAGCCAGGCCAGTTGGTCGCCGAGCCCCGCGAGCCAGAACGGCCGGCCGGCATGGGTCAGCCGCACTGCGTCGTTTTCGTAGACCGGAATGCCCGCGGCTTCGAGCGCGCGATGCGCGATCGTGGTGCCCTGCCCGTCGCGCTGTACCGCTCTGTCATCCCAGTAATCGTGGTTGCCGAGCACCGCATGCACGCCGAGCGGGGCGCGCAGCCCGGCCAGCACCGGCGCCCATTCGCCGGCGGGAATGTAACGCGTCACCTGCCGATGTCCGGCGACGTAGTCGCCCAGCAGCACGGTGATATCGGGTTTGAGGGAATTGGTACGATCGACGATCGATGCAATGCGTTCCAGCGACATCCAGGGATCGCAGGCGTGCAGGTCGGCGATGACGGCGATCCTGAGCTCGAAACCGGCCGGCCAGCGCGGCGGCTGGATATCGTAGCGTGTGACGCGTAGCCGCAACGCGGGCTCGCCAAAGCCGTAAGCGACTGTGGAGATGCCGGCGGTGCCGAGACCGCCGGCCAAGCGAAGGAAATTTCGACGCGAAATCATGAGGACTCACCAGTGATGCACCCCCATACTGGCCGCGCATTACAGCCGAATTCAGGTGGCTTTGTGCAGATTGCCAGGAGGGGCCCTCTTCACCTCTCCCGCTTGCGGGGGAGGTCGACGCGCGCCGCGCGGCGGGTGGGTGCTTTTTCAACGGGCAACGGCGCCCGCTGAGACACCCCCACCCCGGCCCTCCCCCGCAAGCGGGAGAGAGAGAAGCCAGCACCGCCGTCACTCATCGTTTTCCGGCCCACCAAACAGTCCGAACTGCGCGGGATCGCGTGCTGGCTCGGCGAGGCCGAGATGCTTGAAGGCATGCGAGGTCAACAGCCGACCGCGCGGGGTGCGCTGCAAATAGCCGCACTGGATCAAAAACGGCTCGATGATGTCCTCGATGGCGTCGCGCGGTTCCGACAGCGCCGCCGCCATGGTTTCGACGCCGACCGGGCCGCCGCCGTAGTTCATCGCGATGGTGGAGAGATAGCGCCGGTCCATGGCGTCGAGGCCGGCGGCATCGACCTCCAGCGCGCTCAGCGCGTTGTCGGCGATGGCGCGATCGATCTGCTCGGCATCGGCGGCGGAAGCGAAATCGCGCACCCGGCGCAGCAGCCGTCCGGCGATGCGCGGGGTGCCGCGGGCGCGGCGCGCGATCTCGTTGGCGCCGTCGGGCGTCATGCCGATCTTGAGCACGCGGGCGCCACGGGTGACGATTTTTTCAAGTTCCTCGACGGTGTAGAAATTCAATCGCACCGGAATGCCGAAGCGGTCGCGCAGCGGATTGGTCAACAGGCCCGCGCGCGTGGTGGCGCCGACCAGCGTGAATTTTGCCAGCTCGATCTTGACCGAACGCGCCGCCGGCCCCTCGCCGATGATGAGGTCGAGCTGAAAATCCTCCATCGCCGGATACAGCACTTCCTCAACCGCGGGGCTGAGGCGGTGGATTTCATCGATGAACAGCACGTCACGCTCTTCCAGATTGGTCAGGAGCGCCGCGAGATCGCCGGCCTTGGCGATGACAGGTCCGGACGTCGCGCGAAAACCGACGCCGAGTTCGCGCGCCACGATCTGCGCCAGCGTGGTCTTGCCGAGGCCGGGCGGACCGACGAACAGCACATGGTCCAGCGCCTCGCCGCGCTTGCGCGCGGCCTCGATGAAGATCGACAGATTGGCGCGCGCCTGGGCCTGGCCGACGAATTCGGACAGCAGCTGCGGGCGCAGGGCGGTATCGCCGACATCGTCGCTGCGGCGCTCGGGGGTGACGATGCGGGAGGGCGTGGTCACTTCGCCGGATCCTTGTCGATCGTAGGGTGGGCAAAGGCGCGCTTGGCGCCGTGCCCACCACGTCTCCGATCGCTGGATTGAATGGTGGGCACGCTTCGCTTTGCCCACCCTACGATCGGGACGCTCACTTCGCCAGTTCCTTCAGGCCCAGCTTGATGAGTTGCGCGGTTTCCGCCGCCTCGCCGGCGCTGCGCGAGGCCGCCGCGATGGCGGCGGCCGCCTGCGGCTGGCCGTAGCCGAGATTGACCAGCGCCGAGATCGCGTCGGTGACCGGGCGCGGCGCGCGGTCGTTGTCGATCGCGCCCGACAGATGCACCAGCGCCGGATCGACATTGGCGAAGGCCGGCGCCTTGTCCTTCAATTCGGTAACGATGCGCTCGGCGACTTTCGGGCCGACGCCGGGCGTGCGCGCCACCGCCGCCTTGTCGCGCAACGCGATGGCATTGGCCAGATCGGACGGCGGCAGGGTCGAGAGCACCGCCAGCGCCACCTTGGCGCCGACGCCCTGCACCGTCTGCAGCAGCCGGAACCATTCGCGCTCGGTGTCGCTGCGGAAGCCGAAAAGCTTGATCTGATCCTCGCGCACGTAAGTCTCGATCGACAGCACCGCCGCCTCGCCGGGCGACGGCAGCGCCTGCAACGTGCGCGCCGAGCAATGCACCTGGTAGCCGACGCCGCCGACGTCGAGAATGACGTAATCCTCGCCGTAGGAGTCGATCAGGCCCTTGAGCTTGCCGATCATGCGCCGACCACCTTGAGCCGCAGCGCGGCGCTGCCGCGGTGATGCGCATGGGTGATGGCGATCGCCAATGCGTCGGCGGCATCGGCCGATTTCGGCTCGGCCCTGGGCAGCAGTATTTTCAGCATCATCAGGATCTGGTTCTTGTCGGCATGGCCGGCGCCGACCACGGTCTTCTTGACCTGGTTGGGCGCATATTCCGCCACCGAAATCCCGAACATCGCCGGCGCCAGCATGGCGACGCCGCGCGCCTGGCCGAGTTTCAGGGTGGCGACGCCGTCCTTGTTGACGAAGGTCTGCTCGACCGCGGCTTCCGCCGGCCGGAAGTCGCCGAGCACGGCGGCAAGCCCCTCATGGATCGCCAGCAGCCGGCTTGCCAGCGGCAGGCTGTCCGGCGGTTCCACCGAGCCGCAGCCGATGAAGGTCAGCCGGTTGCCGTCGATCTCGATCACGCCCCAGCCGGTGCGGCGCAGGCCCGGATCAATGCCAAGGATACGGACGGGATGGCGAATCGGAGGTGAAATCATGGGGGTAGTGATACCGCCGGAGCGGGGACGGCGAAACAGAAAGAGAATGTCATCCCCTGCCGCCAGTGTCGCTCCGCTAAAGGGAGTGACGGCGATTTCCGCCACGCGCCACGCCGTCCCACGTGTCGTTCCCGGCTCTTGACCGGGGACCCAGTACGCTGCGACTTCGCGGCTGATTCGCTAGCGTCTCGGATTACTGGGTCGCCCGGCCAAGTGCCGGGCGATGACAGTTGAGAATGGGCGACGACGGAAGGCGGCTCACCCGCCCATCCTGGCAACCAGCGCGTCGGACACCTCGAAATTGGCGTAGACGTTCTGCACGTCGTCATGCTCGTTGAGCAGGTCGATCAATTTCAGCAGCTTTTCGCCGGTCTCGTCGTCGACCGGCACGGTGTTTTGCGGCTTCCAGGTCAGCGCCGCCTTGCGGGCTTCGCCGAATTTCGCTTCCAGCGCCTTTGCCACTTCGCGAAAGGTTTCCTGCGAGGCGTAGATTTCGTGGCCGTTCTCGCCGGAGACGACGTCATCGGCGCCAGCCTCGATCGCGGCTTCCAGCATGGCGTCGTCGGAGCCGACCTTGGCGTCATATTCGATGATGCCGGTGCGGTCGAACATGAAGGCGACCGAACCGGTTTCGCCGAGATTGCCGCCGGACTTGGTGAAAAAGGATCGGATGTCGGAGGCGGCGCGGTTGCGGTTGTCGGTCAGCGCCTCGACGATCACGGCGACGCCGCCGGGACCGTAGCCCTCGTAACGGATCTCGTCGTAATTCTCGCCCTCGGTGCCGGTCGCCTTTTTTACCGCGCGCTCGATCGAGTCTTTCGACATGTTTTCCTGGCGGGCCGAAATGATCGCGGCGCGCAGCCGGGCATTCATGGCGGGATCGGGCGCGCCCATCTTGGCGGCGACGGTGATTTCCCGCGCCAGCTTGCTGAACAGCTTCGATTTCTGGGCGTCCTGCCGGCCCTTGCGGTGCATGATGTTCTTGAACTGGGAATGTCCGGCCATGCGGTCTCTTTTCGGATTCGTCCGGGAGGAATTGGAGGAGGGCGCGGCGTTATAGGCCGGAATCCGTCAAAATCAAAGATTTGCGAGCTTTTGTGGTACGCCAGTAGTGATTGCTGCTTACGCAACAGGCAACCGTTAACCATGATTTCACGCCCGAATGCGAGGATGCCACCACATTTCATCGTCCCCGTCATTTCGCTGTCCCGAGAGAAGCCCATGGCATTCGGTCTGTTTCGAAAGCGGCTGGTGGAACCGGCTGCGCCTGCCGTTGCGGCAGTATCTCCCGCCCCCCCAATTGCGACCGATGCTCCCGTAGCTGCGGAAGGCGATTCGGCCAGGGAGATCCTCGAACTGCTCGAACTCGAACTGGGCGCCATGATCCGGCAGCTCGAGCGCGCCGCCAATTCGGTCGCCGGCGGCGCCGAGGCCACCGCAACAACGCTTTCCACCATCCGCCAGCGCACCGATGCCCTGACCGGGCGCACCAGCGCGGCGCAATCCACCGCGACCACCTTCTCGCTGGCCGCCGACAAGTTCACCCATTCGGCGCAAGGCATCGGATCGCAGGTGCGCGACGCCAGCAAGCTTGCCGATCAGGCCAGCGCCGCCGCCCGCGAAGCCAGCCTCAATGTCGACCGCCTGCGGGAATCCTCGGCCGCGATCGGCAATGTCGTCAACCTGATCGCACAGATCGCGAGGCAAACCACGCTGCTGGCGCTCAACTCCACCATCGAGGCAGCGCGGGCCGGTTCCGCCGGCCGCGGCTTCGCGGTGGTCGCCACCGAGGTCAAGGCGCTGGCGGTGCAGACCCAGAACGCCACCGAGGAAATCTCGAAGAAGATCGACGCACTGCAGAAGGATGCCGCGGGCTCGGTCGATGCCGTGCACCGGATCTCGCAGGCGATCGAGGCGATCCGCCCGGTCTTCGAGATCGTCAATGGTGCCGTGGCGGAGCAGACCGAAACCACCGGCGAGATCTCCGACAACGCCGCCACCGCGTCGAACTTCATCGTCGCGGTCGGCGAGAGCGCCGCCGAAATCGATCATGTGACCAAGCAGGCCGAGGCCCACGGCGAGACCGTCGCCAGCGCCGGCAAGGCCGTCACCATGTTCGCGCAAAAACTGAAGTCGCGCTGCGCGGTGCTGCTGCGCCAGGACGAACGCAAGGACCAGCACAAGAACCAGGCGCTGCCCTGCAACCTGGCCATGGAAATCCAGACACCGCGCGGCACGATCGCCGCGGCAGCCTATGAGATCTCGATGGAAGGCATCCTGATCGGCGGACCGGACGCCGCAAGGCTGCCGCTGAGTGAACCCCTCAATGCCACGCTGCAGGATATCGGCGCGTGCAGGATTCGCGTCAGGGACAGTTCGAATGGCGGCGCCCGGGCACGGTTCGAGGCAACCGATGCCGCCCTGACGGAAAAGATCGAAGACAAGCTGTGGTCGATCCAGGACGAAAACACCGAATCCGTCACCCGCGCCATGGAGGCCGGCCGCGCGCTGACCCGGATCTTCGAGGACGCCGTCAGGAACCGCGCCATTTCCATGGACGACATGTTCGATGAAAACTACGTCGAAATCGCCGGCACCAATCCGGTGCAGTACCGCACCCGGGTGCTGGACTGGGCCGATCGCGCGCTGCCCCCGTTCCAGGAGGCTTTCCTGATCAAGGATCCGCGCATGGCGTTTTGCGCGATGATCGACCGCAACGGCTACCTGCCTGTGCACAACAAAGTCTACTCGCACCCGCAGCGCCCCGGCGACGTCGCCTGGAACACGGCCAACAGCCGCAACCGCCGCATCTTCAACGATCCCGCGGGCCTTGCCGCCGGCCGCAACCAGCGCGCCTATCTGATCCAGAGCTACGCCCGCGACATGGGCAACGGCCAGACCATCATGATGCGCGAGATCGACGTGCCGATCCGCGTCAACGGCCGCCACTGGGGCGGATTCCGCACGGCGTACAAGCTGTAGCGCGCACTCAGCGCAGGCTTTCCGGCAATTCGAAGCCCTTGTATTCCCGCTGCAGCATCGCCTTCAGCGCCGGCATTTCCGGCCTCGCATCCTTGGCCGGCAGCGGATCGCTGTCTGCCTTGATGAAGTCCGGCGGCGTGCCCGGCAGCTTGTAGAGATTGAAGCCGATCCGGCGCTTCGCGAAGTCGGCCTGCAGATGGCCCTCCGCCATCATCGCCTCGGCGGGGGCCAGATAGAAGCCGTCCTCGCGATGAGGCCCGAGCACCGAAAACGTCACCGATCCCTCCGCCACGCCGCTGCGGTGGCTGGAGAGCTTTTTCAATTGGGTTTGCTTGCCATTGGCGTCGACATAGACGCGGCGCAGCGGCAGTTCGGCGGCGTCCTGCGTCACCACGCTGACCAGCACCAGCACGTGCTTGGCGAGCTTGCGGTACTCCTCGGCGTCGGCGGGCCAGGTGAAATCCACCGATGCGCCCCTCGCCGCACCCTTCGGTGCCGATTTCGCGGTTCGAAGCGCGGATTTCTCCAGCCGCTCGGTCATCTCGGCTGCAGTCACCGGATTCTGCGACACCGGGCGCTGGGTAAGCGTTTGCGCGTGAGCGAACGTAGAAAGAAATACCGTCAGCATCCAGATCAGAACAACCCGCAAGCCATCCTCCTTGAGCGCGCGATCGCGAGAGCTGGGCATCGTGGTTTCAGGCCGTCCAGAAACCCGGCAGCGTCGGCTCCAGCCGGCCGCCGATCCGCACCGGCGCGACCTTGAGCGCGAGGCCCGTCGCGTCGTCGGTCTCGACCGCGACGCCGCTGAGCGTAGCGACACCACCGGCCGGTTCGAACCGGCCCGAGGGAATGCCGGTCGTGAAGCGCCGCAGCGGTTCGTCCTTCTGCATGCCGATGATCGAATCGTAATCGCCGGTCATGCCGGCATCCGTCATGTAGGCGGTGCCGCCGACGAGGATCTGGTGGTCCGATGTCGGGACATGGGTGTGGGTGCCGACCACCAGGCTGGCGCGGCCGTCGCAGAAGAATCCGATGCCCTGCTTTTCGCTCGACGCCTCGCAGTGGAAGTCGACCACGATGGCATCGGCGGCCTCACCCAGCGGACAGGCTTCGAGTTCGCGGTTGAGGACGGCGAAGGGGTCGTCGAACGGCGTCATGAAGACGCGGCCCATCGCGTTGATCACCAGCGCGCGCTTGCCGTTCTTGGTGTCGACCAGAGCGGCGCCGCGGCCCGGCGTGCCCGCCGGAAAATTCGCCGGGCGAACCAGCCGCGGCGCACGCTCGATGAACACCAGCGCCTCGCGCTGGTCCCAGGCATGGTTGCCGAGCGTGACCGCATCGGCGCCGGCGTCGATGAATTCCTGGTAGATCGCCTCGGTGATGCCGAAACCGCCGGCGGCGTTCTCGCCATTGACCACCACGAGATCGAGCGCCCAGTCGCGCACCAGGCCCGGCAGGTGTTCCGTGATGGCGGTGCGGCCGGACCGGCCGACCACGTCCCCGACGAAAAGAATGCGCAAAGTCATGAACTCCGGAAATCGAACACTTCGGTTTCCGTTAGCACATAATCCAGCGGCACGTCGTGCGACAACGCCGGCACTGCCTCGATTTCCTGGGCGGCGAAAGCCAGACCGATCGCCGCGATCGATTTGATCTTGCGCAAATGCGCCAGCGTGTAGTCGTAATGCCCGGCGCCGTAGCCGATGCGATGCCCGAGCCGGTCGAACGCCGCCAGCGGCACCAGCATGATGTCGGGAATGAGTTCGGCGGCAGCGGGCGACGGTTCGAGAATGCCGAGCGGCCCCAACATCAGCCTGTCGTCGGGCGACCAGGCGCGAAAGGCCAGCGACTTGCCGCGTGCCATCACCGCCGGCAGCGCCAGCCGCGCGCCCTGCTTTGCCAGCATCCGCATCAGGGGAGCCGGATCGATCTCGCTGCGGATCGGCGAGTAACCGGAGACGATCGTGCCCGGCGTGATCCCGATCGGGAGGCCGCGTTTGGCGACGGCTTTCGCCGCGGCATCGCGCTTCCTGTCGCTCAATGCGTCGCGCTTCGCGAGAGCGGCGGCGCGCAGATCAGCCTTCGATCGCTCGGTCGGCAAAGCGGACATCCAGCGTTATGGACGCACCTTGGGAAATAGTCCGGCGGCAAGAAACAAGAAAAGTGCGAAGCCGTAATGGCCGTTGAAGCGCTCGATCCCGGAGTTCCCTACGAAAGTAGGTGGGCACCATGTGACCGGATCCACGGACCCGGCCAGGGACAGTTCCCGGAAGGATCGATAAGGCCCCGGGGATATATGGCTTCTGACGCGCGACACAGCTTCGCATGGCCAATGTAGCTACGATGCGGCCAAACCGCCAGCGCTAACGGGGGCTTTGGTCAACCAATCGCGACGCCCGGCCGGTGGTAGGGGGTCCACCACCTCGCCCCTCCGCGTCATCGCGAGCGCCGCGAAGCAATCAATCTTTATTGGTGAGGCAATGGATTGCTTCGCTGCGCGCGCAATGACGGATGAGACAGTGTGCCATCCTACCCGATCAGCACGCCGCCGCCGATGGTGCGGTTCAGCACATGGGTGGTCTTCTCGATCCGGTCGGCCGCGGAGTTCAGCGCGTTGACCACGGCGATCTGCGTCGCCCGGGCACGATCCACCGACGCCACGCGGACGTCGCGCAGGGCGTCGAGTTCCTCTTCCAGGCCGCGGATGCGCTGGCCGGCGTCGAGCAGTTCGTCACACACCGTCAGCGCCGCCATCACCGTCAGGCGCGCATCGCCGATCTCGCCGAACTTGCCGCGCAGGCTCTGGATACGGGTTTCCAGGCTCTCGGCGAGTTTCAGCAGCCGCGCCTCCTGGCCCTCCTCGCAGGCCATCCGGACCTGCCGGCCGTTGATGGTGACGTTGATATGGTTCATTCGCTGTCTCCGGGATCCAGTACGGAGCGGATGGTGCCGATCGCCGCGTCCAGCCTGTCGGCGATCTCGCGATTGGCACGCTCCAGCCGGCGCGACTTCACCAGCGATCCGTCGAGTTCGTCGGCGAGCCGCGACCGGTCGGCGCCGAGCGCCTGGATCCGGGCCGCCAGTTCGTTCTCGTCGCGGTCGGCCTCGCGGCGGCGTTCGACCGCGCTTTCCAGCGAGTCGAGCGCCGACATCAGCCGCCGCGTCGCGGCGTCGATATCGGCGAAGATGGGCTCGGCGTTGCCGGGGCCGTTGGCGGGACGATCGCTCATGCGTGACAGCGCGGACCTTCCGTGAAGCCGGCCGGAGCGCAAAATCCGCGTTCCGGCAAGCGTTTAGACGGCTAAATTTACGTGGCAAGCGAGGCTAGCGCAACGCCGCTTGGAAGCTATGCACCGCTAACCGGCTTTTCGCACCGCAAGCGCGCTTGCCTGCCTTGGACTCGGGGAAACGAGATGCTATCCAGCCCCTGACTTCCCGTGCCTTCCGGCCGGTAACCGCGGCATCCGCATTCGCTGCGGATCGCCACCCAACATCTCATCCAGGCGGATTCATCATGACGCAGGTCGATCATTCCCGTATGGCCAATGCGATTCGTGGCCTTGCCATGGACGCCGTCGAGAAGGCCAAATCCGGCCATCCCGGCCTGCCGATGGGCGCCGCCGACGTCGCCACCGTGCTGTTCACGCAGTTCCTGAAATTCGACGCCGCCGACCCGAAATGGCCGGACCGCGACCGCTTCGTGCTGTCGGCCGGACACGGCTCGATGCTGATGTATGCGCTGCTCTATTTGACCGGCAACAAGGAGATGACGCTCGATCAGGTCAGGAACTTCCGGCAACTCGGCTCCAAGACGCCGGGCCATCCGGAAAACTTCGAGACCAGCGGCGTCGAAACCACCACAGGTCCGCTCGGCCAAGGCATCGCGACGTCGGTCGGCATGGCGATGGCCGAGAAGATGCTCGCCGCCGAATTCGGCAAGAAGATCGTCAGCCATCACACCTATGTGCTGGCTTCCGACGGCGATTTGATGGAGGGCGTTTCGCAGGAAGCGATCGCCATGGCGGGCCACTGGAAGCTCAACAAGCTAATCGTGCTGTACGACGATAACGGCATTTCGATCGACGGTCCGACCTCGATCGCCGACTCGGTCGACCAGGTGAAGCGCTTCAAGTCCGCCGGCTGGGCCGCCGAGCTGATCGACGGCCACGATCCCAAGGCGATTGCGGACGCCATCACCCGCGCGCAGAAATCCAATAAGCCGTCGCTGATCGCCTGCAAGACCACGATCGGCTATGGCGCGCCGACCAGGGCCGGCACCGCCAAGGCCCATGGCGAAGCGCTCGGCGCCGAAGAGCTGAAGGGCGCCAAGCAGAAGCTCGGCATTTCGCTGGACGCCTTTTCGGTGCCGGACGACGTGTTGAAGGCCTGGCGCGCGGCCGGCAGCCGCGGCGGCGCCGCGCGCAAGGAATGGGAGACGCAATTCGCGCAGCTCGGAAACCGCAAGCGCGCCGAATTCGAGCGCCGCCTGCGCCATGAACGACCGGCCTCGTTGGCGAAGGCG
>NZ_JAUYQU010000098.1 GCF_030697065.1 Bradyrhizobium sp.
GTATCCGCCCGCATTCAGCGAACGGCGAAACGCATCTACCGCACCCTGGGGCTCGATGGATACGCACGGATCGACTTTCGTCTCACCGCCGACGGCACTCCGTATTTCATCGAAGCGAATCCCAATCCCGAAATAGCGAAGAGCCAGGAATTCGCGACAGCCGCGCTTCATGACGGGCTCGATTACCCCGCCCTGTTGCATCGTATTCTGGCCCTCGGAATCAGCCGGGCGAAGGCCGGGGCATCCGTAGGCTGAAGGGCCGCTGATCCCCGACGTGTGTCCCGCGCTTTACTGGCCCGCGACTTCGTCGGGCGGTGCCGGATCCTTCGGCTCATGCCCGCCGAAACGGAACAACCGGAACTGCCGGTACAAGTTCATTCAGGGCCGAAATGTGCGGGGACGAAGCGAATTCGCGGGCGCCTTCAAAAGTCCCCACCCTGAATTTGTGCCGGTGATTTGCCCGACGTGTCAAATGCAGTTGCTGGCATTACGCATGCCAGTGCTAGCCTGTATCATTGCATGGGGTTGTTTTCGATATTTTTGTTTTGGGGGCGCCGGGGCGGCTTTGGCGCGGCAAGAACTCATGCCGGCTCGACCGGCAGCAATTCCGTCAGCGACCGGATGATCCGGTCCGGCTTGACGTCGGTGTCGGCGGGCAGGCCGTCGCCATGCGCGTCCATCCAGATCGCATAGATGCCGAGGCGCTGCGGCACCACGATTTCCCATTCCAGATTGTCGCCGATCATCCAGGTGTCGGGCGCGGCCACCCCCAGCGCCTCCATCGCATGCAGGTAGGCGCGCTCCTCCGGCTTTCCGAAGCCGTGCTCGCCCTCGATCTGGACGTGGTCGAACCGGTGCGCCAGCTCGAAACGCACGACCTTGGCGCGCTGGGTTTCGGCGGCACCGTTGGTCACCAGCGCGAGCTTGACGCCCCGCGCCTTCAGGGCGTCGATCGCGTCATGCGCGCCCGGAAACATGAACATCTCTTCCTCGCGATAGGCAGTCAGGCGGTCGGCGAGCCGGACGGCAAGCTCCCCCGGCAGAGCGGGCCGGCCGGTGGCGGCCAGCGTAGCGAATCCGTCCTTGACGACGATCTGCCTCGCTTCGGCAAGTTTCAGCCGCCAGGCGGCTTCCGCCGTCGCCCAGAATTTGCGGCCCGACTCCAGCACCGCGGCGGCGACCTGCTGCGGCGAGTGCGGCGCCAGTTCCTCGGCGAATTCCGCCGCGACCTTGTTCCAGGCGATCTCCGGGCGGCCATAGGCCGACAGGATGGTGTCGTCCATGTCGATCAGCATCGCGCGGGGCAGGGGCGTCATTTTCTCTAGGGCCATTTCACTTCCGGGGGCATCGACGACAGGATGGAATCGACGTTGCCGCCGGTTTTCAGCCCGAAGATGGTGCCGCGATCATACAGCAGGTTGAATTCGACGTAACGTCCGCGCCGGACCAGCTGCTCCTCGCGGTCCCCGGCGCTCCACGGCGTCTCGAAATTGCGCCGCACCAGCTCGGGATACACTTTCAGGAAGGCGCGGCCGACGTCCCGGGTAAAGGCGAGGTCGGCATCCCAGTCGCCGGTATCGAGCCAGTCGTAGAAGATGCCGCCGATGCCGCGCACTTCCTTGCGATGCGGCAGGTAGAAATATTCGTCGCACCATTTCTTCAGCTTGCCGTAATCGGCCACGGCGCTGTGTGCGTCGCAGGCCGATTGCATCGCGGCGTGAAATGCCACGGTGTCGGGGTCTTCCTGGGTACGCCGCCGAACGAGCACCGGCGTCAGGTCCGCGCCGCCGCCGAACCATGATTTGGTGGTGACGACGAAGCGGGTATTCATGTGCACTGCCGGGATGTTCGGATTGCGCATATGCGCGATCAGCGAAATGCCCGAGGCCCAGAACCGGGGATCATCGGCAGCACCCGGAATCTGCGCGCGGAATTCGGGGGCGAATTCGCCATGTACCGTCGAGCAGTGCACGCCGACCTTCTCGAACAGCCGCCCGCGCATCACCGACATCACGCCGCCGCCGCCGGGGTTGCCGGTATGGTCGGTGCGGTCCCATGGCGTACGCACGAAGCGGCCTGCGCCGCCCGGCGAGAGCGATACCGGGGCGTCGTCCTCCAGCCTTTCGAAGGCCGCGCAAATCTCGTCGCGCAGCCGCTCGAACCAGCTCCGCGCCCGCGCCTTGCGATCCTCGATTACGGACAGGTCCATGCGAATTTCCTGAGTTTTTCTTCGGTCATTCCGGGATGGTCCGAAGGACCAGACCCGGAATCTCGAGATTCCAGGTTCGATGCTTCGCATCGCCCCGGAATGACGTTTCAAGTTGACGGGCCGTAGTAAGTGCAGCTCTCGTTGCAACTGTCGCGGTGCACGCTGACGCGCGCCAGCGTGCCTGCATGCGCAACCCGCTCCCAGATGAAGCGCGAGAGGTTTTCCAGCGTCGGCTGCCCCAGCGCCTCGACCTTGTTGAGCAGCCGGTGATCGAGGATTTTCTGTACCTCCGCCATGCTGCGGTCGAGCAGGCCGAGATCCATCACCATCCCGGTTTCTGGATCGGGCGTGCCGCGGATCGTGACCTCGGCGCGGAACGAGTGGCCGTGAATTTCCATGCTGGCGTCGCCCAGCGTCGTTCCCGACAGCGCATGCGCCGCCTCGAACCGGAACGATTTTGTCAGTTCCCACATTCTGATAGTCCAACCTTTACCTGATGCCGAGAGTCTTGTGCGTCTGCAGGCTGAGTCGCCATTGCGGATGGCGCATGCAGTAATCGACCGCGCGCTCGGTATTGGCCGCGATATCAGGGCCATCCATCGGCTGCAGCGAGAATCGTTCGAAGGCGAGACCGGCGAATGCCGCCGGCATGGCGTCCGCCTGCGGAAACACCAGCTTGAGTTCGTGGCCTTGCCGGACCAGCAAATCGGCGCCGGCTTTCGGGCTGACGCAGATCCAGTCCAGCCCGTCGGGCGGCTTGATCGTGCCGTTGGTCTCGATGCCGATTTCGAATCCGCGCGCATGCAGCGCGTCGATGAAGTCGGCATCGACCTGCAGCAGCGGCTCGCCGCCGGTCAACACCACGTAGCGAAGTCCGTACTCTCCGGCCCATTGGCCGGCAATGGTATCGGCCAACGCGTCCGCGGAGGCGTAGCGACCGCCGAGCGTGCCGTCGGTCCCGACAAAATCGGTGTCGCAAAACCGGCAGGTCGCGGTGGCGCGGTCCTGTTCGCGGCCGCTCCAGAGATTGCAGCCGGCAAAACGGCAAAATACCGCCGCGCGGCCGGCATGCGCGCCTTCGCCCTGCAAGGTCAGAAAGATTTCCTTGACCGCGTAACTCAACGCCGTCTCCTCAGGTTGCGGAACTGGTCTGCCGCAGCGCTTCGCCCAGCGCCATCGCCGCCGCGACCGCGACATTGAGCGAGCGCAGGCCGGGCTTGATCGGGATCACCACCCGTGCGTCCGCCGCGGTGACCACCTCGTCGGGAACCCCGGCGGATTCGCGCCCGAACAGCAGGATGTCATCGGCTTCGTAGCGGTAATCAAGATAGCAGCCCGGGCCCTTGGTGGTGAACAGGATCAGGCGATAACCCCGTTCGTTACGCCATTGCTCGAACTTTGACCACGAATCGTGGCGCATGATGGTTACCTCGTCGAGATAGTCCATGCCGGCCCGGCGAAAGTGCCGGTCGGACACCGGGAAGCCGGCGGGTTCGATGATATGGGCCGACACATCCAGGCAGGCGCACAGCCGCAGAATGGTCCCCGTGTTCTGGGGGATGTCGGGCTGGAAAAGCGCAACCTGCATGATGTGACCGCCCGCCTGAGGGCTCCATGAAATATCTGAATAATTCGCCGCCTGGCGCGGAATTAGTGCATTGCACGCATGGGAGCCGATAGCGGGCTTGCGCTCTTCCGGCAAGGGTGCCAATAGAACGATTCTGGACTGCTTGTTCCGCCCGATTGGGCAGGGAAAAGTGGTCTTTCTGCCGCCGCGGGGGTCGCGGGCGCCGGCAGCCTCCTCCGGTTCGTGTTGGCGTTCCCTGGGGCGGTTCCACCGGCTGCAGACAAGAAAGGGCTTGGAATCGTGACGACAGCGTCTTCCCCGGATCATCCGACACGACGTGATTTCCTTTTTGTTGCGACCGGGTCCGTCGCAGCGGTCGGTGCCGCGGCCGCATTGGTGCCCCTGGTGCTCCAGATGAATCCAGATGCCTCGACGATCGCGGCCGGTGCGCCGATCGAAGTCGATCTGACGCCGATCGCCGAAGGACAGGACATCAAGGTGTTCTGGCGCGGCAAGCCGATCTTCGTCAGCCACCGGACCAAGAAGCAGATCGAAGATGCCCGCAACGTGACGGTCGCCAGCCTTCCCGATCCGGAGAGCGACGATGCCCGCGTCAAGCCGGGCAAGGACCAGTGGCTGGTCGTCATCGGCATCTGCACGCATCTCGGTTGCATTCCGATCGCCCATGAGGGGCAGTACGACGGCTTCTTCTGCCCCTGCCATGGTTCGGTGTACGACACTTCGGGCCGCATCCGGTCGGGACCGGCGCCCACCAACCTGCCGGTGCCGCCCTATCAATTCGTTTCCGATACCAAAATCCAGATCGGCTGAGCCTCGGACCATGTTTCCGAGACCTGAGCCCTTCGCTTCGTCTTACTTCCCTAGGATCGCATCATGAGCGGACCCTCCGACTACCAGCCGACCAATCCCGCATTGAAGTGGATTGAACGGCGCCTCCCGATCTTGGGACTTATGCATTCCTCGTTCGTGGCCTATCCGACGCCGCGCAACCTGAATTACTGGTGGACCTTCGGCGCCATCCTTTCGATGATGCTGGCGCTGCAGATCGTCACCGGCGTGATCATGGCGATGCACTACACGCCGCATGTCGACATGGCCTTCAAGTCGGTCGAAAGCATCGTGCGCGATGTGAACTACGGCTGGCTGCTGCGCAACATGCACGCCAGCGGGGCCTCGATGTTCTTCATCGCGGTCTACATCCACATGTTCCGCGGCCTTTATTACGGGTCGTACAAGGAGCCGCGCGAGATCCTGTGGATTCTCGGCGTCATCATCTATCTCCTGATGATGGCGACCGGCTTCATGGGCTACGTGCTGCCGTGGGGCCAGATGAGCTTCTGGGGCGATACCGTCATCACCAATTTGTTCTCGGCGATTCCCTATGTCGGCGACAGCATCGTCACCCTGTTGTGGGGCGGCTATTCGGTCGGCAACCCGACGCTGAACCGCTTCTTCTCGCTGCACTATCTGCTGCCGTTCGTGATCGCCGGCGTGGTCGTGCTGCACGTCTGGGCGCTGCACGTCGCCGGCCAGAACAACCCGGCCGGCGTCGAGCCGAAGACGGAAAAGGACACCGTGCCGTTCACGCCCTACGCAACCATGAAGGATGCGTTCGGCGTTTCCTGCTTCCTGCTGTTCTTCGCCTGGTTCATCTTCTACATGCCGAACTATCTCGGCGACGCCGAGAACTACATCCCGGCCAATCCCGGCGTGACGCCGGCGCACATCGTGCCGGAATGGTATTATCTGCCGTTCTACGCGATCCTGCGCTCGATCCCGGACAAGCTGGCCGGCGTGGTCGCGATGTTCGGCGCCATCCTGATTTTGGCCTTCCTGCCCTGGCTCGACAGCGCCAAGACCAAATCGTCGAAGTACCGGCCGCTGGCGAAGCAGTTCTTCTGGATCTTCGTGGTCGTCTGCCTGCTGCTGGGCTGGCTCGGCGGCAAGCCCGCCGAAGGCATCTACGTGATCGCAGGCCGCGTCCTGACGTTCTGCTACTTCGCCTACTTCCTGATCGTGCTTCCGGTGCTGAGCCGGATCGAAACGCCGAGGCCTGTGCCGAACTCGATCGCGGACGACGTGCTGGCCAAGACCGGGAGCAAGTCGACGCCGATGGTGTCCTCGGTGATCGCGCTCGCCGTCGCGGGTGCGCTGTTCGCAGGATCGGTGCAGGACGCCAGGGCTGCCGAGGGACAGGAAATTCCGCCATCGCAGAAATGGTCGTTCGCGGGTCCGTTCGGCACGTTCGACCGCGGTGCCTTGCAGCGCGGCCTGAAAGTGTACAAGGAAGTCTGCGCGTCCTGCCACAGCCTGTCCTACGTCGCGTTCCGCAATCTCGCCGACGCCGGCGGTCCCGGCTTTTCGCCGGCGCAGGCGGCAGCTTTTGCCGCCGAATACCAGATCAAGGACGGCCCGAACGATGCGGGCGACATGTTCGAGCGGCCGGGCCGGCCCGCCGATTACTTTCCGTCGCCGTTCCCGAACGAGCAGGCGGCGCGGGCGGCCAATGGCGGCGCATACCCGCCCGACCTGTCGCTGATCAACAAGGCGCGTTCCTACCCGCGCGGCTTTCCGATGTTCATCGTCGACCTCTTCACCCAGTTCCAGGAACAGGGGCCGAACTACGTCAGCGCGCTGATGCAGGGCTATGTGGAAACGCCGCCCGCCGGGTTCGCGCTGCCGGAGGGCTCCTACTACAACAAGTACTTCCCCGGCCACGCCATCAAGATGCCGAACCCGCTGTCCGACGGCCAGGTCACCTACGACGACGGGTCGCCGGCGACTGTCGCGCAGTATTCCAAGGACGTCACCACGTTCCTGATGTGGACCGCGGAGCCGCACATGGAAGCGCGCAAGAAATTGGGCCTCCAGGTGTTTGTGTTCCTGATCCTGCTCACGGGCCTGCTCTACTTCACCAAGAAGAAGATCTGGGCCGACGCGCACTGAGCACTGCGCCGGGTCGGATGAATTCGAAAAAGCCCCTGCGGGGGCTTTTTTGTTGGCATCGTCATTCCGGGGCGATGCGCAGCATCGAACCCGGAAACTCGAGATTCCGGATCTGGTCTCGGACCATTCCGGAATGACGGACTGCGATTGCATCCCGCGCCTACAGCGGTCAAAATAGCATCCAATCCGCCACCAAGAAAAACCCGGAGGAACCCATGGGTACCAGCATCACGTTCAAGCGTCCGGACGGCAAGGATGCCGGCGGCTATCTCGCCAATGCCGCGCGCGGCAATGCGCCGGGCGTGGTGGTGATCCAGGAATGGTGGGGGCTTTCCGAGCAGATCAAGGGGCTGTGCGACCGCTTCGCGCTGGCCGGTTTCGATGCGCTGGCGCCCGATCTCTACAAGGGCACGGTGGTGCCCTATCACGACACCGACGCCGCCAATGCGCAGATGAACTCGCTCGATTTCATGGATGCGACCACCCAGACCGTGCGCGGCGCCGCGCAATATCTGGCCCGGAACGGCGCCAAGGTCGGCCTGACCGGCTTCTGCCTCGGCGGCGCGGTGACCATCATCGGCGCCACCAAAATTCCCGAACTCGCCGCCGGCGTGGTGTTCTACGGCATTCCGCCGGAGGCGGCCGCAAAACCCGCCGACGTCAAAATTCCGCTGCAGGCGCATTTTGCCAACAAGGACGACTGGTGCACGCCGGCGTTGGTCGAGGGTTTCGAGAAAGCGATCAAGGCCGCCGGCAAATCGCTCGAACTGTTCCGCTACGATGCGGAGCACGCCTTCGTCAACGAGCAGCGCCAGTCGGTGCACGACCGCGAGGCCGCTGAACTGGCCTGGGGCCGGGCGACAGAATTCTTCAAGAAGCATCTGAACTGACATGAAGATCTTTTGCACGGGGGCATCGGGCTATATCGGCGGATCCGTGGCGACCCATCTGGTCGCGGCCGGGCATCAGGTGACGGGTCTCGTTCGCACACAGGACAAGGCCGATGCGGTCAGGGCGCGTGGCATCGAGCCGGTGCTGGGAACGCTGGATGACGCAGCCGTTCTTTCGCAAGCTGCGAAAGCAGCCGATGTCGTGGTCAATGCCGCCAGCGCTGATCACAAGGGCGCAGTCGTCGCCTTGCTCGATGCGCTGGCCGGAAGCGGCAAGTCGTTCATCCACACCTCGGGGTCGAGCATCGTCGGCACGCCCGCCCGCGGTGAGCGCTGCGACTCGGTGTTCGATGAAGACACGCCGTTCACGCCATCATCGGCGCGCGCGGCGCGGGTCGCCCTCAACGAGTTCATCCTGTCGTATCGCGACAAGGGCTGTCGTCCCGTCATCATCTGTCCCAGCCTGATCTACGGGGCTGGCCATGGCGTCAAGCCAGACAGCGTGCAGGTGCCCTACCTGATCCGCCTCGCCAGGAAGCGCGGAAACGCCGCGCATGCCGGACCCGGCGAGAACATCTGGTCGGACGTTCATATCGACGACCTCGTGCCGCTCTATGCGCTGGCGATCGAGAAGGCGCCGGCCGGATCGTTCTACTTCGCCGAGAACGGCGAGCATTCGATGCGCCAGCTTTGCGAGGCCATCAACCGCATGATGGGCTTTAAAGGTCCGCCGGCGGCGATTTCGATGGCGGAGGCGGCCGCCGAGTGGGGCGAGGGCACCGCCGAAAACACCATGGCATCGAACAGCCGGGTGCGCGCCAGGCGCGCGCGGCAGCTCGGCTGGACGCCAACGGCGCGCGGCGTGATCGAGGAAATCGAACTGGGCTGTTATCGCGGGCAGGATAGCTGATCGCCGTCGTCGGTGTTCGCCGGGGCCTGTTTTCGGGCTCTCGGCCCCGGGGACGTGCCCCGCCAGCCTCTCTCTTGACGTTTCCGTTCCGGCATGGTGTCTAACTGCCATGAACACCGTCGTCCGCCCAATCCGTCTTTGGTGGCGCACCTCCTGAGAGGTGGCCGGTGCGATTTCATTTTCTCAGATCGTCAGAGGCCGTCATCGCAGTGCGACGGCCCTTTCGTTTGTCCTGCATGGCGCTCCCTCGCTAAGTTTCGTAAGAGGATGACATGAACAGGACAGCCTTCTCCCTGCCGGACCACAGCGAATACCGCACCCGTGGCGGGCTGGCGGTGACGCGGAACGTCGAGCAATTCACCGGCGACGCCGAGCGGCTCGATGACCTGATCGAACTGCTCGATCGCCGCCGCGGCGTGGTGCTGTCGTCGGGCACAACGGTGCCCGGCCGTTACGAGAGTTTTGATCTCGGCTTCTCGGATCCGCCGCTGTGGCTGCAGACCACTGGCTCCGGTTTCTCGCTCGAAGCGCTGAATGCGCGCGGCGAGGTGCTGATCGCGTTCCTGGGCGATGTGCTGCGCGAGCCTTGCGTGGTCGTTACCGATAGAACCGCAACCCGTCTTGCCGGCCATATCGTGCGCGGCGCGGCCCCGGTCGACGAGGACCAGCGCACCCGCCGCGCCAGCGTGATGTCGCTGGTGCGCGATCTCGTGGCGGCACTGGGCGCCAATGACGATCCCTTGCTCGGCCTGTTCGGCGCCTTCGCCTATGACCTCGTGTTCCAGATCGAGGACCTCGTGCAGAAGCGGGCGCGGGAGGCCGACCAGCGCGACATCGTGCTGTACGTGCCGGATCGCCTGCTGGCCTATGACCGCGCCACCGGACGCGGCGTGGTGCTGAGCTACGACTTTGCCTGGAACGGCCAATCCACCGAGGGCCTGCCGCGCGAAACCGCCGAGAGCGGTTACGCCCAGACGCCGCGGCAGGGATTTGCCGATCATGCGGCCGGCGAATATCAGGCCACCGTCGAAAAGGCGCGGGCCGCCTTCGCGCGCGGCGACCTGGTCGAGGCGGTGCCGGGGCAGCTGTTCGCCGAGCCCTGCGAGCGTTCGCCGGCGGAAGTTTTCCAGCGGCTGTGCCGGATCAATCCGTCGCCCTATGGCGCGCTGATGAACCTCGGCGAGGGCGAATTCCTGGTGGCGGCGTCGCCCGAGATGTTCGTGCGCTCCGACGGCCGCAGGGTCGAGACCTGCCCGATCTCGGGCACCATCGCGCGCGGCGTCGATGCGATCGGCGACGCCGAGCAGATCCGGCAACTGCTGAATTCGGAGAAGGACGAATTCGAACTCAACATGTGCACCGACGTCGACCGCAACGACAAGGCGCGGGTCTGCGTGCCCGGCACCATCAAGGTGCTGGCGCGGCGGCAGATCGAGACCTATTCAAAACTGTTCCACACCGTCGATCATGTCGAAGGCATTCTGCGGCCGGGGTTCGATTCGCTCGATGCGTTCCTGACCCACGCCTGGGCGGTGACGGTGACAGGCGCGCCGAAATTGTGGGCGATGCAATTCGTCGAGGACAATGAACGCTCGTCGCGGCGCTGGTATGCCGGCGCGATCGGCGCGGTGAATTTCGATGGCAGCATCAATACGGGACTGACCATCCGCACCATCCGGATGAAAGACGGTCTCGCCGAAGTCCGCGTCGGCGCCACCTGCCTGTTTGACTCCGATCCGGCGGCCGAGGATCGCGAATGCCAGGTCAAGGCCGCGGCGCTGTTCCAGGCACTGCGCGGCGATCCCGCAAAACCGCTGTCCAGCATCGCGCCGGATGCCACCGGCTCGGGCAAGCGGGTGCTGCTGATCGACCATGACGACAGTTTCGTGCATATGCTGGCGGACTATTTCCGGCAGGTCGGCGCCACCGTTACGGTGGTGCGGCACGTCCACGCCCAGCAGATGCTGAAGCAGAATTCCTGGGACCTGCTAGTGCTGTCGCCGGGTCCCGGCCGACCGGAGGATTTTGCGATTTCGAGGACGATCGATACCGCGCTCGACAGGAAGCTGCCGATCTTCGGCGTCTGTCTCGGCGTGCAGGCGATCGGCGAATATTTTGGCGGCCAGCTCGGACAGCTCGGCCAGCCCGCGCATGGCCGGCCGTCGCGGGTTCAGGTGCGGGGCGGGCGCCTGATGCAGAACCTGCCCAATGAAATCGTGATCGGCCGCTATCATTCGCTCTATGTCGAGCGCGACAGCATGCCCGACGTGCTCAGCGTGACCGCGAGCACCGAGGACGGCGTGGCGATGGCGATCGAGCACAAGACCTTGCCGGTTGGCGGCGTGCAGTTTCACCCGGAATCCCTGATGTCGCTCGGCGGCGAGGTCGGCCTGCGCATCGTGGAGAACGCGTTCCGGCTGGGCGGTAGCTAAGGTGTCATTCCGGGGCGTGCGAAGCACGAACCCGGAATCCAGAGGTTGGTCGCACGAGATTCCGGGTTCGCGCTGCGCGCGCCCTCGGAATGACGAAGAGAGAGAAGAGAATCACCGATGACGTTCGAACATGATCTGAAAGCCACCGTCCGCACCATTCCGGATTACCCCAAGCCGGGCATCCTGTTTCGCGACATCACAACGCTGCTCGGCGATCCCCGCGCGTTTCGCCGCGCGGTCGATCAGCTGGTGGATCCCTGGGCCGGTTCCAAGATCGACAAGGTCGCCGGCATCGAGGCGCGGGGCTTCATCATCGGCGGCGCGGTGGCGCACCAGGTCTCGGCCGGCTTCGTGCCGATCCGCAAGAAGGGCAAGCTGCCGCACACCACCGTGCGGATCGCCTATTCGCTGGAATACGGCCTCGACGAAATGGAAATGCACGCCGACGCCATCAAGCCCGGCGAGCGGGTGATCGTGGTCGACGATTTGATTGCGACCGGCGGCACCGCGGAAGGCGCGGTCAAGCTGCTGCGCCAGATCGGTGCCGATGTGGTGGCGGCGTGCTTCATCATCGACCTGCCGGATCTGGGCGGAGCTGCGAAGATTCGGGCGATGGACGTGCCGGTGCGAACGCTGATGGCATTCGAGGGGCATTAAGCCGTTACCCTGCTCTGGGAACGAGCCAACAATCGTCAGGCAGTGCTTCTGCTACCTCTCACTATTGCGGCAGCTTGGCGCTGCCTGCGCCAAAGAACTCTTCGATCCCGGCTGCGACTAAAACCGGCCGCGTTACGGTCGGAACATGACCGGCGCCATCGATGATCGCCAGAGTCGCATGCGGCAGTCCGGCGGCAAGCGTCTGCGACGAGGCCAGAGGCGTGATGGCGTCGCGGCTGCCGTGGATGACAAGGGCGGGTATCTGCAACTCCCCTAGCCGCGATTCGATGTCGATTCCTTCCATGGATTCCATCAACTCGATCGCGGCGGTGGCGCTGGACCGCATCACGATCTTCTTTCCCCATTCTCGCTCGGCTTCGCAGTCCACTTCGGGTACGCACGCATCGACAAAGGCCGCCATGGTCGACGGAAAATCGAGTCGGCAACCTTGCATCAGCCGGTCCCGTTGCGGCGTCCTATCGCCTGTATACCGCCCGTCGACGAGCACGAGACCTGAAAATCGCCCGGGCTGCCTCAATGCCGCTTCGAGCACGACGGCGGCACCGGCGGATTCGCCCGCGAGGACGCACCGTTCCACTTCCAGCCGATCCAGCACGAGGAAGAGATCGGAAACCAGAAGGTCGAAGGTAATTCGCGGCGCCCGGCTGATCGTGGCGCCGGTGCCGCGATGGTCGTAGGTTATCGTCCGCCATGATTTGCTGAGGCCCTCGAAGACCGGCAGCCAGAGCTCGCCGCTACCCACCCAGCCTCCTTGAGCCACGATGGTCCGCTTTCCGCCGCCGAAGGATTGCACAAACAGGCTGACGTCGTCGGTTTTCAGGTACATGGTCCACCGTGGATACGCGGATAGAATCGTGCTTGCCAACGCAATCGCCGCTTACCCGCTCGTGATCTCGACCGGGTAGCGACGCTGGCGAGGATGAGGCGGCCGCGGGCCTGCAACCAGTTGTTTCCTTCGACGCGGGGTTGCAGGTAGCGATTGTCCGGACCGCAGCGGTGAGCCATCATCGGGGAAGCGGTTCGAAGGGTTGCGGGTCGATGCAGGACGACTTCAGGCAAAAGCTGGCGCTCATTATTGACCTCGCGGGGGTCAGCCGGTCCGGGCTCGCCCGTGAAATCGGCCTCGACAAGTCAGTGGTGAGCCGGTGGGTTTCCGGCGCGACGCGGCCCAGCACCGCCAGCCTCGATCAACTGACCGCGAAGCTCGCGGACCGCGTCGCCGGCTTGCTGCGCTCTGACTGGGAACGGCCGCTGGCGGCCTTCGAGGCAAAGTTTCGGACCAGCGCCCTGGACCGCCGCATCGACGCGGCGACGGCTCACGACGGCAGCGCCGCGCCGGCGTCGCGGCAGGAGGTCACCTTTTGCACCACCGCGGACCAGGTGCACCTGGCGGTCGCCTCAATGGGCGAAGGTCCGGTCCTGGTCAAGGCGCCCAACTGGCTGAACCATGTCGAGTATGACCTGGTGAGCCCGGCCTGGGCTCCCACCTTCACTCGCTTGGCCCGCAACTTCCGATTTATTCGCTATGATGCGCGCGGCAATGGCCTGTCGGATTGGGACTTCGGCGACGATTCATTCGAGGCTTCCGTTCGGGATCTTGAAACTGTGATCGACAGGCTCGCTCTGGAGCAAGTCTCGCTGCTCGGTCTCTCTCAAGGCGCGGCGTTTGCGATTGCCTATGCCGCGCGTCACCCCGCCAGGGTGTCGAGGCTGCTTCTGCACGGATGCTACGCCAGGGGGCGCCATCGGAGAAACAATGATCTGGAACGCGGGAAATCCGGATTGGTCGACTCCCTGATCGCCACGGGGTGGGGGAATGACAGCCCGGTCTACAACAATGCGCTGGCCTCGTTTTTCATTCCTTCCGCTGCACCCGACCAAATCCGCTCCTTCGCCCTGCTCCAGCGCGTGAGCGCTTCAGCCGACAATGTGCTGCGCTCGAAGGCCATGCTGGATGAAATCGATATCACCGGCGTGCTGTCCACGATCCGTGTGCCGACGCTGATCACCCATTCGCGACGCGATCAGATTGTCCCGATCGAAGAGGGCAGGCTGGTGGCGACGGCCATTCCAGGCGCGAGATTCGTTTCGCTCGAAAGCGACAATCACGTGATCCTGCCCGGAGAGCCCGCTTGGGATCGCTGGATGTCGTTGGTGGAAGATTTCGGTTCGGGCAGGCTCGCCGGCGGGCAAGCCGCTACGACCCCTGCAGCATCAAATTCAGCTCCAACTCGCGGAAGCTGAAGTAGTTTTCGCGGATCCACTGATGCAGTTCGGTCGACGAATCCTTCTCGTTGCGCAAATAGCCGGTGAACGAGAAGGTCAGCCGGTCGATATAGGTCTTCAGGAACACCGGCAGGGCGGCGATGCGCAACACCCGGCCGCGGGCAAAGGCCGGCGGCAGTTCGCCGCGCACGATATGCTCGTTGTCGATGGTGACCAGGGCGGCCGGCGGAATCTGCTGCTGCAGCATGGGAAAGGCGCGCGCCGAGACGCGGTCGGTATCGGCGACGAACAGGATCAGCGGCGAGACGCCGCGCCGCGCCGCTTCCTTCATGAAGCCGATTTCCCCGGTCATCTTGAAGAACTCGTCGAAGGCATGGAAACCGAGGTCGATCACCTTGCCGACCCCGTCATTGACGATCAGGCGGTCCATCAGCTGCATTTTGCCGAAGGTGTCGATGACGTCGGCGGTCTCGGTCACCTTGGGCAGGAATTCCAGCAGCGACGGCTCTTTCAGATTGATGTCGAAGGCCGCAACCGCGCCGTGCTTCAGCAGCAGGAATTCGGTCAACAACCGCGCGATCAGCGTCTTGCCGACCAGCGGGCGGGGCGAGCAGATGATGAAAACGGGCGTGCGGTACATCGGCGCTATATCAGGCGATTTCGGCGTTCAATCCAGCCTGATAGCAGCCGTTTGCGCAATTATTTTTCGCCGCTGCGCGTCACCGGTTTGCCGGAGCCGACCAGGTCGGTCAGCTTGATGCGGTCGAACTCGCTCCAGACATTGGCCAGCCAGTGCCGGACATAGCCGCGCAGCACGAACGAATAGTTCGCGGGTTCGTCATTGACGCCCTTGTTGGCGACGAATTTCAGGAACGGCACCGAGGAGACCTCGACCTGCTCATAGGCCATTTCGTTGAGCTTGGGGATGGTGAGTTCGGTGGCGTCCTTGATGCGGTGGAAATAGGAATTGTAGGTCGCCTGGTCCCACTGGAAGAACTGGGTGTCGTTGATGAAGTTCTTGACCAGGAAATATTTGGCGCCCTGCATGAAATTGGCGGTCTGGGCGATTTCGTCCAGCGAGGCGATCGACGGGCCGAGGATATGGAACACGGCAAAGGTGATCTGCCCGGACTTGGCGGCGTCGAGAAAGCCGATGTCGCGCAGCGACGCTAGCGCCGGCGACAACAGTCCGGCGCGGACGTCGATCACGGTGACGGAGGGGCTTGCCGCATTCAGCGTATCGAAGATCTTCATCTGGTCCGAGGTCGTCGTCATGTCGACGATCTCGGTGATGTCGGGGTGAAAGCGCATCAGGGTGCCGCGCGGCGACTCGGTGTCGAAGGCCCGGGTGGGGATGTTGTTGGCGCTGAAATAATCCAGCAGGGTCCGCGACACCGTGGTCTTGCCGACCCCGCCCTTGTCCGCGCCCACCACGATCACTACCGGCTTCGTCGTCATGAATTTCCCTTACGCGCCATTCTTGCTGCCGGCATGATCCTAGAGCAAACCCGAACCGTCTGTTGGCGGAATCGGAGCTGGACCGTGCCTCGTCCCGGATCGCAAAGCGGTCGAAACGTCCCCGTCCCCTGCTTTGGGCGCGAACATGGCAGAAACAAGGGAGAATTCAACGTATTAGAGCGGTGTTAAGCTTAATCCTGCCGGTGTCGTTAACGCGCGGAGGTCGATTCGGCCAGCCACGGGTTCAGCTGCGCCGGCCCCAGGGGCCGCGCGCGGCGCGGGCCGGGCCATCGCTCCCCGGCGCGGCGGGGACCGGCGGCGGAAGCGAGTCCGTCGAGGCCGGCCGCTCCGACTGGCCGTCGTCCGGCCCGGCCTCGCTATCCGACGGCAGCGGCAGCCGCCCGGGATCGCGGCCGCCGGCATATTTCACCAGCGCCTGCACCCGGGACTCCACCGAGGGATGGGTGGCAAACAGGTCGGAAAATCCCTCGCGCGGGTTGTCGACGCACATTTCCATCACCGCCGAGGTGGCACCGGGAAGCTCGCCGCGGTTCTCGATCTTGCGCAGCGCCGAGATCATGGCGTCGGGGTTCTTGGTCAGTTCGACCGATCCGGCGTCGGCAAGAAATTCGCGCGACCGCGACAGCGCCAGTTTTACGACTTGCGACAGCAGCCAGGCCAGCAGGATCAGCACCACCGCGATGATGACGACGACGATGGCGCCGCCGCCGCCCTTGCTGTTGCTGTCCGACGAGGAAGACGACCTCGACGACGATGATCTGCCGGCAGAATTCCAGCTCAGATGAGTGAACATGCGGAAGAACAGTTCACCGAAGAAGCCGACTACGCCGGCGATGATTACCGCAGTCACCATCAACTGCACGTCGCCATTGCGGATGTGGGTGAGCTCGTGGCCGAGCACTGCTTCAAGCTCCTGATCATCCAGCGCCTGCAACAGGCCCGTCGTGACGGTGACGGCGTATTGCCGCTGGTTGAGCCCGCTGGCGAAGGCGTTGCGCGCGTCGCTGTCCATGATCTTAAGCTTCGGCATCGGGATGCCCCGGGAGACGCAGAGGTTTTCCAGCAGGTTGTAGAGGTGCGGCTGCTGTTTCCGCGTCACGGCCTCGCCGCCGGTGACGGCATCGATCATGTTCTGGTGGAAGAAATAGGCGATCACGATCCACAGCGCCGCGGCGCCCGTGGCATAGGGGAACGCTGTCATCAGGTCGCGCGCCGCCAGCACAAGATAGTCATTGACCGACCGGTTGCTGTTTAAAACGACTTCCGCCAGCAGCGCGCCGGCATAGACCAGCACGTAGATCAGCAGGAACAGCCCGGCAAGCAGCAGCATCGAACGAAGCTTGTTCGATGCGATGTGCGTATAAAGACCGTAGGCGGCCATGGTGCTTGTTTCCGCTAGTGGCTGTCATTCCGGGGCACGCCAACGGCGTGAACAGGGAATCCCGGGATTCCGGGTTCGATGCTTCGCATCGCCCCGGAATGACGGGCGACGTGCCTCAGAACTTGACCGTCGGCACCGCTTCGACCTGCGTCCTGGAGGCGCCGAGATCGAAGAATTCCCTGGCGGTGAAACCGAACGTGCCGGCGAACAGGGCCGCGGGCATCTGCTGGATGCCGGTGTTGTATTCCTGGACCGCGTTGTTGAAGAAGCGGCGGGCGGCCGCGATCTTGTTCTCGAGATCGGACAATTCGCTCGACAGCTGCTGGAAGTTGGCGTTGGCCTTGAGGTCGGGATAGGCCTCCGACAGCGCGATCAGCCTGCCCAGCGCGCCGCTCAGCACGTTTTCGGCGGCCGCGACCTGTCCCGGTCCCTGCGCCGACATCGCGGAGTTGCGGGCCTTGATGACGTCGTCGAGCGTGCCGCGCTCGTGGCTGGCATAGCCCTTCACGGTCTCGACCAGGTTCGGAACCAGGTCGTGGCGCTGCTTGAGCTGCACGTCGATGTCGGCAAAGGCCTGGCCGACGCGCTGGCTGAGCGCGACCAGGCGGTTGTACATGGCGAACGCGAAAAACACGAGAGCGACGATGACGCCGAGAACGATCCAGCCGGTCGACATGGCAAAAAAACTCCTGGTGAGACGACGAAGGCGGGCACGCTAGACCAAATCCGGCCCGCGCGGCAGCCCGCCGCGAGGTGAGGCTCCGGTTGGTCGAAGCCGGAGCGCGATAAGTTCAAGAGGGGCGGTCGGAGTCGAATCCCGAAAACAACCCCATGCACAGATAGCATCCTCTTGATCGCGCTAGCTTTCCTTCATCGCCGCATCGCCCCACCGCCAGCGCCGGGCGCGGGCGAAATCAGCCTTGGCGCGGCGCGACACCTTCGTGACGGCGAGCCCCTGCGGCGTGCAGAGCTTGGCCGTCACCTCGACCTTGCTGACGACAGGCTGCGCCAGCACGCGGGCGGGGCGCCGCGCGGCCGGGGCGCGCGTCAGCGCGACATAGGCGAATCGTTCGTCCTCATAGGCCAGTTCGGCGGATTTGAGCTGCCGGTGCGCCTGCGAGCGCGGCAGCCGCTGGCTGAAGTGACACCAGTCGGGCGCATCGAGCGGACAGGGGCCGTCATGCGGACAGGGCGCCGCGACATGCGCGCCCGCCGCGATCAACTGCGCCCGCAGCGCGATGATCCGCGCATAGCCCGCCGGTGTGCCGGGTTCGACCACCAGCAGCGTATCGCGGGTCCTGGCCCACATCAGGTCGGCGAGCGCCATCCTTTCAGCGTCGCCGATCTCGCCGATCATGTAGCTCGCCACCACGAGGTCGGCGGCGTCAGCCCGGGCAAGCTCGGCGCGGGCCTCGCCCCGCCGGTAGTCCATGCCGCGCAGGCGCGTGCTGGCGCCGCCCAACTCCAGCGCCAGCGCGCGCAGCGCGCCGTTGGCGTCGAGCAGCGTAAATCCCGTCAACGAGGAAAACGCCTCCGCCGCCGCCCAGCTCGCGGTGCCCGGTCCGGCCCCGACATCGAGCAGGCTTTCAGGCGCGAAGTCCGGCGTGATTTCGGCCAGCGCGTTCAGGCCGGCCGTGACCGCGGCATAGGTCGCCGGCATCCGCGCCAGCGCATAAGCGAGCGCGTCGGCCTCTGAGCGGATCGCGTCGGAGCCGCCACCATCGCGATAGGTTTTCGAGATGTTGGCCGAGCGTTCGGCGGCGTCGCTGCGCGATAGCCCGTGCAGCCTGGCGTCGAGCGCGGACTTCAGTTCGGAGGGAAGGTCGGGAGGGATCATCTGGTTTTCTTCCCCTCTCCCCTTGTGGGAGTGGGTGGATCGAATGCGCGCAGCGCATTCGAGACGGGTGAGGGGTCTTTCTCCGCGGATAGAGACCCCTCATCCGCCTTCGCTTTGCAAAGGCACCTTCTCCCACAAGGGGAGAAGGGAAGGGGCCTCACGCCACGTGCTGATCTAGGATCTTCACGGCTTCGTCGAGTGCCACCGACACCAGTTGCGACACGCCGCGCTCGGCCATGGTGACGCCGTACAACCGGTTCATCCGCGCCATCGTGATCGGGTTGTGGGTGATGATGATGAAGCGCGTGTCGGTCGAGGACGTCATCTCGTTCAGCAGGTTGCAGAACCGCTCCACATTGTGGTCGTCGAGCGGCGCGTCGACTTCGTCCAGCACGCAGATCGGCGAGGGGTTGGTGAGGAACACCGCGAAGATCAGCGCCAGCGCGGTCAGTGCCTGCTCGCCGCCGGACAATAGCGACAGCGTCTGCGGCTTCTTGCCGGGCGGTTTGGCGATGATTTCGAGACCGGCTTCCAGCGGGTCGTCGCTCTCGATCAGATGCAGCGCGGCTTCGCCGCCGCCGAACAGTTCGGTGAACAGCCGCTTGAAATGGCCGTTGACGATTTCGAACGAGGTCAACAGCCGCTCGCGCGCCTCGCGGTTGAGGCTCTGGATGCCCTGGCGCAGCCGCTTGATGGCTTCGACGAGGTCGTCGCGTTCGGTGGTGAGCGCGGTATGCTGGGCCTCGACCTCGTGCAGTTCCTCCTCGGCGCGCAGATTGACCGCCCCCAGCCGCTCGCGGTCGCGGCGCAGCTTTTCGAGGCTCTCCTCGATTTCGGCGAGCGGCGGCAGCTCGGCGCCCGGCTCGATCTCGGCGAGACCGGCCGCTGCGTGCGGTTCGACCTCCAGCATGTCGTGGATTTCGCGCTCGATGTCGGCGAGCCGGCGGCGCGCGCCTTCCATGCGCTCCTCGGCACGGGCGGTGGCCTCGCGCGCGCTCGATAGCGCCTCGAGCGAAATCTTCGCCGCGCGATCGGTTTCCGCCATCAAATTCTCGGCCGTGGCAAGCGCGTCGGCGGCGACCTGGCGGGCGGATTCGGCCGCTTCGATTTCGCCGATGATGGCGCGGCGCTTTTCCGCAAACAGCGCCGGGGCATTGTCGAGTTCGGCGCGCTCGGCGGTGACCTCGGTGATGCGGGCCTCGATGGTGGAGATGTGCGAGGCCGCACCGGCCTTGCGCTCCTGCCACTGGTTGCGTTCGGCGATGATGGCCTGCAGCCGGCGGTCGGCCAGCTCCGCCTCGCGCGCCAGCGCCTGGGCTTCGGCCCGCACTTGAGCTGCGAAACGGCGATGGCCCTCGATGTCGGATCGAACGGCGGCAAGCCTCGTCTCGGTGTCGAGACTGGGCGGCAATTCGTCGAGCGCGGCGGCGGCACTTTCATGCGCGCTTTCGGCCTCGGCGCGGTCGGCGTTGAGACGGGTATGCGCTTCGGTCAGGGCCGATTTTCGCGCGGCATGGCGGTTGATTTCGCGCTCGGTCGCGGCATGGCGCTCGCGCGCGGCATCGGCCTCGCGCTGGGCGGCCCGCCAGGCTTCGCGGGCGGAGCCCTCGGCGGAGGAGGCGGCCTTCAGCGCGGCCTCGGCGGTTTCCAGCGCCTGGCGCCGGGCGGAGGCATCGATGCGGGCCTGTTCGAGTTCGTTCTCGATATCGACCAGCCGGGCGCGCTCGGCGAGCCGCCGCGCCGCGCCGGTCGGCGCATGGGCTGCCGCGACGAAACCGTCCCAGCGCCAGACGTCGCCCTCCGGCGACACCAGCCGCTGGCCGGTTTTCAGCTGCGACACCAGCTCCGCGCCGCGCTCTTTCGAGACGACGCCGATCTGGGCGAGGCGGCGCGCCAGCTCGGGCGGCGCGTCGACATGGGCGGCGAGCGGCTCGACGCCCTCGGGCAGCGCGGGATCGCCCTCGGTGACGCCGGAATTGGTCCAGCGCATCGGCGCCGACGGGTCGACCGGCGCGTCGAGATCATCGCCGAGCGCGGCCCCGATCGCCTTCTCGTAGCCCTTGGCGACGGTGACGCCGTCGATGATCGGGGGCCACAGGTTCTTGGTTTCGCTGTTGACCAGTTTCGAGATCGTGCGTGCTTCGGTCTCGAGCCGCTGCACCCGCTTGTCGGCCTCGTTGAGCGGCGCGCGGGCGGCTTCCAGCCTGGCGCGGGCCTCGACATGGCCGGCCTCGCTGGCCTGCGCCATGGCTTCGGATTCCGCCAGACTATGCTGCGCTGTCTCCATGATCCCGGCGAGTTCGGCGAGATCGCCGAATCCGCTGGTTTCCTGCGCCAGCTTCTGCTCCTCGCTGGCGACGTTGGCGATCTCCTGATCGAGCCGCGCCAGCCGGTCGCGATGGGTCCGCACATTGCCTTCGAGCTGGTTGCGCTTGGCGGTGAGGTCGGCGAGCACCGTGGTCAGTTCGGCGAACAGCCGTTCGGCCGATGCCAGCGTTGCCTCGGCCTCGGAGACGCGTTCATCGACGCCGCTCCGCTTTTCGACGCGCGACTTGATCTCTTCCTTCAGTTCGGTGTCTTCGGTCTCAAGCCGCTGCAGCGCCACCTCGGCGTCCGAACTCTGCTGCTGCTCGCGGGCGATATCGGCGGAAAACTGCGTCAGCCGGCGGTCGAGTTCGGAGACGCGCTCCTTGGCGCGCTCTTCCTCGCGGTCGAGCGTTTCGCGCGCATTGGTGAGCCGCTGCAGCCCGGCGGCGGCGCGGGCTTCCGCCTCGCGCAGGGCCGGCAGTTCGGAGGCGCGGATCGCCTGGATGCGGGCGGCCTCGGCCTGCTCGCGGGTGCGCTCGGCCATTTCGCGAACGGTGAGGTCGTGGGTGTGGGCGGTTTCCGCGACGTCGGCATTGGCTTCCAGCCAGCGCAGATGGAACAGCATGGCCTCGGCCTTGCGCACCTTGGCCGCGACCTCGCGGTAGCGAATGGCCTGGCGCGCCTGCTTCTTCAATCCGTCGATCTGTCCGGCCAGTTGCCCGACCACATCCTCGACGCGGGTGAGGTTGGTCTCGGCCGCGCGAAGCCGCAGTTCGGCCTCGTGGCGGCGGGCGTGCAGCCCGGCGACGCCGGCGGCGTCTTCCAGCACGCGGCGGCGCTGTTCCGGCTTGGCCTGAATGATCTCGCCGATCTTGCCCTGATGGACCAGCGCCGGCGAACGCGCGCCGGTGGCGGCGTCGGCAAACAGGATCTGGACGTCGCGCGCACGCACGTCGCGGCCGTTGATGCGGTAGACCGAGCCGGCCTCGCGCTCGATGCGGCGCGAGATTTCCAGGATTTCGCGGTCGTTCACCGCCGCCGGCGCCGAGCGGTCGGAATTGTCGATCGTCATCACCACTTCGGCATGGTTGCGCGACGGACGGTTGCCGGAGCCCGCGAAGATCACCGCGTCCATGTCGGCGGCGCGCAGCGATTTGTGCGAAGTTTCGCCCATCGCCCAGCGCAACGCCTCGACCAGGTTCGACTTGCCGCATCCGTTCGGTCCGACCACGCCGGTCAAGCCCGGCTCGATCATGAAGTCGGTGGGTTCGACGAACGACTTGAAACCGTGCAGGCGGAGACGGGTCAGCTTCATGGACGCGATTCTCTGTTGGCCGGGCGCGAATCTCCCTGCCGGGACAGTACCATAGAAGGCAATGTCGGTGTGTGGCCGAGTCGCGCGGGGCAACCCTTATGCACCGCGACAATGGCGAGGCCGGGGCCGGAGGGCAACCGCCGCCCCGGGCTTTTCCCAAGGGATTTGCGGGGGATTTGTCGAAAGCGTTGAAGCCTGACCCAGTGTTTTCCCGGCGATCGCCGGGACCCACAATCCCGCGCGTCAGCAGGAAAAAAGGCCCATCGCCACATCGCACAACAGATCACGCGACATGGGCCCCCGGCGGTCGCCGGGGCGGCGAGCCGAGAAACTCGAATCAGCTCTTCAGCAGCGCCTTGATCCGCTTGTCGAACTCCTCGAACGAGGTGGAGCCCTTGACCATCTCGCCGTTGATGAAGAAGGTCGGTGTCGAACTCACCTTCAGCACCTCGCTGGCGAACTTCTGGTCGGCGGCGATTTTGTCGAGCAGCGCCTGATCCTTCAGGCAGTCCTCGACCGCCTGCTGGCTCAGGCCGGCCTGCTTGCCGATCCGCATCAGCGTCTCGGTGGTGTTCTTGGACACCCAGTCGGTCTGCTGCTTGAACAGCATGTCGATAACGGCGAAATACTTGCCTGTATCTTCCTTGGCGATGCAGCGTGCCAGCATCGAGCCCGCCGCGGCCTTGATGTCGAGCGGGAATTCGCGGAACACCCAGCGGATCTTGCCGCTGTCGATGTATTCCGACTTGATCTTCGGAAACACGGTTTCGTTGAAGTTCGCGCAATGCCCGCACGTCAGCGACGCGTATTCGGTGATCGTCACCGGGGCGGTGGCGGGACCGAGCGCCATGTCGGGCAGCGATCCCGGCTTGGCGACGTCGGACGCGCTCTGCGCCATCGCGCCCTCGATCAGGCGCAACGGAGAAAACCCGGCGAGCAGGCTGAGCCCGGTCAGCGACAGGGCGGTGGTGAAGGCGCGGCGCGTGATGATCAAGGGGTTGCTCCCGGATTGGCGCGTTCACGCCCGAAGACACAAGAAACTCTCGCTGGAAACTGTTCGCTAGCTTGAAACCATAATTGTGGCAATGGCAGGCCGCCCCGGCGACCCCGGGGCAGCCTCAATTTCGCTTGATCGACGCGCCGAGCCGCGCCAGCGCCGCCCGCAATTCCTCGTCCTCGACCGCATCGAGGGTTTCGGCAACCTTCGCCACCTCCCCGGGGTCCGGGGCGCGGGAAGCCGCCGGCCGGTCCCGCCGCACCAGCGGCGCCTGCCGCAGCGCCAGCCGGCCGACCGCGTTCCAGCCGAAGAACCGGTTGACCCGCTGCAGGATCACGTCGGAGGCGTGCTGGATCTCCAGCGCCATCGGGCCCTCCACCCGCAGCACCAGGGTGGCCGGCTCCTGCGGCTGTCCCTCCACCGGCCGCGGCCACTGGATCTTGAGGGGTTGGGAGTGGGCGGCGACTTCGGGGCCGGCGATTTCTCCCCAGCGCGTCACCAGTTCGCGCGCGGCGAACCCCTGCCTGGCATAGGCGTCGGAAAAAACGTCGCTGAGCAGGACGGACAACGGCTTGGCGCTGATCGGCCCGGGTCGTGAGAAGCGTGCCATCTGTTTCCTTGGCCGTGTCGTTCCTCACGCGGCGCGCGGTCGGATCGTCTTGAGATCGCGGTCGATCTCGCGCCGCCGCTGCATCAGATCATAATCCATCTGCAGCCCGAGAAAGAAGCCTTCCGACAGGCAGAAATAGCGGGCGAGCCGCAGATCGGTGTCGGCGGTGACATCCCGCTTGCCAAGCACGATCTCGTTGATGCGGCGCGGTGCGACATGAACCGCGCGCGCCAGCGCATTCTGGCTGAGGCCCATCGGCTTGAGGAACTCCTCCAGCAGGATTTCGCCGGGATGGGGATTGGCAAGAAGCCCGCTTCTAGTCGTGGTAGTCGACGATTTCGACACGTGACGGTCCTCCCTCATCCCACACAAAACAAATGCGCCATTGATCGTTGATCCGGATCGAGTGTTGTCCTTGCCGATCCGAACTCAGAGCCTCAAGGCGATTCCCGGGCGGCACACGAAGATCGCCGAGCATCCGGGCCTGATTCATAAGACGTAGTCTTCTTAAAGCAACGTTCTGGACTTCTGCCGGTAATCTTCGGCTCCGACGCCCCGACCAGATCAACTCCGCCTCGGAATCGATGAAGCCCTGAATCATGGTGCATTATAACGTTACGCGTTATAGCTGGCAACACGAAGCTTGCTGGTCATGACTCGATTCTGATCCTAAAATACGGGTGTGTCCGCATCGTCAGCAACCATCAAGAAGAAGCTGCCCGTCGCCTCGGACGGCACCGCCCGCCCGGGGCTGCTGCTCGCCTGGTACGACCGCCATCGCCGCAGGCTGCCGTGGCGGCCGCCGGCGGGAGAGCGGGCCGATCCGTACCGGGTGTGGCTCTCGGAAATCATGCTGCAGCAGACCGGCGTCAAAACCGTCGGGCCGTATTTCGAGAAGTTTCTGGCGCGCTGGCCCGGGGTCGATGCGCTCGGCCGCGCCTCGCTCGACGACGTGCTGCGGATGTGGGCCGGGCTCGGCTATTATTCGCGCGCCCGCAATCTGCACGCCTGCGCGGTGGCGGTGCTGCGCGACCATGGCGGCGCGTTTCCCGATACCGAGGAAGGTCTGCGATCGCTGCCGGGGGTCGGGCCCTATACCGCCGCGGCGATTGCGGCGATTGCGTTCGGCCGCCGCACCATGCCGGTCGACGGCAATATCGAGCGCGTGGTGTCGCGGCTTTTCGCGGTGGAACAGACGCTGCCGCAGGCCAAGCCGCTGATCCGGCAACTGGCGGCGACGCTGCTCGGCGAGTCCCGCGCCGGCGGCGAGAAGTCTCGCGCCGGCGATAGCGCGCAGGCGCTGATGGATCTGGGGTCATCGATCTGCACGCCGAAGAAGCCGGCCTGCGCGCTGTGTCCGCTCAATGACGATTGCGCGGCGCGGGCCCGCGGCGATCAGGAGAGCTATCCGCGCAAGGCGCCGAAGAAATCAGGCGCGCTGCGCCGGGGCGCGGCCTTCGTTGTCACCCGCGGCGATCAACTGCTGGTGCGCAGCCGGCCCGAAAAAGGCCTGCTCGGCGGCATGACCGAAGTGCCGGGTTCGGACTGGCTCGCCGCGCAGGATGACATGGCGGCGCTGCAGCAGGCGCCCGTGCTGAAAGGCGTCGCGCGCTGGCATCGCAAGGCCGGAACCGTCACCCACGTGTTCACGCATTTCCCGCTGGAACTGGCGGTCTACACCGCCAAGGTGCCGGCACGCGCGCGCGCGCCCGAGGGCATGCGCTGGGTGCCGGTCGCGACGCTGGACGACGAAGCGCTGCCCAGCGTCATGCGCAAGGTGATCGCGCACGGACTGGGTGGATAGACTACTTGTGAGGCGGCGATTCGACGACGCGCGCCACAATGCGCCGCACCAGCGGCAGCAGCACGATCAGTGTCGGAAACGCGACAACCCACGACAGGGCCCAGGCCGCCGGCCAGGTCGAGACGAAAGCGGGCGTCGGTCCGAGGCTCATCAGCGTCGAAACCCCTGAAATGACGAACGTCATCAGCAGCGACAGGATAAGCGGCAGCACGATAGCCGCATAGCGGGCGGGCAATTTTCCGCGCGGGCGGGGATCGGGAAGGCTGGTCATGAAGGACACTCTCGGAGTTCGGTCGGTCGACGCGGGCGACACATAGTGGCTGCCGCCGGCGCCTAGCCGGCCTGCGCCGCTGTTGCCGGCATCTGCACGATCGGCGGCTTGGCGTTGAGGCCCTCGACCTGGAAGCCGGCGACCCGCTTGTAGTTGGCGGCGATGTCTTCCAGCTCCTGCAGCGACAAAACGTCGGTCACGACGTCGTAGCCGTCGGGCGCGCGTTCCTCGACCATCTGCATCACCTGTTCCGGGCCGTTGCGCCGGTTGAGCAGGACGAGATCGGTGGTCGCGGGCCGGCGCTCGGCCTCATAGGCGATGAGCGCGGCATGGGTCGGGCCATGCGCCAGGATCTCGCGGGTGAGGACGCGGGCGTCGAGGATCGCCTGCGAGGCGCCGTTGGAGCCGATCGGATACATCGGATGCGCGGCATCGCCCATCAGGGTGGTGAGGCCGAAGGTCCATTGCGGGATCGGATCGCGGTCGACCAGCGGGTACTCGTAGGCGTGCGGACAATTGCGGATCAGCCCGGGGACGTCGAGCCAGTCGAATTTCCAGTTCTCGAACCACGGCAGAAACTCTTCCAGCCTGGCGCTGCGGTTGTAATCCTCCCGCCGCCATTGATAGGTCGGCGGCATATGCCGCTCGGCGACCCAGTTGATCTGGTGCTTGCCGCTGGCGTCGGGCTGCTTCGAGATCGGATAGCAGACGAATTTCAGGATTTCGTGGCCGGCCATGATCATGCTGCGGCCGGACAGGAACGCCTCCGACGCGGTGATGCCGCGCCAGAGAATGCGCCCGTTCCAGATCGGCGGGCCTTCCTGCGGATAGAGTTTTTCGCGGACCGCGGAGTGAATGCCGTCGGCCGCGATCAGGATCGCGCCGTCGTGACTGCCCGCGGGGCGGCCGGTGGCCTTGTCGATGAAATCGGCGCGGACCCCGTTCTGGGTCTCGGTCCAGCCCGCAAGGTGGTGGCTGGTGAGTATGTTCTGCGCACCCAGCCGTTCGATCGCGGCGTCGAGCAGGATCTGCTGCAGCGCGCCGCGATGGATCGAGAATTGCGGCCATTTGTAGCCGGCCTCGATGCCGCGCGGTTCGCTCCAGATCGGCTTGCCGTGCTTGGAGAAAAACGCCAGCTCGCTGGTGCGGACCGCTGCCGCATCGAGCCGGTCGAGCAGGCCGAGCTCGATCAGTTCGCGCACCGCGTGCGGCAGCACGTTGATGCCGACGCCGAGCGGTTTCAGCACCGGCACGCTCTCGAACACTTTGGCGGCAATGCCGATCTGGTGCAGGCTGAGCGCCAGCGTCAGCCCACCGATGCCGCCGCCGGCGATAAGTACGGTCATGATACGCCCCTTTTACCGGGGCGTCATGACATGGCAGGCGGAAGGGGGCAACTGCGAAGCGCTGTCGCCATCCGGGGTGGACCATCGCGCGGCCTGCGGCTAACGTCGGGCCTTCACATGAGGATCGACATGTTCAAGCTCTATTACGCCCCCGGCACCTGCGCGCTCGCCTCGCATATCGCCCTCGAGGAGGCCGGCGCCACCTACACCACGGAGCGGATCGATTTCAAATCCAACCAGCAGAACAGCGCGGAATATCTGGCGGTCAATCCGAAGGGCCGGGTGCCGGCGCTGGTGACCGATCGCGGCGTTTTGACCGAAACCCCGGCGATGCTGGCCTTCATCGCGCAGAGCTTTCCCGGGGCGAAGCTGGCGCCGGACGACGCCTTCGCCTTTGCGCAGGCGCAGTCGTTCAACAGCTATCTGTGTTCGACCGTGCACATCAACCATGCCCACCGGATGCGCGGCTACCGCTGGGCCACCGAGGAATCCTCCTTCGCCGACATGAAGCGCAAGGTGCCGGAGAGCGTTGGCGCCAGTTTCGCATTGATCGAGCGTGACATGCTGAAGGGGCCGTGGGTGATGGGCGAGCAGTATACGATCTGCGATGCCTATTTGTTTACGCTGGCGCAGTGGCTCGAAGGCGACAGCGTCGATCCCGCCGGACTGCCGAAGGTGGCGGATCACCGCAAGCGGATGTCGGAACGACCGGCGGTGCAGAAAGTGCTGGCGGACGAAAAAAGATGACCTCGGAGGGCGCCGCGTCCCTCACGCCCGGGGCTTGACGGGTACTGCCAGGCTGCTCCGGGCCCATTTGATGGCGTCGGTCTGCATCGGATCGACCGGATCGCACTTGAGACAAACGAGTGACGTCCGGCCGGTCCTGTCGGTCATCGCCATCAAGCGTTTCTTGCATTTCGGGCAGCGGTTCGGGTCCATCCAGGTTCTCCCATGTTGCAGGGGAGTTTACCCGGCCCATCATGCCAGAACGTATCATTTGATAGGGTTGAATAATTTGTGATGCTGCGCTTGTTTCGAACCTGGTGCCCGGCGATGTCTCAGGTCCTCACATCGGCGGCTTCTTGAGGTGAAGATAGCCGGGATCGAATTGACCGAGTTCAGCCAGCTTGCGCCAGTTTCCGACAATGAGTTCGCCGCCCCGGAGCTCCACCGCGTAGGCGGCGCGAAGCTCCTGCAGCGTGCGATTGACCGTGGCAATCGACATCCCGAGCGTTTCGCCGAGTTGATTGAGTCCGATGGGTACCTGGCAGGAATTCCCGGTGGCAAGGCCCGACGCCCGCGCACGGTACAACAGCTCGCAGAACAGATGAGCCATGCGCGCCGGCATGGTTCTCGCGCTGTTGTTGGTGATGGCTTCCCGAAAAATCGCGGCATCGATGAGCGTTTCGCGCCAGATGGCGAATGACAATGGTGGCCGCCGATGGAAGGCCCGGATCAGTTCCCTGTGCGGCAGCAAGGCGATGGACGCGGGTCCGATGGCGCAAACGGCATGATCCATCCTTTCGATGAAAAGGGCCTGCGAATCCGGCATGTCGCCCGCCATGTGAAACGAGAGGTATTGCCGTTTCCCGTTCGGCAGCAAATGGTAGCGACCGACCATCCCCGACACCACGAGCGCGGAGACGCCAGGGAGGTCACCCTGCCTGATCAGATCCTCGCCGGACCGCAGCTGCCTCATCTTATGGCTCAATCCATGAAGCTCCATCAAATCGTCCCGGCCGAGGCGCGAGTGCTCCCGCAACTTCCGGATCAAGACATCGAGCACTTTCGTCAAGACGGCGTTCCCCTTGCTGTGGCTGCGAATGCCGCACGATGTCCTGTCCGCGCGCGCGTCCATTGTGGCAAAAGGACAAACGCGGGAGCCGGTTTCGGTTCCGATTGCCGATGCGCTCGTTCGAGCGCGGAGCTGTTCGCATCACGCCGACGTCCGCCGCTTCTTCCGTTCCATTTCCCGCCCAATTCCGAGCAGGATGGTGCGCAGCCAGATCGATCCGGGATCCATCTGCGCGCGCGTCGGATAGAACAGGAACTGTTCGTCAATTCCGGGATCGAGCGGCGGGGTGATCGTCAGCAGCGACAATTGCTTCGACAGCGCGCCGATCAGCCGGCGCGGCACGAAGGCGACGAGGTCGGTGCGCGCGGTGACATGCAGCGCCTCGATATAGCCGGATACGACCAGCGCGACCCGGCGTTCGATCCCCTTGGCCCGCAGCCAGCCGTCGATCAGATCCTCGCTCTGGCCGCGGATCACGACGGCGACATGACGTGCCGCCAGGAACGCATCGCGCCGCTCCAGTCTGGTGCCGGCGGGATGGCCGCGCCGCACCGCGAGCGCGTCGCTGTCGGTGTAAAGGCGCTGGCGGTGAAAGCCCTTGAACGCGTCGCCGATCGAGATCACGAGGTCGATGGTGCGGGCGAATTCGGGGCTGAAGATCGCTGGTCCGCGCCACGGCACCACGTCGATTTTTACGTTCGGCGCCGCCCTGGTGACCTTCGCCATCAGCGGCGGCATCAGGAGTTCGACCGCGAGATCCGGCATCATCAGCCGGAAATGCCGCTCGCTGCTGGCGGCGTCGAAATCGTCTGAAACAAACAGCCCGCGGATCTGGTCGAGGGCCTGCGCCAGCGGTCCGCGCAGGGCCTGCGCCCGCGGCGTCAGCTCCATGCGCGCGCCTGACCGTACCAGCAGGGGATCGCCGATCAGGTCGCGCAGCCGCTGCAACGCATGGCTGGTGGCCGGCTGCGACAGCCCGATCCGCATCGCGGCGCGGCTGACACTGGCTTCCCTCAGCAGCGCCTCGAGCGCGACCAGCAGGTTGAGGTCAAGCGAATTCAAATTCATCAAGTGAATATATATCATATTCACTATCGATTGGAAGAATGTCGCGCGGCGCGCCATGATCGGGCGGAAGTCGATCCACGGAGAAGCCATCATGACCGCCGCAGCCAACAAGAAACTGGTGCAACAGGTATATGCGGATTCCGCCAACCGCAGCGGGACCACATTCGTCGACCATCTCGCCGACGATGCCAGCTGGATTGTCACCGGCCAGTATTCCTGGTCGCACGAATTCCGGGGACGCGAGGCGATCCTGGAAGGCCTGATGGGGCATTTCCGCTCGCTGTTCGCGGTGCGGCCGCGGACCGTCGCGTTCAACTTCATCGCCGAGGATGACCATGTCGTTGTCGAGGCGCGCGGCGACAACGTCACCAGGACGGGCCTGCGCTACGACCAGCAATATTGCATGGTGTACCGGATCGAGAACGGCAGGATCAGGCAGATCAAGGAATATTGCGACTCCACGCTGGTCGAGCGTGTGCTCGGGTCGTTTCCGGCGTCCCGGGTTCCCGCCGTCGCGCAAGACGCCTGAGGGGGGCCGCATGAGCGCCATCGACAACAGGAAACTGATGCAGGAGATTTTTGCCGGGCTCGCCAACCGCGACGGCACGCTGTTTACCGACCGCATGGCGGACGATTGTCGCTGGATCAACATCGGCAGCAACAAATGGTCGGGCAGCTTCGACGGCAAGGAGGCCGTGCTGCGCGATCTGCTGGGGCCGCTGCGCGCAAAACTGGTGGCGCGGTCGCGCACGGTGGCGCATCGCTTCCTCGCCGACGGCGATTACGTCATCGTCGAGGCCCGCGGCGACAACCTCACCCGGGAAGGAAAGCCGTACAACAACGAATATTGCTTCGTGTTTCGGCTGTCGGAGGGCCGGATCACCGAGGTGAAGGAATATTCCGACACGGCGCTGATCGAAGCCGTGCTGGGTGATCCCGGGGAGACGGTGGCGGCGGCAGCTCCGCAGCGCTAGACTGGCGCAAAGCAAGGGAGGAAAGCGCATGAGCAAGGAATTCTTCAGCCCGGCGACGCTGCCGCCGCCGGTCGGCTATTCGCATGTCGCGAAGGTCAACAAGGGGACGCTGATCTATCTGGCCGGCCAGGTATCGAGCGATGCGTCCGGCGCGCTGGTCGGCGAGGGCAATTTCGAAGCCCAGGTCGAGCGGGTGTTCGCCAACGTCAAGATCGCGATCGAGACCGCCGGCGCCACCATGGCCGATATCGTCAAGATGAACGTTTATCTGGTCGCCGAGGTCGATCCGGCCGAGGTGCCGAAATTCCGCGCGATCCGCGACCGCTACATCAACACGCAGACGCCGCCGGCGAGCACGCTGGTGGTGGTCACGCGTCTCGCTCGGCCGGGCTGGCTGATCGAGATCGAGGCGATCGCGGCACTCGATGATTGACGTCCTAATCGTAGGGCGGGCAAAGCGTAAGCGTGCCCACCACTCTTCCGCGAAAGCGTATCGAAGGGAAGGTGGGCACGGCGCAAGCGCGCCTTTGCCCACCCTACGGTTTCTGGATGATTGAAACGAAAACGGCGCCCCGCGAAGGGCGCCGTTTTGCCGAGTGCAGTCTGATCAGGCCGCCTTCACCGCGAGGTGCTTGAACATGTTGGCGCGCGCCTCGTCGTCCATTTCCGCCTTGAATTTGAAATTGTCCTTCAGCGCGATCGCCTTGGCCGCTGCCGGCCGTGCCGAGATCTCGTCGACCAGCCGCTTGACGTTGGGATACTTGGCAAAGGCGTCGTCGCCCATGATGAAGGGGATCATGCGGGCCCAGCCCCAGACGTCCATGTCGACGATGGTGT
>NZ_JAUYQU010000120.1 GCF_030697065.1 Bradyrhizobium sp.
CGTGGATTGTTTCAATTGTTTCGTCGGAAGTAATTTCTTCCGCCGCGAAAGCTCCCGTTTTCTGGCCCTGACATCCTTGCAACCGGCTGGAAATACTCGACTTTATGCCGCGAGGCTGTCGACGCCGGCGCCCTTAAGCAAGTCTGCAAGCTGTTTGCGGGCATAGAACATCCGGGTCTTCACCGTGCTCTGGGGAATGCCGATGATGGCGCCGGCCTCTTCCACCGACTTCTCGTGGTAGTAGACGAGGTTGATGATCTCGCGGTGCGCCGGCGACAGCTTGGCGACGCAGGCGCGCAGGATCGCCGAGGTATTGCTACGGTCCAGCGAGGCTTCCGGGGTGTCGGCCTGATCGGCGATTTCGAGCACGTCTTCCTGGTCGATATCTTCGTGCCGGCGCTGGCGCAGCGCGGTCAGCGCCTTGAAGCGGGCGATCGACAATAGCCAGGTGGAGACCTGCGAACGGCCTTCGAACTGGGCGGCGGTGCGCCACACGTCGAGGAAAACCTGGCTGACGAGATCTTCGGCCATGGTGGTATCGCGCACGATGCGCAGGATGAAGCGGTAAACCCGGACATTATGACGGGAGTAAAGGATATGCATCGCGGTCCGGCCGCCACCGGCAATGCTCTGCAGCAGCATCTCGTCCGAGGTCGCCTGGGCAGCGATGATGCCCTGGCGGGCTGCGGCGTTGATAGCGACGACGTTCTGCATGACACGCTCCTGGTATTCGCCATTGGCGGCGTTTCGTTGGGGCGGACTGATAGTTAATCCCGGTTTCGGGACGTCTGCACGCCAACGGGAAAATGGTTTCGTGCGCAGGAGAATTGTTTCAAGGGCCAGGCACGACGAAACATTCGAGGTAGAAGTGCGAGTGATTTCAATGGTGGGAGCGATTAAGAGCGCGTGGGTAGAACGCCCGGAACCATTCCCGTTCAGATGTGTAATATCGAGTTTTGTTCTGAGAAAATGTGAGGCAAATCACAGATGGCGCAATCCGGGCTTGAGCCGGGAGCGCAGGCCGGGATGCCGACGAAGGGTTCAGCCCTTCTCGCCGACCGGCGAAAACAAATAGCCGCCGCCACGGATGGTGCGGATCACCGCCGGCTTGGTCGGATCGATCTCGATCTTGCGGCGGATACGCATGATGCGCAGGTCCACGGCGCGGTCGAACGCCTCGGCGTCGCGCGCATTGGCCAGCTCCAGCAGCCGCTCACGCGACAGCACCCGCTTCGGATTGGCCGCGAAAACCTTGAGCAGGCCGAATTCGGACGCGGTCAGCGGGTGCTCGTTGCCCTCGTCGTCGCGCAATGCCTGCGCCTCGAGATCGAGCCATTTGGTACCGAACCGCACCAGCTGATCCTTGGCCGCCTTGGCACCGGCGGCTTCGGGCGCCGCGGCCGGCGCCTTGGACGGCGCAGAGCGCCGCAGCACCGAGCGGATCCGCGCCATCAGTTCGCGCAATTCGCAGGGTTTGGCGATGTAGTCGTCGGCGCCGAGCTCCAGCCCGACCACGCGGTCGATCGGGCTTGCGGTCGCGGTCAGCATGATGACCGGGACATTGGTGCGGCCCTTGAGGTCGCGGATGATGGAAAGCCCGTCTTCCTCGGGCATGTTGAGATCGAGCACCACGAGGTCCGGCACCGAGGTCTCGATCGCCTCGCGCAGGGTCTTGCCGCCGTCGCACAGCGTCACGCCGAAGCCGTGCATCTTGAGGTATTCGCCGACCATCTCGCGGGCCGGCGCCTCGTCGTCGACAATGATGATGTGTTGCTGACTCTGGGTCATGACATCTCGGTTGCAGGCAGCACGACGGTGAAGGTCGACCCTTGTCCGGGCCCGGCGCTGTCGGCGGTCACCTCGCCGCCATGCATGTCGATGATGCGCTTGACGATGGACAGTCCGAGGCCGGTCGAGCTTTCGCCGGCGGTAGGCTTGGCGGAAAGCCGCTGGAACCGGCCGAACAGCCGGCCGAGATCTTCCGGCGAGAGACCCGCGCCCTCGTCGGCGATGCGGATGATGATGCTGTCCTGCTCATGGGTGACCACGACCGTGATCCTGCCGCCGATCGGTGAATATTTGATGGCGTTGCTGACGAGATTGTCGATCGCCTCGCGCATCCGGTCGGTATCGCACATCGTCACGATATTCGGCGGCGCCGACACCGAGATGGTCTGCTGCTTGTTGACCGCCAGCGGCTGATTGGCGTCGGCGACCTCGCTGACCAGGGCGGCGATATCGACCGGCTCGCGCCGGATCGAGATGTCGAAGGCGTCGGCCATCGCATCCGAGATCAGATGGTCGACCATCGAGGTCAGGCGCTTGGTGGCGTCGCGGATGTGCTCGACCTGGGCGGTGATGCTCTCCTTGGAGGAGCCGGCGCCGATCAGTTCGGTCAGCATTTCGGTGCGGCCGAGGATGACGCCGAGCGGATTCTTCAGGTCGTGGGCGACGGTGCCGAGAATTTCGTTCTTGAAGCCGTTGGCGCGCTGCAGCCGCATCCATTGCGACGACAGCCGACGGTTGGCCTGCATCAGCGCACGGGTGCGCTGGGCGACGCGGTCCTCGAGCTGGGTGTTGGCCTCGTGCAGCTGCTGATAGAGGATCACATTGTCGAAGGCGATCGACAGCCGGCTGGAGAAAATCTCGACCAGCGCGCGGTCGGTTTCCGACAGCGGACGTTCCGCCTGCAGCAGCACCACCACTTCGCGGCCGCTGCCGGTGCGCAGATAAAGCACGCTGCGGTGGTCGGCGAATTCGTTCTTGCGGCGGTGAAAGGCCGCTTCGACCATCTGCCGCAGATCCGGATCGAGCGATTTCGATCCGGTGGTGCCGATGAAACGGCTGTAGCAGCCGGAGCCGGCCAGTACCGAGAAGTCGTTGCCGGCGCTGCCGCCGTCGTCGCGCAGCACCAGGATGCCGGCGCAATCGACATTGAGCAGGGAGGCGAGCTGGGTCAGCACGCCCTCGGCGAGCCGTTGCATCGACTTGAAGTCGTACAGGGTCGAGGCGGCATCGATGATGATTTCGAGCCCGCGCCGCGTCTGCATCATGCGCTCGAGCTGCTGATAGCTGCGCAAGGCCGCGGTCAGCGAGGTGAACAGCTTGTCGGCGGTGAGCTCGGTCTTCGCCTTGTAGTCGTTGATGTCGTACTGGACGATGACGCGCCGCTCCGGCGCCTGGCCGGGCTGCCCGGTGCGCAGGATGATGCGGACGGTCTCGTTCCTGATTTCGTTGCGGATATATTCGACAAGGTCGAGGCCGGCGGCGTCGGTTTCCATGATGACGTCGAGCAGGACGGCGGCGATATCGGGATGCGCCTGCATCAGCTTGCGGCCCTCGGCCGCCGAATAGGCCGAGAGGATTTCCAGCGTCTGGCCGTTGAGATTGTAGTCGCTCAGCGCAAACCGCGTGCCTTCATGCACGGCCTGGTCGTCGTCGATGACGGCGACCTTCCATTTGCGCGCGGTCGAGGCTACCGGAGCGGTTCCGGAATCGTCGATCAGGTGGAGGACATCGTCCTGTTCGGCCATTGCGGAATCCCGTCGCTTGCCTGTTCTGTGGTCGCCGAGCCGCCCCTGGCGGTCCGCGGCATGATAATGCGAAATGTGGTGCCTTGTCCCAGCCTTGAATCCAGCATCATCCGCCCGCCGAGCTGCTGGGTAACCAGATTGTAAACGATATGCAGGCCCAGACCGGTGCCACCCTCGTTGCGGCGGGTGGTAAAGAACGGATCGAACGCCTGCCGCTGCACGTCCGGCGTCATTCCGGCGCCGTTATCGGCGAAAATGATCTCGACGTCGTCGCTGCCGCGCGGGCGGGCCGAAATCGAGATGCCGCCGCTTCGCCCGTCGGCGAAGGCGTGATTGGCGGCGTTGAGGAACAGATTCGTCAGAATCTGGCCATACGAGCCCGGATAGCCGTCGATCATCAGGCCCTCGGGCACGTCGACCGAAAGCGTGATCGCGGATCGTTTCAGCACCGGCCTGAGGCTCGCGATGATCTGGTCGGTCGCCTCGGACAGGCTGAACTGGCGGCGTTCGGCATGCGAGCGGTCGACCGCGACCTGCTTGAAGGACTGGATCAGTTCGCCGGCGCGATGCAGGTTCGCCACCAGTTGCCCGGCGGCGTCGCGGGAAGAGCGGACGAATTCCTCGAGCTGCGACTTGCGCAGCTGCCCGTTGGATTTCAGTTCGGCCTCGAACATTTCGGCGCGGCGCGCGAAACTGGAGGCCACCGTCAGGCTGATGCCGATCGGATTGTTGACTTCATGGGCGACGCCGGCGACCAGGCCGCCCAGCGCCGCCAGCCGTTCGGCGTCGATCAGGTTCTGCTGGGCGGCGTTGAGTTCGAGCAGGGCCCCCTCGGCCTTTTCCTTCGAGGTGCGCAGTTCGTCCTCGGTCTCGCGCTTGGCGATCGCGTTCTCGCGGAACACCTCGACCGCGCGCGCCATCGCGCCGACCTCGTCCCTGGCATTGGTGCCCTGGACGCGGCGGTCGTAATTGCCGGTGGTGATGGCGTGCATCGACGCCATGATCTGCTGCAGCGGCAGCCGGATCGAGAGCGCAATGATCACCCCGGCGGTCAGGATGATGCCGAGAAAGATCACGGCGATCGACAGCACCTTGCGGGAAATGCCGGTCAGCGTGCGGTCGAAGGTCGCCTGCGCCTTCTGCTCGCGCTGGCGCATCTGGACCGACAGGTTGTCGATCGCGCCGATCGCTTCGGCCTGGCTGGCGTCGATGGTGTTGCGCAGCAGCCCGGTACGGTGCGCCAGCTGTTCCGAAAGTTTGGCGAAGCCCTGGCGCAGCGCCACTGTCCTTGCCTTAAGGCGCTGCAGCGCCATGCGCTGCAGGTCGTTTTCGGCAAGCTCGGACATCTCCGGAATGGTTTTCTCGATGGTCTCGGTATTCCGGCGGGCATCCTCCGCGGACGCCGTCGCCAGCGAAAGATAATAGGAATTGGCGGCCACCAGCATCGCGGTGAACGCCTCGCGGGATTTGCCCAGCGACGGCCAGATCAGGGCCTCGCGGCGCCCGGTGGCGCCTTCGATGATCGAATACAGCCCGGCCATTTCCCTGGCCGGAGCCAGCACCTGGTCCTGATAGGTTTTTGTGATCGTGGCCTGCACCGCGCGCAGTTCGCCGAAGCCGTTGAGGAATTTATCGGTGACGCGCTCGAGTTCGGCGACCGAGCCTGACAGCATCGGGTCGGTCGATGCGCGCGTGGTGAGCGTGCCCAGCACCGCCTCGCGCAACAGCAGGATCTCCGCGAACAGTTCCGGGCTCGGCTGGTTGATGTAGCGATGGATCAGGTTCTGCAGCCGGCTGGTTTCGCTTTCCAGCAACGCAAGGATCTTGTCGGACTCCCGCACCTGCCGCACGTCGTCCCAGGCCGAGCCGAGCACCTGGGCGCCGTTCCAGATCATGCCGGCCAGCACCACGACCACGGCCGAATTCAGCGCGGCGATCGACAGGATGCGCCAGCGGATCGGCACCGCCCGGACCAGCCCGACGATCCGGGCACGGACCCGCGTGGCGAGACCCGCCTGCCGATCCATGGGTTCGTCGTGCCGCGGCATGGCCAAGGCCAGTTCACTCCACTTTGCGAATTCGTTCGATCGGCGGCGCCGCCGCTGGATTGTGCTGCGTCTGTGCGTGAATTTTCGCCATCGCGGCGTCGAGCCTGATGTTGCCGGTCGGCCTGGCGCCGGAATCGCAGGGCGCCTGGCGGGTCAATCCCCACGGTTCGAAGCTGAGGAGTATTTCGCTGCCGATCGTCGCCACATTGCTGCGATCGAGGTCGATGGCGCTCCTGGTCCCGGCGGCGCCAAATGTCCGCGCGACGACACCCGTCGAGACCGCCGTCAGCAACGGCGCGACAACAGGAGTCACGGTCCGCGAAAGGCCGGCGCGGCTGTACACAGGCAAAACTCATCCCCTTATGATGGTGTCGGCGTCGGGTGAGAAAGGTTCAACCCATTTAGCAGATGCCGGCTTGCGATGGCTATCCTGCCAGCCCCACGAAGGACGTCAATGGTGCGCCGCGCCGGACTTTTTGCGGATTGAAACCGTCGGCTCACGGCCTTATTGAGGGCGCTCCATGGGCGAGTGTCGCGTTTCGCTGTCGCGGATCGGATGGGCGAGATTCAGATTGGTTGTATGGTGAATTCGGCTCTGAGATATTTGCAGTTCGCGTCCGTCGCCGCATTGGTCGCGCTGGCGACTCCGGCCTGGGCGGTCACCGAGATCATGTGGTGGCACGCGATGTCGGGCGAACTCGGCCGCCAGCTGGAAAAGCTGGCGTCGGATTTCAACGCATCGCAACCCGAGTACCGGATCGTTCCGAGCTACAAGGGAAACTACACCGAAACCGTCACGGCGGCGATCTTTGCGTTTCGCTCGCGCAGCCAGCCCGCCATCGTTCAGGTCAACGAAATCGCCACCGCGACCATGATGGCTGCCAAGGGCGCGATCTATCCGGTCTACGAACTGATGCGCAACGAAACCGAGGCGTTTTCGCCTTCGGACTATCTGCCGGCCGTGACCGGCTATTATTCCGACGTCGCCGGCAACATGCTGTCGTTCCCGTTCAATGCCTCGACGCCGATCCTCTACTACAACAAGGACCTGTTCCGTGCCGCCGGCCTCGACCCCGAAAAAGTGCCGAAGACCTGGCCCGAGGTCGGTGCGGCCGCCAGTAAACTGCGGGCGTCCGGCGCGGTTTGCGGTCTGACCACCTCATGGCCGTCATGGATCAACGTCGAGAATTTTTCCGCATTCCACAATCTGCCGGTCTCCACCATGGCCAACGGCTTCGGCGGTCTCGGCGCCGAACTCACTTTCAACAATCCGGCGATGGTCCGTCATGTCGCGCATTTGGCGGAATGGCAGACCACCAGGGTGTTCGACTACAGCGGCCGGGCGCAAACCGCGGAGCCGCGCTTTCAGAAGGGCGAATGCGGCATTTTCCTGGGCTCCTCGGCGACGCGCGCTGACATCAGGGCCAATTCGAAATTCGAGGTGGGATACGGCATGCTGCCGTACTGGCCCGACGTCGCAGGCGCACCGCAAAACACCATCATCGGCGGCGCCACCTTGTGGGTGCTGCGGGACCGGCCGCGTGCCGAATACAAGGGCGTGGCGAAATTCTTCGCCTATCTGTCGAAGCCGGAGGTCCAGGCCGCCTGGCACCAGAACACCGGCTATCTGCCCGTGACCCGGGCGGCATTCGACCTGACCCGCGCGCAGGGTTTCTACGACCGCAATCCCGGTGCGGCGATCTCGATCGAGCAGATGACCCTGAAGCCGCCGACCGAAAATTCGCGCGGCGTCCGGCTCGGCTCGTTCGTGCTGGTCCGCGGCGTGATCGAAGACGAACTGGAACAGGCATTCAGCGGCAAGAAATCCGCGCAGCAGGCGCTGGATTCCGCCGTCGAGCGCGGCAACCGGCTGCTGCGCCAGTTCGAGCGGGCCAATCCGGACCGGTAGCGGCGGTATCCGATGCACGCACTGCCTGATCTGCCGAATGATGAGACCTTCCAGGCATGGCGCGCCGACGCGTCGCAATGCCTGACGGCGGCGCTGGATATCGCGCGTAGTCACGGATTGCCGCATGCGGATGCACATGTCTTTGCGACCGGGACCAATCTCGTGGTCGGGCTCGATGACCGGCTGATCCTGAAGCTCTTTCCGCCATTCCTGCGCGGCCAGTTCGAGTCGGAGCGGATTACGCTGGCTCAGCTGCGCGGACGACTCAGCGTCCCGACTCCGGAAATCGTACTCGAAGGCGAACGCGACTATTGGCCGTATCTCGTCATCACGCGGCTGTCCGGCGTGCTGGGCACGCAGGCGTGGCCCGAATTGCCGGAGGAGGCGAAGGAGCGTGTGCTGTCTCAGATCGGCGAGACGATTGCGCAGGTGCAGCGCGTCCCGGTTGGTGATCTCGCTCGCATCGAGCCGGGCTGGTCGCAGTTCATGGCTCGGCAGATCGCGGGATGCCGTGCCCGGCACCAGCGCCTTGGATTGCCGCCAAAGTTTCGCGACGGGCTGGATAGTCTGTTGCGCGACGCCGAGCCGCTGATTGCGCTGGACGGGCCGCAGGTGATCCTGACCGGGGAATACATTCCGGAAAATTTTCTGCTGAGTTGCGACGACGGAGACTGGCGGCTTTCCGGGCTGATCGACTTCGGCGACGTGATGACAGGCATGGCCGAGTACGA
>NZ_JAUYQU010000130.1 GCF_030697065.1 Bradyrhizobium sp.
AGAACGAGGTGAGGTCGGACGGAAACAGCAAGCGGGCTCCAGTTCGAAGGCTTGGGGTCACCGTGCTTTCCGATGACCGGTTGGCAGGTATCTACCACGCGGACGGGAGTTTTCGGGAAATAAAGGACGCGCCGGGGCAGCGGCGAATAGCAGCGGGGGCAGACGATCCTCCGCTTCACCGGAACGCACGGCCGAGACAGCTTCCGATGTCGGTCGAGCGGACGGAACGTCGGAGCGATCGCTGGCGACGGAACCGCTCAGCCACGCTTCCGAGCGGCCTTTTTTCGCGGTCGTGCAGATGTTCGCCTGCGTCTCCCGCGCGGTTGGAGCTCCTCGGGATCAATGTCCTGGGCAGGCGGCGCCCCTTCTCCTGCTCCCGCGCGCACGTCGGCATCGCGAACCGCTTTGCCGAAATCGAGGCCTGTCAGTTTCTCGATGTGCGCCACTGTCGTAAGAAACTCCGAGACACGCGCCAGTTCAAGATTGTCGGTAAACGCCTCGGCAGCTTCCATTGCCTCTGGCATAACCTTGATCAGTTCGGTCTGATCGGCAATCAGCGCGATCGCACGAAGTTCATCGTCTTCTGCCCACACGGCAATCTTCCAGAAGCGCATCGGGACCTTGGTGTCGAACCGGTAGTCCGGGTCCTTTTTGTCGTCGAATACCGGGCCGGCGAAGACGCTGATGCGGGAGCGCATGGTCACGGCATTCCGCAGCACGTAGGTCTCGACCGCGCGCCAGCGAAGCTTCCCCTTGCTGCCGGGTCGATCGAGGCGACTGCCCTGATTGAAGAATCCGAGTTGCGGCGCGGCATTGGTGTAGAAGAAGGTGTCGCGCTCGGCAGCCTTCGCCTGGTCCTCCGTCCCCCAGGCTGGATCGCCACGCAAGGTGATGTGGCCCTTCTGGAAAATGCGGGCGATGCGCTCCTTTGATGTCGGCTCGGGAAATCCCGCGACAATCTGGCTCTCGTAGAACGGCCGGTTCATCTGTTCTTTCGGATCAATCCGGCGATCCGGTCGGAAGGGATCGCTTGCTTCGGCGCCTTCGGTTCCAAGGGATTCCACGCCCAGGTCCTTCAAGGTCGGGCTATCGATAATCTTGTCCTTGTCTCTGACGACGGCCTTGATTCGTGACCCGTCGATATTGCAGGCCGTGAAGAACGCAAGGCGCCGCTCAGCGTTCATCACGACGGAAAAATGGTGGTAGCGAAGTTCGTGCGGATCGTCGCCTTGCTCGGCATCCTTGTTCAGGGCCGCGCGGTGCTTCACTTTCGCCAATCGGGGCAGGCCCACCACGAAGCCCGGAATGAAGCCCGGCTCGTAGCCACCTCGGTCGGAAAAATCCTCGGTTTTCCAGCTCGCAGCCTCGGCCGCTCCGGCTACCGGCAAACTGGTGGTCGGCGGCATCGCGCCCTGCGCGGTCGGCGCGGGAGATGGCGCGCCGCCGAGCAGCGGAGCCCGCACATTGATTTCGATCGGGAAGGTCCAGGTAACCGAGCCGTCGGAATTCTGCCGCGAACCGGGCGATCCTGGAACTGCTTCGCCTCGTTCGCGCGGTGTCGGGGATGGGGTCGGACGCGCGAATGAAGCCCAGAGACGCAGCGCCTGTGAAATCGCTGCGCCGGTTGGGCCGGCGAGGCCGGGCGCGCGCCGGCGCAGGTCGTTAACGATTGCGCTAATCCGGATGCCTTCGTTGATCTCGCGGTTCAACGGCCTGCCATCCGGGGTTTTCACCTCGCGATAGGGACCAGCCCAGTGATGCAGCGCAATCACCTCCCAATCGTTGTTGAAAACCGGCGAGCCCGACGATCCGGGTTCGGTATCGGCGATGTAGTGCAGGACCTGCATGGTCTCGTCTCGTGCAACGAGGCGGTTCTCGCGCAGAACGACTTCCTTGTAGCGGCCGCGCGGGTGTTGGATGATATTCGCAATCTCGCCAAGCATATGCTTGTCATTTGCTTCCGATAGCGGGATGTATCCGAACGTGTCTGAATTGCGCGAGCCGCTCAGCCGTTCTCCGAGCGCGATAAGCGTATAGTCCAGCCCTTGAATGCCGTCGGTGACGAAGCAGCGTGTCGGGTCGAACGCAAATCGGCTCTGCTCGCGCAGCTTGTTGCTGGTGTCGAACTCGTAGTCGAACTCGACGCAAAATTGCTCGGCATCGGCCGGCGACGGCACCACATGGTGATTGGTCAGGAACAGACCGGGTGCAACCAGAAACCCGGAGCCTTGCGGGTTGTTGTTGAGGAAGGCAACGCGCGCCACGGCGTCCGCAGCGCGGCGTCCGCGTTCGAGAAAGGCGATACCGACAAAGTCGAATGTCGCGATGATCGCTTCGGGACCAGCCTCCTTGGTCATGCCCTCCATGAGAGGAATCGTCTCGGGGCGTTCGTTCAACGCGTCGATCCCCATCGAGACCATCTCTGCTTCGGCACGCGTCAAATCTGCCTTCGACTGCAGACGCATCACGCGACGTCGATTATCGGGCTCCGAGGCCAGCGGATTTCCGTTCGCGATGAATGTGACGGAGTTTCGGATTTCCGTGCGCGCGCTTTGCAGCCGCTGCTCCACGATCCTGGTCAATTCGTCCGGCAACCGATCGTCCATGCCTGGCTCCCATGCGTGCGACAACAGATGCAATCTCCATACACATGCCAATATTGCACAATCTCTGAGCGCAGCCATCACTATGCAATCCAGAGACTTTTGCCATCGGCGGGTCGGGGGCTCTGGTAGCCGCGTCAGCCCTGCTGCCGGGCAGCGTCGCCGCACCATTGACAACTTGTTTGTACATCATACAAAGATATGTGCTGGAATGTGCTGGAAACAGGGATTCTCGCCGCACCTTGGGGGACATATGAGAGGCGCTTGCGCAAAAAGGCCAAAACACACCGTCCGCGCGACGCGAACGGCTGGCCGCCAGATGCGCTCGCGGCTGCTCGATGCCGCAAGCCGGCTGTTCAAGGAGCAAGGGCTGGCGGCGGTTTCGATTGCCGCCATTGCCGCCGCGGCCGACGCCTTCCCGAGCCAGATCACCTATTATTTTCGCACCAAGGAAGCGCTGTTCGTCGAAGCCGCCTGCCGCGATGTGCTCTATGTGGCGCGCGCGGCCGAGCAGCATGCGGGCAAACAGCTCTCCCCGTCGGATTATACGCGCGCGCTGGTCGACAGCGTGATGGGGGCGGATGCCGTCGGCTTCTTCGTCGAGGCGATGACGCTGACCCGCCGCCGCCAGGATCTGGCGCCGCTGGTGGAGCGGACGGTCGAACGGCTGCACGCCGAGGGATTGCGCGCCTATGCGGCCGAGATGGCGGCGCGTGGCTGGCAGTCGCGGCTCGATCCCGAAACCAGCGCGAGGCGATTCTGGACCATCGCGATCGGCGTCACCCTGGAAGGCCAGGCGATGGGCCGGTCGGCCGAGGACCTCGCCGCCGAGATGCTGCGCCTGCTCGGCCCACAGGCCGATGCGCAGCCTGAGGCAACGCGGCTTCGACTCGTCAAGACAGGGGATTCCGCTCCCGGCGATTTACCCGAGGGCCAGGGAGAAGCACCATGACCGCACTTCGCATGCGAGCCCGCGACATCATGACCGAGCAGGAGCTCGTCGAGGTCCGCACCCGGTCGACCTGGAAGAGCATTGCGCTGATCGCGCATGCATGGACGCTGATTTTGGCTTCGATCGCGATGGTGGCACTTTGGCCCAATCCCCTCACCTTCGTGCTGGCGGTCGCGATCATCGGTTCGCGCCAGCTCGGGCTGGCGATCCTGATGCATGACGGCGCCCATGGCTGCCTGGCGAAGGAAGAGAAACTGAACCTGTTTCTTTCCCAGTGGTTCTGCGCCTGGCCGGTGTTTGCCGAGACCAAGGCCTATCGCCGCTATCACCTGCAGCACCACGCCCGTACCCAGCAGGAGGACGATCCCGACCTGATCCTGTCGGCGCCATTTCCGATCACGCGGCCGAGCTATCGCCGGAAATTCTGGCGCGATATTTCGGGCCAGACCGGTTATGCGCAGCGCAAGGCGCAGTTTTTCAATGCGCTCGGCGAACCATCCTGGCCGTTACGGCAGCGCGCCGCGCACTTCTGGCAGAAGCTCGGTCCGCAGATCCTGTTGAATCTGGTCTTGCTGGCCGGCCTCACGGCGGCCGGAATCTGGTGGGCCTATCCGCTGCTGTGGCTATTGCCGCTGCTGACCTGGATGATGGTGATCACCCGCATCCGCAACATCGCCGAACATGCCGTGGTGCCGGACAGCACTGATCCCCTGCGCAACACCCGCACCACGCATGCGGGCTTTCTCGAACGGCTGTTCATCGCGCCCTATTACGTCAACTATCATCTCGAGCATCATCTGCTGTTCTATGTGCCCTGCTACAACCTGCCGCGCGTGCACGAGATCCTCTCGCGCAGCCCGCATGCGGCGCGGATGGAAGTGCAGCCGAACTATGCCGCCGTGCTGCGGCTGGCGACCGCGAAGCCCGCGAACGAAGACCGGCCCGGCATGCTCGTGAGCAACGTCCGGCGCGCCCGCACCGGCGCCGATGTCGACCGCAACCAGGCCGCGTCCGGATTTTAGCGCGCTTTCCAATTCACCCGAGCCAGCGCGCTTTTCTTCTCCCTCCTCCCGCGAAGCGGTGGGGAGGGGAGTGAAGAGCATCGCCAGTCGTTGCACCTCGAAGGATGAGCATTAGCCCAGAGCACCGCGCGTTCAGTCAGGTCTGATCGCTGCGCTCCTCGCGTTCGATCTCGGCGTTCTGCATCGAAAGGCTCGGAAGATTCCGGTCGGCGAGGCACAGCGCTGGTGGCGTAGTTCAGCTGGGTGCTGTTCCTTTTCGACGGCTTCCTGATCCAGACGGGGATCAAGATGTTGCTGATCTTCGTGAATCTCATATACGGCAAGATCGATCCGGCGATCTCACTCGGCGTGACCTTCAGCCCGCTGGCAGGCGGCTTCCTGTTCTCGGTCTGGAAAACACGGTCGGTCTTGCTCACCAGCCCGCCCGCGCCGACGCGGCGGGCGCAACGCCACTGCGCGAATTCGTCGACAAGTGACATGTGGCATTCCGACAACGAGGACCCAGTGAGATTTCCGATTGATGTCATTTGCGCCGAGACGATGGAAAGCAGGTAGGAGTTTCCATATCAACCAAGCCGCGCGCAGCGCCCGGCTTACGAAAGGAGACCATGATGATCGACATCA
>NZ_JAUYQU010000157.1 GCF_030697065.1 Bradyrhizobium sp.
TCCGCGTCTTGGTGCAATAAAACACGAAAAAGAGGATGGCCGGGTCAAGCCCGGCCATGACGAAGCTGGGGGCAGCATGGACAATCCAATGCCGATTCTGCTGGTTCCGGGGCTGGCTTGCTCGCCGCGGATCTTTGCGCCTGTTGTCCCGGCCTTGTGGCGATTCGGCCCCGTGACGGTGGCCAACCACATCCGCGACGACAATATGGGCGCCATCGCGCGGCGGATCCTCGCCGAGGCGCCGCCGCGCTTCGCGCTGGCCGGCCATTCCATGGGCGGCTACATCGCCTTCGAAATCATGCGGCAGGCGCCGGAACGGGTGGCGAGACTGGCGCTGATGAACACCCAGGCGCGGCCGGATACGCCGGAGGCCGGCGAGCGGCGACGCGGCCAGATCGCGCGCGCGCAAGCCGGCGAATACTGCGCCATCCTCGACGAATTGTTCGGCGTCTTCGTCCACCCTTCGCGGCGCGACGACGCGGCCCTGCGCCGGCTGGTGCACGACATGGGCGAGGATGTCGGGTCCGAGGCTTTTGTCCGCCAGTTGACCGCCATCATGAGCCGCCCGGACTCGCGGCCGACGCTGGCGTGGATCAAGTGTCCGACCCTGGTGCTCTCGAGCGACGAGGACTCCACCGTTCCGAATTCGCTGTCGACGGAGATGGCCGACGGAATCCCCGGGGCCAAACTCGTCATCATCCCCGATTGCGGCCACCTGACGCCGCCGGAACAGCCACAGGCGACCGCCGATGCGCTGGTCGAATGGCTGCGGAGCTAGTTGTTTGATCGATCCGAACGGCCTAGATCAGGGGCTTCCGGCGACTCAGCCCGCGAGAGGACATCACGATGCTGCGCGACGACATCAACAACGCGGTCAAGGACGCGATGCGGGCCAAGGACGAGCGCAAGCTTTCCACGCTGCGCATGGTCAATTCGACCATCAAGAACGCCGACATCGCCGCGCGCGGCGAAGGCAAGCCGCCGCTGTCGGATGCGGACCTCCTCGGCGTGTTCCAGAAGATGATCAAGCAGCGCCAGGAATCGGTCGAACTCTACGACAAGGGTGGTCGCGCCGAACTGGCCAACCAGGAGCGCGAGGAGATAGCGATCATCACCGCCTACCTGCCGAAGCAGATGTCCGACGACGACGTCAAGGCGGCGATCGCAGCCGCCGTCGCCGAGACCGGCGCCGCAGGCATGAAGGACATGGGCAAGGTGATCGCGGTGCTCAAGACGAAATATGCCGGGCAGATGGATTTCGGCAAAGTCAGCGGCCTGGTGAAGGCGGCGCTGTCCTCCTGACCTCGCCCGCTTGCGGGGTAGCGACGATTAACGCGTGCTGATTCCGGACTTGGCTAGCAATGGCTCGAACGATCGAAATACAAGCCGACAACGCGATTAAGATCGTAGCGGTTTCCAAAATAGCCAAGCGTGACTTGGGTCGATGTAGACAGCTAGTCGGCCAATTGCTCGCGAAACATATGATGACTGCCGAAGCCACGTTACGATAGCCGAACTCAACGGGAGCTTACATGTCCGACAGCACTGATCCCGCGCGCCCGCTGCTGTTTCAGCCGTTCACGATTCGCGGCCTGACCCTCAAAAACCGCCTGGTGGTGCCGCCGATGGTGCACTACCGCGCCGGACCCGGCAGCACCTGCGGGATGTTTCACAACGTCCATCTCGGCCGCTATGCGCTGGGCGGCTTCGGGCTGGTGTTTGTCGAGGCGACCGGCGTGGAGGAGGTCGGCTTGATCAACGAGCATGATCTCGGCATCTGGACTGTCGAACAGGCGCAAAGCTTCAAGCCGCTGATCGAATTCATGCGAGGCGAGAACACCGCGATCGGCATTCAACTGGCCCATGGCGGGCGCAAGGCGTCGTCGCAGCGCGCGATGGACGGCATGGGTCCGCTCACTTCCGAACAGATCAAGGCGGGCGCCAAGGTGTGGCAACCTGTCGGCCCAACCAGCGAGCCGGTTGCGGAGGGCTGGCTGACCCCGCGTCAACTCACATCGGAAGAGTGCCGGGCGATGGTGCGCACCTGGGCCAATGCGGCCCGCAACGCGGTCGCCGCCGGATTCGACGCGATCGAAGTCCACACCGCCCATGGCTACCTGCTCGCCTCGTTTCTCTCGCCCATATCAAATACGCGCAATGACGAATATGGCGGCGACCGCCAGGGTCGCATGCGGCTGCCGCTCGAGATCGTCGAGGCGGTGCGGCGCGAAATGCCGGAAACCATGCCGCTGTTCGTCCGGGTCTCCTCGGTCGATGGGGCGCAGAACGGCTGGAATCTGGATGACACGGTCGCCTTCGCCCGCGAGTTGAAGGCCCGCGGCGTCGACGTGATCGATTGCTCGTCCGGCGGAATCTCGGGCTCGGCGACCGCAGCGCAAGTGCCGCGCGGCCTCGGCTTCCAGGTGCCCTACGCGGAACGGGTCCGCAGGGAGGCGGGCATTGCGTCGATGGCGGTCGGGATCATTCTCGAAGCCGAGCAGGCCGAAGCCATCCTGCAAAAGGGGCAGGCCGACCTCATCGCCATCGGCCGGCAATCCCAGTTCAATCCCAATATCGCGCAGCACTGGGCCCATGATCTCGGAATTAACGCGAGATTCGAGGATTGGGCGCCGGAATATGGCTGGTGGCTGGAGAAGCGTATTCGAACCATGGAAGGCTTCGCGACGCCGACCGGAGTCGTCACGCGACGCTGACAGGAAGCCAAAGGCCTCAGCCATGCTCACCGAAGCCTCCGACTACGACACCCTGTACCGCAACTTCCGCTGGGACATTCCTGATCGCCTAAACCTCGCGACCGTCTGCTGCGACCGCCATGCCGACGGCACGGGCCGTCTCGCGCTGATCTATGTCGACGAGGACGGCCGCGCGACCCGCACCTCGTTCGATGAGGTCGCCGAATTCTCCCGCCGCTTTGCCAACGTGCTGAAGGCGGATGGCCTCGTCCGCGGCGACCGCGTCGCGGTGTTTCTGTCGCAGTCGCTGGAATTGCCGGTCGTGCATCTGGCGGCGTTTCGTTCGGGCATGGTGTCGATCCCGCTGTTCGCGCTGTTCGGCGAGGACGCGCTGGAATTCCGGCTGTCGAACTCCGGCGCCAGGGCCATCGTTACGGATGCTGCCGGCTACGAGAAACTGGCAAAGATCCGCGACCGCTTGCCGGACCTGCAGAGCATCCATGTCATCGCCGATCCCGCGCCCGCCGGAGCAAAGGCGTTCTGGCCGCAGTTGAAGGCGGCGTCCGCTGAATTTACGACCGTCGATACCTCGGCCGACGATCCCGCGCTGATCATCTACACGTCGGGCACCACGGGCAATCCGAAGGGCGCGCTGCATGCGCATCGCGTCGTGCTCGGCCATCTGCCCAATGTCGAGATGTGCCACGATTTCCTGCCGAAGCCCGGTGATCTGATGTGGACGCCGGCCGACTGGGCCTGGATCGGCGGGCTGATCAACGCACTGTTCGCAGCTTGGTACCATGCCGTGCCGATCGTCGGCCACCGCGCCCGAAAATTCGAGCCGCAGGCGGCGATGGCTGTCATGGCCGATTACGGCATCCGCAACGTGTTTCTGCCGCCGACCGCGCTGAAGCTGATGCGGCAGGCCGGCGTCAAACATGACGGCGTCAGGCTGCGCAGCATCTTTACCGGCGGCGAGTCGCTGGGCGGCGAGTTGCTGGACTGGGTCCGCGCCACCTTCGGCATCGACGCCCACGAGGTGTTCGGCCAGACCGAATGCAATCTCGTGATCGGCAGTAATTCAAGGCTGTTTCCGATCCGGCCGGGCTCGATGGGCAAGGCAACGCCCGGCTTCGACGTTCGTATCGTCAACGACAAGGGCAAGGAACTGCCGCGTGGCAGCCGCGGCATCATCGGCGTGCGCCAGCCCAATCCCTGCACCATGCTGGAATACTGGCGCAACCCGGAAGGCACGGCGAAGAAATATGCCGGCGGGTTCCTGCTGACCGGCGATCTCGGCATCCAGGATGAGGACGGCTATTTCTGGTATGTCAGCCGCGAGGACGACGTGATCACCACAGCCGGATATCGCGTCGGGCCGTCCGAGATCGAGCACACGTTGATGAAACACCCCGCGGTGGCGATGTCGGCGGTGGTCGGCATCCCCGATCCGATCCGCACCGAATCGATCAAGGCCTGGATCGTGCTGCGGCCGGGTTTCGAGCCCGGCGACGCGCTGGCGCGCGAGATCCAGGATTTTGTGAAAGTGCAGCTCGCGGCGCACGAATATCCGCGTTTCGTGCAGTTCACCGACACCCTGCCGATGACCGCCACCGGCAAGGTGCTGCGGCGGGAATTGCGGATGCTGGGGTAGATTCGTCGCACGAGTCCCGGGCGATTTTGACCCAGATCAATACGCGGCAAGCCGCCGCCTGCACCAATTCCCCGAAGCATCGAGGGGAGGGCAGTGGCGATGGCATCGGTTTCCGGCAAGCTCGATCCCGTGGTGCGGCGCATCACCGCCACCGACATCGCCGAGGCGCTGGGCCGGGGCCTGCGGGATTTCCAGGCACAGCCGCTCTATGGCCTCGCGTTCGGTGCGATCTATGCGGCGGGGGGCATCTTGATTCTGCTCAGCCTGACCGCGTTCGGCATGGTCTATCTGGCCTATCCGCTCGCCGCCGGTTTTGCGCTGATCGGGCCGTTCGTGGCGATCGGCCTGTATGAAGTCAGCCGAAGGCGCGAGGCCGGGGAGTCGGCATCGTTCGCCGGCATCTGGGCCAAGGTGAGGTCGCGGAGCGAACTCGGCTGGATGGCGTTCGTGACCTTGTTCATCTTCCTGATCTGGATGTACCAGGTGCGCCTGCTGATCGCGTTGCTGCTCGGACTCAATGCCTCGTTCGCGAGCCTGCCGCAATTCATCACGGTGGTGCTCACCACCAATGAGGGATTGCTGTTTCTGGCCATCGGCAATGCGGTCGGAGCGGCGCTTTCGCTGATCCTGTTCTCGCTGACGGTGGTGTCGTTCCCGTTGCTGCTCGACCGCGACGTCGATTTCGTTACGGCGATGGTCACCAGCGTGCGCGCGGTGGTCGCAAGCCCGCTGCCGATGATCGGATGGGCCGCCGTCATCGTCGTCCTGCTGATCGTCTCCGCGCTGCCGTACTTCCTCGGCCTGTTGGTGACGCTGCCGGTGCTCGGCCACGCCACCTGGCATCTCTACCGGCGCATTGTCGAGCCCTTGCCGGATTAGCACGCCGCGCTGCGACCGCACCCGCTCAGCACGCCCGCAGCACCGAACGCAGCATCAACGCCAGATCGTGCCGGCGGAACGGTTTGTGCAAAATCCGCGCGCCGGGCCGGTCGGCCCATCCCGCAGGTTGTTCGCTGTAGCCCGAGGTGAAGAGAACCTTGAGTTCGGGGCGCAGGCGTGCGGCTTCTTCGGCGAGTTGCGGCCCGAACAGGCCGCCGGGCATCACGACGTCGGTAAACATCAGGTCGATCTGCCCTGGCCGGCGCAACACCTCGAGTGCCGCCAACCCGTTGGACGTCACGATGACGCGATAGCCAAGCGCCTTCAACTCCTTTTCCACATACGAACGCACCATGTCGTCATCCTCCACCAGGAGAATGGTTTCATTGCCCGCGGGCGTGGCGATCGGGTCGGTGGGCCTTGAGCCGGTCACCTCAGGCTTGCCAACGCGGGGAAAGAACAGCGTGATGGCCGTGCCGTGCTCCGGCTTGGAATCGATCTTCATCGAGCCGCCGGATTGCTGTGCAAAGCCATACACCATGCTCAGACCGAGGCCGGTGCCCTTGCCGACCTCCTTGGTGGTGAAAAATGGCTCGAAGGCGCGGGCGGCGACCTCCGCGGTCATGCCGCAGCCGGTATCGGTCACCGCAACCATGACATAGTCGCCGGGCTGGGCTTCGCTGTTTTGCTCCGCATAGGCCTTGTCCAGCGATGCATTGCGGACCTCGACCGTCAGCCTGCCGCCTTCCGGCATGGCGTCGCGCGCGTTGAGCACCAGGTTGAGCAGCGCGGAGGTCAATTGCCCGGGATCGACGCTGGCCAGCCACGGGTCCCGGTCGAGCAGGAATTCACACTCGATATGTTCGCCGAGGGTTCGCCGCAGCAACTGCTCCATCCCGAGAATCTGCCGGCCGATGTCGATGTCTTTCGGCATCAAGGGCTGCTTGCGCGAGAACGCCAGCAGGCTCCTGGTCAGCTCCGCGCCGCGTTCGGCGGCCGTCACGATGCCTTCGGCGAAGGCGCGCAATTCCGCATGCGCCGGCAGCTTCTCGGTGATGTATTCCGCATTGCCCAGGATGACGGTCAGGAGGTTGTTGAAGTCGTGCGCCACGCCGCCGGTGAGCTGGCCCATCGCCTCCATTTTCTGCGACTGACGGAGCTTCTGATTGAGATCGTCGATCGCGGCACGCTGGCGTTCGAGCGATTCGGCGGTGCCATTGAGCAGCGTCATCAGGCCGCCGAGTTCGCCGTTGGGATGGGGCGGAGCAATCCGCGCGCTCAAATCGCCAAGTCCGAGTTTCGTCGCCATCGTGGCGAGGCGTCCGACCTGACGACCGATACCCACCGTCGCCAGGATCCAGACGCCCCCGAGCAGCAGCAGCACGGCCACTGCCAGAATCGCCATGTCTTCATAAAGACGGCGGTTGGCGGCGGCAACCAGGCTGTCCTTGGGCAGTCCGACCAGGATGTAAAGTCCGGCATCCCGGACCGGAGACGAGCGGGCGGCGGACCAGACGTAAGTCCGGCCGTCGGCGTCGATGGTCTCGCGGAAATGCTCGCCGGCCGGTCCGGCCGCAAACCGGAACAAATTCGAATTCGCGATCGATGCGCCCACGGGCTCGGCGCGATACCTTCGCGGTGCAATCAGGACCATACCCTCCTTGTCGACGAGCAGGATTTCCGCCGCGCCCGCGGCCTCGGTCATGGCATGGTATTCCGCGAACTTCTGCAGGCTGAACGAGGCGAGCAGGACGAATTTCAGCTCGCCGGATTCCGAGCGCACAGGATACGCGATCTGCAGCACCGATATCCCCGTCAGCCGGCCGAACGCCGGCTGCAGCGTGACGGTCCCGGTCGCAAGCAACGCCTGTCTGAAATATTCGCGATCCCGCAGATCGAGGTTGCGGTCGGTCCGGAGCGAGTCGCAGAACAGCCTGCCGTCCGGATCGATGGTCAGTATCCCGGTGAACTGCGGATATTCCTCGCGCACCGCGGAAAGGAAGGCCGAACACGCCGTCCGGTCCCTTGTGTCGAGATCGCGGGCGCGGGCCAGCCCGTAGTGAAGCTGGGCCGTGCCCTGGATCTTCTCGTCGAGGTCGTTGGAAATATCATTGGCCGTCGCCGACAGATTGACCAGCGCGGTGTTGATATCGCTGGCGCGGTTCTGGACAAAGCGAAGTCCCACCAGCACAGCCGGCACCAGCATGGCCACGATCACCAAAATCAGCAACCGGGTGCGCAGGCTCATCGGTGCGTCATTTCGTGCTCAAATCAGACGGTTCTTGCGACGCATAATGTGCGGCACGTTAATCGATTCATAGGGTCAGATCGGGAGCAAGTCCACTGAGTCGGAGCCCCGCCCGGCCGGCGCGAGATCGGTGATGGATTAGGCGTCTCAATCCCCCATTCCTTCAGCGCTGCGGCGGTTCCATCCGGATGACGAAGCAGGCTGTTACTCGCCGCCGATGGTGGATGGATCCATCCGGCACCACCGGGAGCGGGAAAAAAAGGAAGCGCAATTTCCACCACGGCTCCGTTCGTGCATAATCCGATCCCACCTCGATTGAATCCCGCGAGTCCCTCATGTCCCTTCAAGTCTATCTCGCCTTTGTCGTCGCCTGCATCGGGCTGGCGCTGCTTCCCGGACCCGTGGTCACGCTGGTGCTGGCCAATGGGCTGCGCTACGGCACCCGCGCGGCGCTGATCAATATCGCGGGCGTGCAGGCGGGGCTCGCGATCGTGATCGGCATCGTCGCGGTCGGGCTGACGTCGCTGATGGCGACGATGGGCTACTGGTTCGACTGGGTCCGGTTTGCCGGCGCGGCCTATCTGATCTGGCTCGGCATCCGGCTGATCCGCAGCCCGATCGAGGGCGTCGATGCCGATACCCCGCCGCCGCCGCGCGGCGGCTTCTTCCTGCAGGGGTTCGTCGTGCTGCTGTCCAACCCCAAGGTGCTGGTGTTCTTCGGCGCGTTCATTCCGCAGTTCGTCGACATGAGCAAGGACCATTTCTCGCAGGTGGCGCTGCTCGGCCTCACCTTCATGGTGACCGGTGCGTTCACCGATTCGATCTATGCGGTATTGGCCGGCCGCGCCCGGCTGTTCTTCTCGGCGGAGCGGACGAGGCTGGTGTCGCACATCTCCGGCGCATGCATGGTCGGCGGCGGCATCTGGCTGGCGCTGACGCGGGCGCGGTAACCCGGCCTCGTACAACTCTCAGCGGATCATGGTCTCGATCTGGCCAAAGACCCTCGCCAGCCGGTCCGCCCATTGCGTCTGTCCGGACGGGTCCGCGATCAGATCCTGGCGGATCTCGATGCCGGTGTTCATCAGCCCGCGCGCCTCGCCGTGCACGGGAATGCCGTAATCGGTCTCGTCGCTCACCGCATAGGGTTCGTTGTCGCCGACCACGAGACCGGCTTCATCGCGCAGCAGCTTCAGCAACAGCGGCGGCAGCCTTGTGTCGCGGTGATACAGCGTGCCGATATGCCAGGGCCTGATGATGCCGGCATAGACGGGCGTAAAGCTGTGCAGCGCCACCAGCACGGTCGGCATGCCCTGGCGCAGGCGGGCGTCGATCGCCTCGGTGATGCGGCGATGATAGGGATCGAAGATCTCGCGACGCCGTGCCTCGGCCGCGCCCCGTGCAAGGTTCTCGTTGCCGGGAATGACCGTCGTCTCCGACAGCACGGGAATCGAACTCGGCGCGGCGGGCGGGCGGTTGCAGTCGATCACCAGCCGCGAATAGCGCTGCGCGATCAGATGCGCATCGAGCCGGTTCGACAGCGCCTCGGCGACGCCGGCGATGCCGATGTCCCAGGCGATGTGGCGGGTCAGTTCGCCGGCCGGCACGCCGAGATCGCCGAGCGCGCGCGGGATCAGGCGGCCATAATGATCCGCCGTCAGCAGGAACGGCGAGCGGCCATGTTCATTTTGTTCGAGAACCGGCGGAACTTCGGCATTGCCGAGGAGTAGGGATGTGTCGCCCGCGTTGTCCAGAGTCATGTCTTGCCTGTTGCCTATCGAAGCAGCATACCGGGTGAGAATTGAGCACGTTTCGGTATGGATTAGATTGCACAAAATCACGATGATGACAGCGACGATGCCGCTCCTGACGATCCATCACAAGACCGAATATCGCTATGCCCATCCGGTGGCGTTCGGCGAGCACCGCATCATGCTGCGGCCGCGCGACGGCCACGACCTGCGCATGCTCACCGGCAAACTCGAGATCGTGCCGCAGCCGATGTCGCTGCGCTGGATTCACGACGTGTTCGGCAACAGCGTCGCGATCGCCACCTTCGACGAGCGCTCGGAAACCCTGACCTTCACCTCCACCACCACGGTCGAGCACAATCCGGCCGACGAGTTCGCGCTGACCGCGGACGACCCGGCGTATTTCTATCCGTTCCTCTACAACGCCGAGGAGATACCCGACCTCGCGCACTACATCGCTCCGCAATATGGCGATCCCGGCGGCGAGCTCTCGGCGTGGGCGCTGAATTTCCTCGATGGCGAGGGCCCGACGCCCACCTTCAAGATACTCTCCGGCATGACCCACGGCATCCGCGCGCAGTTCACCTACCGCAAGCGGCACGAGCAGGGCACCCAGCATCCGCTCGACACGCTGCAGACGAGGTCCGGCACCTGCCGCGATTACGCGCTGTTCATGATCGAGGCGCTGCGGCGGCTCGGCATCGCTGCGCGCTTCGTGTCGGGCTACATCTTCATCCCCGGCGACCGCGCCCATGGCTATGTCGGCGGCGGCAACACCCACGCCTGGGTGCAGGTCTACCTGCCGAGCGCCGGCTGGATCGAGTTCGATCCGACCAACGGCATCATCGGCACCCGCGACCTCGTCCGCGTCGCGGTGGCGCGCGATCCGCGCCAGGCGATCCCGCTGCACGGCACCTATCTCGGCTCCGCCGATGCGTTCGTCGGCATGGAGGTCAGCATCAACGTCGTTTCGGTCAGTGAGGACGAGAAGGTCTGATCATGGAAATCAAGGTGGGATTCGAGATTGCCTATGCCGCGGTGCAGCCGACCCCCATGGTGATCATGCTCAGTATTCACCCCTCGCGCTTCCAGGACATCGTCGGCACCGAGAGCATCGTCGCCGAACCCGACGTGCCGATCGGATTCTACCGCGACAGTTTCGGCAATGTCTGCGGCCGGCTGGTGGCGCCGGCCGGCGGCGTCACCCTGCGCGGCGCGGCGCGGGTGCGCGATTCCGGATTGCCTGACGTGGTGATGCCGACCGCGCAGCAGGTGCCGATCGACCAGCTGCCGGACGAACTGCTGCTCTATCTGATGCCGAGCCGCTATTGCGAGACCGACAAGCTGACCGATGTCGCCTGGTCGCTGTTCGGCCATACCCCGCCGGGCTGGGCCCGGGTCGCGGCGATCACGGATTTCGTCCACCACCACGTCACCTTCGGCTATCAGCACGCGCATCACATGAAATCGGCGCACGACGTCTATGAGCAGGGCACCGGCGTCTGCCGCGACTTCGCGCATCTGGCGCTGACGTTTTGCCGCTGCATGAACATTCCGGCGCGCTATTGCACCGGCTATATGGGCGACATCGGCATTCCGCCGGATCCGGCGCCGATGGATTTTTCGGGCTGGTTTCAGGTCTATCTTTCCGGCCAGTGGTACACGTTCGACGCCCGCCACAACCACCCGCGGATCGGCCGCATCCTGATGGGCACCGGCCGCGACGCCGCCGACGTGGCGCTGACCACCAGTTTCGGCCGCATGGATCTGATTAAATTCGTCGTCATCAGCGACGAGATCGTGACGGCCTGAGGCGCGTATTCCTCCGCCGTCATTCCGGGGCACGCGAAGCGTGAACCCGGAATCTCGAGATTCCCCGGTGCGCAATTGCGCATCCGGGTTCGATGCTTTGCATCGCCCCGGAATGACGGGTTAAGAGTAGTGCATGTCCTCCGACCTCCTCTTCGTCTACGGCACCCTGATGCGCGGCTTCGATCATCCGATGGCGCAGCTATTGTCGCGCAGCGCCGATTTCATCGGCGAGGCGCGCTGCCGCGGCCGGCTCTATCTCATCAGGCATTATCCCGGGCTGCTGCGCTCGGACGATCCCGCCGAGACCGTGTTCGGCGAACTCTACCGGCTGCGCCAGACCGAGGCCTTGCTGCGCGAGTTCGACATGTACGAGGCCTGCGGCGAGGGTTTTGCCGAACCGACCGAATATGTCAGGCAGATGCTGCCGGTGACGCTTGAGGATCAATCGATCAGCGAGGCCTGGACCTACATCTACAACTGGCCGGTCACCGGCCTGCCGCGCATCGCCTCGGGCCGGTTCCTGGAGAAGTAGATCATCCCCTCAGATCGATCTGCTCCACCCGGATATCGACCTCGCGCTCGACATAGGTCCATTCCTCGGTGCCGCGCAGCATGCCGACCAGATCCTCGAACAGGCCGGCATGCTCCGGCGCGTATTCGAACCAGGTCAGGAAATCGAACGGCTCGCCGAGATCGCGGCAGTGATAGAGCTGCCGCGCGATGTCAGGCAGATATTTCAGCGAGCCGGCGATGTGGTGCGACTGGTCCTCGAAAATCCGCCGCCGCTCTTCCTGCGTCAGCTCCCACCACGCCGCCGATTTCCTGATCGGAATCAGCGCCGCGCAGCTGGCCGCGGGGCGTCCCAGTCCCGCCTGCACCGCGGCGAGTTGCGTCTTCTCGCCCCGCTCGACATAGCGCACATGGCTGGCGACCCCGGCGAGCCGCCACGAGGTCCGCGACGGCAGCAGCGGCAGCGCGATCGCCTCGGAATGCACCACCGACAGCGACGGTACGGCTGCCAGCGGCGCGCCCTTCACCGCCGAAATCGCCGTCACCCGCCACCCGCCGCTCTGGCCGCCCCTGAAAGTCGTGAACATGCCGCTATCGAAGCGTGGAACCGGGCGGAGTTCAAGGGTGCAGTCCAGTGCTGGCGTCATTCCGGGGCGCGTCGAAGACGCGAACCCGGAATCCCTAACCCCGATCATGGGTATGGATTCCGGGCCTGCGCCATCAGGCGCATCCCGGAATGACGGTCCTGGGGTAGGATCAAGCCCGCTTTTTCGGCTTGGCCTTCTGCTGCATGTAGGAGCGCAGCACCGCGTTGATGCGGCGCTGATACCCGTCGCCTTCCTTCTTGAAAAAGTCGAGCACGTCATCGTCGACTCGGATCGATATCGCCGTTTTCTTCGGCGGTATCACCAGAACGGCGTCCGACCAGTCGATGTCGATCGGCACTGCATCGGGATCGGTGGCAACCGCCCTGGCAATCTCCTCGTCGGTCAGCGCGTCGAAACGAGCCCAGTCAGTCTTGCCCTTCCTCGGGGAGTCCCTTGAAACGATCGTAATAATTTCGTCGCTCGTCGCGCCGGGCGCGCCGCGCCGAGATGATCCAGCAGAGTGTGCCGCGGATTGCACAGGCGACCGCGACTTCCCGCTCTTGGACGTACCCGAAGATTTGATACCTGACTTCGCCATGACGATCCGATCGGCGGATGAAAGTGTAGCCGTCGAGAATGCCGCGCACGTCCTCGAAGTCGATCTGGTGGTCGCGCAGATTGATTTCGCGCTTTTCCGGATTCCATCCGAAGTCGCGAACGTCCGCGAACAGCCGTTGCACATCTTCCGTCATAGCAAATCGTCCCCGAAGCCGGAGTTTCGACGCGGTTTTGCCGCTTGAGGTTCGCTATGACGGATTCGAAGACCTAACTCCTACCCTGCCTTTGTGGTTGTTATGGCGCCCCCCGGCGCCCCTCCAAAGAGCATGGTCTCTTCGACCGTACCTCAATGTGATCAAATGTATATACGTATGTATTTTATGTCAATACGTTCGATTAGGCTGTGAATAGCGGCGAGAAGCCCAACTTTCTCGTATTTTGCTGCCGCCACCCTATATCCATGTGCGGTTGGCACTGGCCAGCGACTCAGGCCAAACACACCCATGCGCTTCACGCCCCAGTTTCTCGACGATCTGCGCGCCCGGCTTCCGGTTTCGGAAGTTGTCGGCCGGCGCGTGAAGTTGAAGCGGGCAGGGCGGGAGTGGAAGGGGCTGTCGCCGTTCCAGCAGGAGAAGTCGCCGTCCTTCACGGTCAACGACCAGAAGGGATTTTACCACGACTTCTCCTCCGGCAAGCATGGCGACATCATCTCCTTCCTGATGGAGACCGAGGGCGTCGGCTTCACCGAGGCGGTCGAGCGGCTCGCCGCGATGGCGGGCCTCGCGCTGCCGGCGGTCACACCCGATGCGGCGCGGCACGAGCAGCGCCGCAAGACGCTGTACGACGTGATGGAACTGGCGGCGAAGTTCTTTGCCGACACCCTGGCCTCGCGCCATGGCGCAAAGGCGCGCGGCTATCTCGCCGACCGCGCGATTTCGCCGGCGACGCAGCTCCAGTTCCGCATCGGCTATGCGCCCGGCGAGCGCTTCGCGCTGAAGGAATATCTGGGGGCGCAGGGCATTCCGGTCGAGGACATGGTGGAAGCCGGCCTGCTGGTGGCGGGCGACGACATCCCGGTGCCGTGGGATCGCTTTCGCGACCGCGTGATGTTTCCGATCACCGATCTGCGCGGACGCGTCATCGCGTTCGGCGGCCGCGCGCTGGAGAAGGACGTTCCCGCGAAGTACATGAATTCGCCGGAGACCCCGCTGTTTCACAAGGGCGACAATCTCTACAACCTGGCCGCCGCGCGCCTCGCCACCCATAATGGCGCGGCCTTGGTGGTGGTGGAAGGCTATGTCGACGTCATCGCCATGGTCGGATCGGGCTTTCCCGCCAGCGTCGCCCCGCTCGGCACCGCGCTGACCGAAAACCAGCTGATGCTGCTGTGGAAGATGGCGGACGAGCCGATCCTGTGCTTCGACGGCGACAAGGCCGGACAGAAGGCGGCATGGCGCGCCGCCGACCTCGCGCTGCCGCTGCTGGCGCCCGGCAAGAGTCTGCGCTTCGCATTGCTGCCGGAAGGGCAGGATCCCGACGATCTCGCGCGCTCCGGCGGCCGCGGCGCGATCGAGGAAGTGATCGGGCAGGCGCGCGGCCTTGCCGACGTGATCTGGTCGCGCGAACTCGAGGGCGGCAGTTTTGCCACGCCCGAGCGCCGCGCCGCCTTGGAGGCGCGGATCAAGGAACTGACCAATGGCATTCGCGACGAGGTGGTGCGGCGCTATTACCGCCAGGATCTGGCGGAGCGGCTGCAGCGCACCTTCGCGCCGGAAGGCGGCCGCGGCGGCTATGGCCGGGGCAATTTCCGCGGGTCCGGGGGAGGCGGTTTTGGCGGCGAATCAGGCCGCCGCTTTGGCGCCCGCAGCACGTTTACGCCCGGTGCGGCCGGCCGAATCGAGCCGCGCGGCCGCGCCCAGGCCGGCAGCCAGACC
>NZ_JAUYQU010000211.1 GCF_030697065.1 Bradyrhizobium sp.
CCATGGCGGCGGCTGCGATGATCGGCGACAGCAGCAGGCCGAAGGTCGGATAGAGCACGCCGGCGGCGATCGGGATGCCGGCGGCGTTGTAGATGAACGCAAAGAACAGGTTCTGCCGGATGTTGCGCATGGTGGCCTGCGAGAGCCGGCGGGCGCGAACGATGCCGCCGAGATCGCCGCCCAGCAGCGTGATGCCGGCGCTTTCCATCGCAACGTCCGTGCCGGTTCCCATGGCAATGCCGACTTCGGCTGCGGCGAGTGCTGGGGCGTCGTTGACGCCGTCGCCGGCCATGGCGACGATCCGGCCGGCCTTCTGCAGTCTGGTCACGACGGCGCTCTTCTGATCCGGCAGCACCTCGGCCTCGACATCGGCAATGCCGAGTTGCCGCGCGATGGCATTGGCCGTGGTGCGGTTGTCGCCGGTCAGCATGATGACCTTGATGCCCTCGGCGGCCAGTGCCTTCAGCGCATCCGGCGTCGACGGCTTGACCGGATCGGCGATCGCGAACAGCCCGGCCAACTTCCCGTCGACCGCGATGTTGATGACGGTGGCGCCGTCGCCGCGCAGCCGTTCGCCCTGCTCGTGCAGCGACTGGCTTTCGACCCCGAGCGACGACAGGAAGTTGGCATTGCCGAGAGCCACGGTCCTGCCGTCGACCTTTCCGGTGGCGCCCTTGCCTGTCGGCGAGTCGAATTCCTCCACCTTGCTCATATCGAGATTTTTTTCCTTCGCCGACCGCACGATGGCGTCGGCGAGCGGATGCTCGCTGGCGCGCTCGACGCTGGCCGCGAGCCGCAGGATTTCGGTTTCGTCGAAACCCTCCGCCGCGACGATCGCGACCACTTTCGGCTTGCCCTCGGTCAGCGTGCCGGTCTTGTCGACCACCAGCGTGTCGACCTTTTCCATGCGTTCCAGCGCCTCGGCATTCTTGATCAGCACGCCGGCCGCGGCCCCCCGGCCGACCCCGACCATGATCGACATCGGCGTCGCAAGGCCTAGCGCGCAGGGGCAGGCGATGATCAGCACGCTGACGGCGGCGACCAGGCCGAACGCCATCCGCGGTTCCGGGCCGAACCAGGCCCAGGCGGCGAAGGCAATGATGGCGGCCGCGATGACCACCGGGACGAACCAGCCGGAAACCTGGTCGGCCAGCCGCTGGATCGGCGCGCGCGAGCGCTGCGCCTCCGCGACCATCTTGACGATCTGGGACAACAGCGTGTCGCGCCCGACCTTGTCGGCCCGCATCACGAAGCCGCCGGACTGGTTGAGCGTGCCCGCGATCAGCTTGTCGCCGGCTTGCTTGGTGACCGGCATGGATTCGCCGGTCACGAGGGATTCGTCGAGCGCGGAGCGGCCCTCGAGAATGACGCCGTCGACCGGCACCTTCTCGCCCGGCCGGACCCGCAGATGGTCACCGACCTGCAGGCTGTCGATCTGCACCTCGTGGTCGGCGCCGTCATCGCCGATGCGACGCGCGGTCTTCGGCGCCAGTTCGAGCAGCGCCTTGATCGCGCCTGACGTCGCCTCGCGGGCGCGCAGCTCGAGCACCTGGCCGAGCAGGACGAGCACGGTAATGACCGCCGCAGATTCGAAATAGACGGCGACCGCGCCGCCATGGCCGCGGAAAGCCGCCGGGAAGACGCCGGGCGCGATGGTGCCGACGAGGCTGTAGACATAGGCCACGCCGGTGCCGATCGCGATCAGGGTGAACATGTTGAGATTGCGCGTCTTGATCGACTGAAAGCCGCGCACGAAGAACGGCCAGCCCGCCCACAGCACGACGGGTGTCGCGAATACGAATTGGATCCAGTTCGACAGCGTCGGGTCGACCCAGTCGTGGCCGCCGACGAGGTGACCGCCCATTTCCAGCACGATGGCGGGCAGCGCGAGCAAAAGGCCGATCCAGAACCGCCGCGTCATGTCGGCCAGTTCGGGATTGGGCGGCGTATCCAGGCTGGCCACCTCGGGCTCCAGCGCCATGCCGCAGATCGGGCAGCTTCCGGCGCCGACCTGGCGGATCTGCGGATGCATCGGGCAGGTGTAGATCGCGCCTTCCGGCGCCTCGGCCTTCGGCTTGCTGTTGCCGAGATAAGCGCTCGGGTCCGCGGCGAATTTGGTCCGGCAGCCGGCCGAGCAGAAATGAAAGGTCTGGCCCTGATGGTCGAAACGATGCTTGCTGGTGGCGGGATCGACCGTCATGCCGCAGACGGGATCGCGCACGGTGGCGCCGCCGGCGGAAGGGTGGTCATGGGAATGCCCGGCGTGATGGTGATGCAAGCCGCCGCCGCAGCAGCCGCCTGCGCCCTTGTTCCTGGCGTCCGTCATCGCGTTCTCCCATATCCACTTGCAACCTATACCCGGTAGGGGTATATAGACGGCATGCGAAAAGACATCAAGGCTTCCTGTCAAAAGCGTCTGGGCCGGATCGAAGGGCAGGTCCGTGGCCTGTCCAAAATGGTCGAGGACGACCGCTACTGCATCGACATCGTCACCCAGATCTCGGCGGTACGGGCGGCACTACGGCGCGTGGAGGAGGAAGTACTGAAGGATCACGTGTCGCATTGCGTCGAACACGCGATCACCAGCGGCAACAAGGCCGATCAGCGGGAGAAGATCGCGGAATTGATGGCCGTCATCGGCCGGTCCGATCGTTGATCGAGGCGATCACGATGCATTTACCGCGATTTCAACCGTCCACCCCTTCGCTTGTTCCCTTGCCCCGGATCATATAGTAGCAGTCGCGCATGACCTCGACCGGAACACTTTGGCGGATAGTTGGAGCGGCGATCCTTTTGATCGCCGTTCAATTCGCGTCGGTCGCCGCCAAGGCCCATGCCGGTCATGGGCACGGTCCCGATGCGCACCATCAGTCGCATGGTCATCACGCGCATGGCACGGCGGCGGGTAACGCGCATGCGACTTCCTCCGCTGCCGTTGCGGATCGGACCGTCCAGGCCGAGGCCACGGCCCATGACACAACGGGCGCACCGTCTGCCGATACCGGCGCCTGCGTGATGGGCTGCTGCGGCTATACCGGTTGCTGCGGAGCCGCGCTGGCGGCGGTTTCGCCCAGCCTTCCTCCGAAAGCGTGCCCGCTTCGCGTCGGCTTTGCACGCCTGGTTTCCGTTCACGGGGTGGACCCCCAGGGTCGGCGCAAGCCCCCTCGATTCCTCGCCTGAGTGACGACATCCCCGGACCTGCCTCGGCAGGACATCCGCGAGATGAAGCTTCTTTTCAGGTGAGGATTTTTCAATGCGCTTGTTGTTTGGTGCCGCGCTTTGCGCGGCCGCCCTCGCCTCCTTTTCGGGAGGCGGACCGCTGCTGGCCCATGACGGCCACGATCATGGCGCGCCGCCACCGCCGGTGACGTCGAACCTCGCGCCTCGCGCGGAAGCCGCCTCGGAACATTATGAGCTGGTCGCGATCGCGCGTGGCGGCGACCTCGTCATCTATCTCGACCGCTTTGCGACCAACGAAGCGGTGGATGGCGCCAGCATTACCGTCGAGACCCCGGCGGGTCCGGAACCCGCGCGCGCGATGGCGAACGAGCCCTACCGGCTCGGCGCTCCCTGGTCCAACAAACCGGGCTCCCATGACCTGATCTTCACGGTCAGCAAGGACGGTATCGACGATGTGCTGTCCGCGACGCTGATCGTTCCGCCGGAAGATCCCGGCGCAACAGCCGCAACGACTTCCCTGTCGGGCATTGCGGGCGGCATTCAGGATCTCTCGTCTCGTTACCTCCCGACCGCGCTGGTGCCGGGACTCGGAGGCTTTGCGGCGGGCATTGGCCTCATGGCGTTGGTGCGACGACGAAACCGGCCCGCGATGGTCCTGATCCTTGCCGGGATACTCGCCATCTTCAGCGGCGCCGCGCGTGCCCATGACGGCGACGACCATGGCGGGCCGGCCAATTCGAATCCGACGGTGCGCGACCTGGCGCAGCGGTTGCCCGACGGCGGCGTATTCGTGCCCAAGAGCATCCAGCGGATCCTCGCCATCCGCACGGTGCAGATCGAATCCGCCGCGCATCGCGCCGCGCTCGAATTGCCGGGCCGCATCATCCCCGATCCGAATGCCAGCGGATTCGTTCAATCGTCAGTCGGAGGCCGTCTTTCTCCGCCACCGAACGGCTTTCTGCGGCTGGGGACACCGGTCAAAAAGGGCGACGTTCTCGCCTATATGACGCCGCCGCTGCAGGCGATCGACGCCTCCGACATGCGCCAGCGCCAGGGCGAACTCGACCAGCAGATCACCATCGTGGAGCGCCGGCTGGCGCGCTACGAAACGCTGGTGCCGAGCGGCGCCATTGCCCGTACCCAGCTGGAGGACACCAGGACAGAGCTGCAGGGCCTGAAGGACAGGCGCGGCTCGCTCGACAAATCGCGCCGCGAAGCCGAAGAACTCATCGCGCCGGTGGACGGCATCATCGCCGAAGGCACCGTCGTCGCCGGCCAGATGGCCCAATCCAACGCCGTCATCTTCCATATCGTCGACCCCACCCGCCTGTGGGTCGAGGCGCTCAGTTACGACTCGCTTCCCGGAGTTCAGGGCGCTGTGGCCCGGCTGAGCAACGACCGCACCTATCCGCTCGCCTTCCGCGGCGCCGGGTTCGCCGGCCGCAACCAGTCGATCCCGGTGCAATTCGCGGTGCAGGGCGACCTCGCGGGCCTCCGCGCCGGACAGTTCGTCACCGTGCTCGCCACCACGGATGAGGAGAAGACCGGCTTCGCCGTTCCCCGGGCTGCGGTGGTGCGCAACGCCAATGGCCAGGACGTGGTCTACGAGCATGTCGCAGCGGAACGCTTCGAGCCGCGCCCGGTGCGGGTCGAACCGCTTGACGGCGATCGCGTCTTCATTGCAACCGGGCTCGCCGCGGGAAGGCGTCTTGTCGTTCAAGGCGCCGAGCTGCTCGGCCAGATCCGCTGAGGGGACGCCAGATGTTTCGCTTTCTCGTCACCCAGTCGCTGCGCAACCGCCTGATGGTGCTGGCGGCCTCGGCCATCCTGGTGCTGCTCGGTATCTTCAGCGCCAGCCGGCTCCCGGTCGATGTCTTTCCCGACCTCAACAAGCCGACCGTCACCATCATGACCGAATCCGAGGGGCTAGCGCCTCCGGAAGTCGAGCAGCTCGTCAGCTTTCCCATCGAAACCCAGATGAACGGCGTTCCCGGGGTGACACGGGTGCGATCCGTTTCCGGCGTGGGGCTCTCGATCGTCTATGTCGAGTTCGACTGGGGCACCGACATCTATCGCAACCGCCAGCAGATCGCCGAACGGCTTTCCCTGATCAGGGCCCAGTTGCCGCCGAACGTGGTTCCCCAGATGGGGCCGATCAACTCGATCATGGGGCAGGTCTTGATGGTCGCGATGACCAGCGACAAGGCATCCGCGATGGAAGTGCGCGAGGCCGCCGACTTCACCGTTCGTCCGCGGCTGCTGACGATCCCGGGGGTCGCTCAGGTCATCCCGATCGGCGGCGAAGTCCGCCAGTATCGGGTGGCGCCGAATCCGCCGGCGCTGCGCAGCCTTGGCGTCACCTATGAGCAGGTCGAACAGGCGCTGACCCAGTTCGGCGTCAACACCGGCGGCGGTTTCACCGACCAGCACTCGCGCGAATATCTGATCCGGAATATCGGACGAACCACCAATCTGGACGACCTGCGTAGCGTGGTGGTGGCGCAGGTCAATGGCGGGCCGGTGTTTCTGCGCCAGGTCGCGACCGTCGAGTTCGCGCCCAGAGTGAAGCGCGGCGAAGCCGGCTTCATGGGCAAGCCGGCCGTCATCGTCTCGGTCGAGAAACAGCCCAACGTCGATACGATAGCACTGACACGCGAGATCGAGCGCGCGCTTAAAGAAATCACGGCGTCGCTTCCGCAGGGCATCAAGGCCGACCAGGTCGTTTTCCGCCAGGCCGACTTCATCGAGACGTCGATCCGCAACGTCGAACAGGTCCTGATGGAAGCCGGTCTCGTCGTCGCGGTCGTGCTGTTCGCGTTTCTGTTGAACTGGCGGACCACGCTGATTTCGCTGACCGCGATCCCGGTTTCGATCCTGGCCACGGCCTCGATCTTCTATTTCGCCGGGCTGTCCATCAACACCATGACGCTGGGCGGCCTTGCCATCGCGCTGGGCGAACTGGTCGACGACGCCGTGGTCGATGTCGAGAATATCTTCAGGCGGCTGCGCGAAAATCGCGCGCTGGAACATCCGAGGTCGGCGTTCGACGTGATCGTCTCGGCCTCGCAGGAGGTCCGCTCCGGCATCGTCTATGCGACGGCGATCATCGTGCTGGTGTTCGTGCCGCTGTTCGCGCTGTCGGGAATCGAGGGCCGGCTGTTCGCCCCGCTGGGCCAGGCCTACATCATTTCGATTCTCGCCAGCCTCGCGGTCTCGATCACGCTGACCCCGGTGATGGCCTACTACATGCTGCCGCAGCTGAAGCGCCTCGACCATGGCGACAGCGCCCTGGTGCGCGTGCTCAAGCGCGGCAATGCATCGCTGCTCGAACGTGCCTTTCGCCATCAGCGCGCGCTGATGGCGTTCGCGGTGCTCGCCGTGACCATGGCGGCGATCGGCGCGTCGCTGCTGCCGCGTGCGTTCCTGCCGCCCTTCAACGAAGGCACCTTCACCATCAACATGCTCTTCAACCCGGGCATCTCGCTCGCGGAGTCCAATCGCGTCGGTCTGATTGCCGAGCGGATCCTCCTGGAAGTGCCCGAGGTCAAGACCGTCGGCCGGCGGACCGGGCGCGCGGAACTGGATGAGCATGCCGAAGGCGTCCATTCCTCCGATCTCGAAGTGAACCTCGAGCCTTCCTCGCGAACCAAGGTGGACGTCATCGCGGAGATACGCTCGCGCCTGGCGGTTCTCCCGGCTTCCATCAATGTCGGTCAGCCGATATCGCATCGGCTCGATCACATGCTGTCGGGGGTTCGCGCCGAGGTCGCGCTGAAGATCTTCGGCGATGATCTGGACGCGCTGCGCGCCGCCGCGGAAGCGATGCGGGCCCGAATGGCCGGCATCCCCGGGCTCACGGATCTGCAGGTCGAAAAGCAGGTGCTGATCCCCCAGCTCGAGATCCGGGTCGATTACGCGCGCGCCGCGCTCTATGGGGTGCAGCCCGCTATCGTCATCGAACAGCTCAGCCGGCTCTCTAACGGACGGGTGGTCTCGCGCGTCGTAGACGGCTACCGCAGGTTCGACGTCACCATGCGGTTGCCGGACCGTCTCAGGACCACGCAAAGGCTGGCAGACCTGCTGATCGAAACTCCGACCGGATGGATTCCGGCGAGGCAGCTGGCGGACATCAAGGAGACCGAGGGTCCGAACCGGATTCTGCGCGAGAACGGGCGCCGTCGCGTCGTGGTGCTGGCCAATACCGACGGCACCGCCGACATGGCGAAAATCGTCGAATCGATCCGGGAGATGACGGCGTCGACCAAGTTGCCCGAAGGGTTTTACACCAGCCTCGAAGGCACGTTCCGGGCGCAGGAGGAAGCGAGCCGCACCATCGGGATTCTCTCGCTGCTGTCGCTGTCGCTGGTTTTCGCCATTCTCTACAACCGCTATCGCTCAGTGCTGTTCGCCCTGATCGTGATGGGCAATGTGCCGCTCGCCCTGATCGGGGCCGTGATCGCGCTGTGGCTGACGGGCCAGCCGCTATCGGTCGCGTCCATGGTCGGTTTCATCACATTGACCGGTATCGCGGCGCGCAACGGCATCCTGAAAATCAGCCACTACATCAACCTTGCGCTGCAGGAGGGCCTGCCGTTCGGACGCGATCTGGTGGTTCGCGGCAGCCTCGAGCGGTTGACCCCGGTGCTGATGACGGCGCTGGCGGCAGGCGCCGCCCTGGTTCCGCTACTGATCGATGCGGCAGCGCCCGGCAAGGAAATCCTGCATCCCGTGGCCGTAACGATCTTCGGCGGCCTCATCAGCGCGACCCTGCTCGATACGTTTCTCACGCCGGTGCTTTTCCTGCGGTACGGAGAAAAACATCTCGAGCGCCTGCGCCGGGACGCCGCCGCGTCGCGTGATCCCGCTCAGGGACCATCGCCAGCCGAAGCCTTCTGAAACTCAACCATGGAGAAACCCGAATGTATGCCAGATTGCTGTTGATCGGAGCCCTGCTCACCCCGGTTGGTTCAGGCTGGGCCCATGACGCCAAGGGGTCGCATGGCGGACGTATCGCCGATGCGGGAGCCTACCATGTCGAACTGGTCGTGAAGTCCGACGTCGTCGACGTGTTCATCAGCGACGAAGGCGAGAAGCCCGTTGCGGCGTCCGGGTTCAAGGGGACCGCGATCCTCGTGGCCGGCGGCAAATCGCAGCGCGTTGTGCTGGCGCCCGTCGACGGCGCCAGGCTTTCCGGCCGTGCTGCGGCAGCGTTGCCGAACCAGCCCAAAGGGGTGGTGCAGCTGACGGGTCCCGACGGCAAGACCATTCAGGCCAAATTTGACTGAGATCAAACCGGCCGGCGATCCCGTCGGCTCCGATACGAAACAGGCATCAGACGAAGGAGTTGCAACATGATGATTTGGACCAGGAGCGGAATCGCATTGATTGCCGCAACGCTGCTTTCAGCGAGCGCCTGGGCGGGTCCGTCCGGGCACAGCCACGGCCACGGCCATGGCCACGGCGACACATTCTCCGCCGGCGAGCCGGGCAATCCGAAGAAGCCGTTCAGGACGATCCAGGTGACGATGCGGGAGTCGGACGGAAAAATGCTGTTCGTCCCGGCGCGGCTCGAGGTCAGGAAGGGCGAGCAGATCAAGTTCGTGCTGCGCAACAACGGCGAGCTCGAACACGAATTCGTGCTGGCAAGCACGGCGGACAATCTCAAACACGCCGAAGAGATGAAGGAGCACCCCGACATGGTGCATGAAGAACCGAACGGAAAACAGCTGGCTCCGAAGAAGACAGGCGAGATCATCTGGAAGTTCACCAAGGCCGGCGAGTTCGAATATGCCTGCCTGATCCCCGGTCACCGCGAGGCGGGAATGACCGGAACGATCCTGGTCAAGTGATCGTATTCGACCATCGGCGCGCGCGCGTTGAGCGGGTGGCTTGATCTGGCTCAACGGCGGCGGGCGGAATCGGAGGCTGACTATGGCATCGTTCTCATGCAGGTCCGTTCAAATGATCTCCCGTAGAGGCGTCTTGTTGGGAGCGACGGCAGGCGCCGCGCTTCTCATGGCACCGCGGTCAGGCCTGGCCGCTGCCGGCCGCTTTGCCAACCCGCTCCGGATTCCGCCGCTGCTGGAGGGGGTGGCCGGAACCGACGGGAAGGTCTACGAGCTGAATGTGACGTCCGGGAAATCCGAGTTCCTGTCGGGAGTCTCGACCCCGACACTCGGAATCAACGGCCCCTATCTCGGCCCCACGATTCGCTGCCGCACCAATGACCGTGTCACGATGCGGGTCCGGAACAGTCTGAGCGAACCGACCACATTGCACTGGCATGGGCTGCACCTGCCGGCGGCAAGCGACGGGGGTCCGCATCAGGTGGTTGAACCCGGCACGGTCTGGGAGACCTCGTTCGCCATCAAACAAGCGGCGTCGCTGTGCTGGTATCATTCGCACCTGATGGAGCAGACCGGCGAGCAGGTGCTGCGCGGCCTTGCCGGCCTGTTCCTGATCGAGGATGAGCAGGGCAAATCGCTTGGACTGCCTTCGGATTATGGCGTCGACGATATCCCGCTCGTGATCCAGGATCGGCGGTTTAGCGCCGACGGCAGCTTCGACTATGACCTGACGATGCACGACGTCATGATGGGCTACAAAGGCGACGTCGTGCTGGTGAACGGAACGGCCAGCCCGCACGTGGTTCTGCGCCGGCAACGCACCCGCCTGCGCGTCCTCAACGGCTCGAATTCCCGCATCTACACGCTCGGACGCGATGATGGCGCCGACCTCATCGTGATCGGCTCGGACGGAGGCTTGCTGGAGCAGCCGGAGCGACTGCGTCGGGTCCGGGTCGGGCCGGGCGAGCGGGTCGAGATCCTGCTGGACTTGCAGCGCGATCAATCTGTTCGATTGATGAGCTATCCCGATCGGGTCGCGACCGGCGGCATGGGCCGGGGCATGATGATGGGCGGCATGGCGGGCAACAGCGAGACGTTTCCGCTTATCGAACTGCGCGCGGAAAGACTGGAGACCGCGGATCTGCGGCTTCCCGAGCGGCTCATTCAGGTTCCGGGCTGGACTGCGGCCCAGGCGGCGCGCACCCGCACCTTCTTGCTGGACATGCCGATGATGGGCATGGGCGGGATGATGGGCGGCGCCGGAATGGGGGGCGCGATGGGGATCAATGGCCGCGCCATGGACATGGGCCGCATCGACGAGCGGGTTCCGCTGGGCAGCATTGAAATCTGGCGGATCAGGAACACGACGCCGCTGGCGCACCCGTTTCATATTCACGGCGTCCAGTTTCGCACCCTCGATCGCAACGGCCGGCCGCCGCTGCCGCACGAGCGGGGCCTCAAGGACACCGTGATGGTGGATCCCGATTCGACCGTCCGGGTCATCACCGAGTTCTCCGACTTCGCCGATCCCAAGCGTCCCTACATGTATCATTGCCACATCCTGGAGCATGAGGATGCCGGGATGATGGGCCAGTTCGTGGTGGTGTGAGGAGCCGGTCCGAATGAGCGTCGTCAAGGTTGCCTATTTCTCGGATGTATTATGTATCTGGGCCTATATCGCGCAGGCGCGCATCGATGCGGTCAAGGAAAAATTCGGCGAGTCGGTCCGGCTGGACCAGCGGTTCTGTTCGGTCTTCGGCAATACGCCGCTCAAGATTCCCACGACATGGCGGGACAAGGGCGAGTATGCCGGGTTCAACGCCCATCTCCGCAACGTGGCGCTGCAGTTTCCGCATGTCGCGCTTCACCCGGACATCTGGCTGACCACGCGCCCGCCGACCTCGACCAGCGCGCATCTGTTCATGACGGCCGTCCAGCAATGGCAAAACGACCGGCAGAGTGAAGGTGGACCGGCGTCGCCGGTTTTCGACGAGGTGCTCTGGGCGTTTCGTTGCGCGTTCTTCCGGGATTGCCGCGATATCGCGCGCTGGGATGTTCAATGCGAATTGGCCGAGGCGTTGGGCGTCGATATCGCCGCGGTCGAACGACGCATCCATGATGGCACCGCCCATGCGGGACTGGCATCCGACTATCAGGACGCCGACAAGATGCGCATCGAGGGCAGCCCGAGCTTCGTCCTGAACGAAGGGCGGCAGAAGCTCTACGGCAATGTCGGCTTCCGGATCATCGAAGCCAACATCCAGGAACTATTGCGGGCACCAGGCGGCGATCAGGCCAGTTGGTGCTGAACGCCGGACAGAGTGCGTCCTACGCTACCAGCTCCATCATCCCCTGGCGCGGCCGGGCGCGGCGTTCCGGCACATATTCGACCACCATGTAGTGTTCCGCGACGGTGACGCGTTCGACCAGCACCGCATCGGCGGCAACCGGCGTCACCTCGGCGTTCGCAACCGGAAGCGGCGCTTCCTGGTCAGCCTCTTCAGGAACAAGCGGCGGCGATTCGATCTGTTCTGGAAAGATACCGAATTCGCCCGCTACCTCCGGGAGCGGCTTCTGCTTGTCGGCCCAGTGCAGGGCGGTGTAGTCGAAGCCCTGCACGATGGTGGGCTTGACGACTTCGAAATAGGGCGAGATGTCGAAGTCGCGCGGCATGTACAGCGACGAATCGCGGATGTGCAGGATCTCGCGCCGGGCCTGCCTCGAACCGGCGCGGGTGATCTTGGGCAGGATTGGATAGCGCACGGCGTCGAATGCCTGTGCGATCAGCGCCGAGCAGATGATCTTGGTGGGATCGCCGGAACCGAATGCGATCATGCGCCGCCGCCAGCGCTGCGGGACCGGCAGCGGGATCAGGAAGCGCATCAAGTCGAGGATATTCTTGGTGTCGTAGCCGAAGCCGATCCGGTTGATGGCGTAGCGGCACACCGTGGTGCGGTCTTCGTAACTGAGGCCGACCGGGCGGCACAGCCGCGTGTGATAGGGGAAATATTTCGACAGCGGCGCCGAGGTCACGCCCTCGCCGATATTGGCCTCGATCAGGACATGCGGCTCGCCATCGTCTTCGGCCGCGCCGTGGATCGGGCCGACATAGAGCGCGGCGTGCGACCAGGTCGATTGCGTCAGGTATTTGATGATGCCGGAAACACGGTTGTTGCCCTCGACCAGCAGGACGTCGCCGGGCTGCATGATGCGGTTGAGATGTTCGGGATCGCTCGGCGTGAACGGTTCATAGCCCGGCACCTCCTTCTGAAGGTACCCCGCGATCCATTTGCCTACGGTATCGAGCACGACACCCATGATAATTCCCCCCGACGGCCTTTCTGACCATTCTTTGTATGTCCCGATCATGGTCGCAAGCCGTTGCAATTTAGTTCATGAACGGGAACGGCGACTCATGATTGGTTCACCATGATGGTTGCCGCGCGGGCGCGGATGCGGCAAGTTCGCCGGATGTTCTCTCGTTTCTAAAAGTTCCGGAAACCATGACATGACAATGACGCGCCGGGACTTGCTGAAGGCCGCCGCAGCGCTTGCGGCGGCGCCGGCCCTCGGCGCCCGCGCAGGGGCTGCGCCGCTGCCGCGCGATGCCGACATCGTGGTGATCGGCGCCGGCGCGGCCGGCATATCCGCCGCACGGCGCGTCATGGCGGCGAACCGCAGGGTCATTGTCGTGGAAGCCTCGAGCCAGATCGGCGGCCGCTGCCTCACCGATACCGCGACATTCGGCGTGCCGTTCGATCGCGGCGCGCGGTGGATGTACAATCCCGAAACCAATCCGATGGTCAAACTCGCGCGCGCCGCGGGGCTCGACCTCGCGACCGCGCCGATCGGCCAGAAAATCCGCGTCGGCCGCCGCAATGCACGGGCCGGAGAAACCGAGGAGTTCCTCGCGACCCTGGTGCGCGCCAATCGCGCCATCGACGAAGCTTCCCGCGGCAAGGCCGACGTCGCGTGCGCGTCCGTGATGCCGAAGGACCTCGGCAACTGGGCGGGGACGCTGGAGTTCGCGCTCGGCGCCGGTTTCACGGGCAAGGATCTGAAGGACGTCTCGGCGATCGACAAGGCGCGGGCGCAGGATCGCAATGCCGCGCTCGCCTGCCGGCAGGGCATGGGCGCGCTGATCGCCAGGCTCGGCGGGCAGGTCCCGCTGGCGCTGTCGACGCCGGCAAGCCGCGTCGCCTGGAGCAACCGCGATGTCACGGTGGAAACGCCCTCCGGCAAGATCGTCGCGCGCGCCGCCATCGTCACGGTGTCGAGCAACGTGCTGGCCGTCGGCGGCATCAGATTCACCCCCGACATTCCGAAGCGCCAGCTCGATGCCGCGGCAAGATTGAGTCTCGGAAGCCTCGATCGCATCGTGCTGCAGCTGCAGGGCAACCCGCTGGGGCTCGGCCGCGACGACGTCTTCATCGAGCAGAGCAATTCGACGCGGACGGCGTTGCTGTTCGCCAACATGGCGGGATCGTCGCTATGCGCGGTCGACATCGGCGGCGCCTTCGGCCGCGATCTCTCGGCGCAGGGCGAAGCAGCCATGGTGGCTTTCGCGACGGAGTGGCTGACCAAACTTTTCGGCAGCGAAGTCTCCGGCGCCGTGACCAAATCGAGCGCGACGCGCTGGAACGCCGCGCCCTTCACGCTGGGCGCTATGTCATCGGCAGCCCCGGGCGGGCAGGGATCGCGAAAGATACTCACCGAGCCGTTCGGCTGCATGTTCCTGGCGGGCGAGGCGACCCACGAAACCCTGTGGGGCACCGTCGACGGCGCTTGGGAAAGCGGCGAGCGCGCGGCGGAAGCGGCGCTGCGCCGGATCGGCGCGTTGAAGGATGAGCCGGCGCCGGTCCAGAAGCAGCGGCAGCAGCGGCGGCGCACGGCGCCTGCCCGATCGCCGGGAGCGCCGATCAATTGAAGCCATCGAGGCCGAAGGCGCTGATCTCGTGGTCGAGCGGCAAGGACAGCGCATTCGCGCTGCATGAAATCAGGCGGTCGGGCGAATTCGACGTGGTCGGTGCATTGACGACAGTGACCGAGACCTTCGAGCGGGTGTCGATCCACGGCGTGCGGCAGGAAGTTCTGCATGCGCAGCTGGACGCCGCGGGTCTCCCGCCGCGCATCGTGCCGATCCCTTATCCTTGCCCGAACGAGATCTACGAAGCGCGGATGGGCGAGGCCGTGGCGCAAGCGGTGCGGGACGGCATCACCCACATCATCTTCGGCGATCTCCATCTCGCCGATATCAGAGCCTACCGCGAACAGAAGTTGGCGGGCAGCGGACTCGCGCCGGTGTTTCCACTGTGGCAGCGGCCGACGCTGCCGCTGGCGCATGCGATGATCGCAAGCGGGCTCGAGGCCCGTCTCGCCACCGTCGATCTGAAATACCTGCCGGCGGAATTCGCCGGGCGCAGATTCGATGCGTCGTTGCTGGCGGATTTGCCTGTTGGTGTCGACCCCTGCGGCGAGAACGGCGAGTTTCACACCTGCGTGGTGGCAGGACCGTTTTTTTCGAAGCGACTTTCGGTCGTGACGGGCGAGCGCGTGGAGCGCGATGGCTATGTGTATTGCGATCTGGTGCTGCACGAACCGTAAGAGAATCGTAGGGTGGGCAAAGCGTAGCGTGCCCACCAATCTCAGGCACGCGAGAAGATGGTGGGCACGGCGCAAGAGCGCCTTTGCCCACCCTACGATTTATGTACTCACCGCAACACCCCGTCCAGCGCCGGCAGGCCGATGACGACCGCGGCCGCAATCAGGGCGTAGCAGATGGTGCGGAACAGGGTCTCGCTGGCGCGGCCGAACAGCTGGGCGCCGATCAGCACGCCGATGGCGTAGACCGGGCCGACCAGCAGCGAGAACCGGATGGCGTCCGGCGTGATCAGCCCGGTCAGCGAATAGCTTACCGCCGAGAAGAAATCCGAGGCCGCGAAGAACAGCAGGATGTTGGCGCGCGCGATCACCGAGGCCACCGGGCGTCCGAGCCAGTAGCCGACGATGGGCGGGCCGCCGGTTTGCGCGAGTCCGCTCAGGAACCCCGACAAACCGCCGATGCCGACCGAAATCGCCGCATGGTCCCTGCCGCGATAGCGCCAGCCGGACAGCAGGAGAAGCAGCAGCGCGAATACGAAGCCGGAGATGATCCAGCGCGTCGTCACCGGGTCGAGCCGGCTCAGGAAGTAAGTCCCGATCGGCACGCCGATCAGGGCGCCGAGCACCATGACGGAGGTGGCCTTGCGGTCGGCCTGCTTCCACGCATTCGGGACCAGCGGCAGGGCCGCGATGAAATCGATGATGAGCAGAACGGCCGCGACCAGTTGCGGCGCCGCCATGCTGCTCGCCAGCGGCATGAAGATCAGCGCGGAGCCGAAGCCGGAAAATCCGCGCGCGGTGCCTGACACCAAGGCGATCACGCAGATGGCGATCGCCGCGTTGACGCCGACGTCGGCCGGGATGAGGCCGGCGAGATTCATGCTCTATCCAAGCCCGAACATGGTGTGATCGGAACACCGCTCCACACCTTTCGGCATCATGCCCGCAGGAGGCCGCCGGTCTTCTTCGTCACCTCGGCCACGATCTTCGCGGCGACGGCCTCGATCTCCTGATCGGTCAAGGTCTTTTCGCGCGGCTGGATCGTCACCGCGATCGCGATCGATTTCTTGCCGTCGTCGATGCCCTTGCCCTCGTAGACGTCGAACACGGCAACGTCCGTGATCAGCTTCCTGTCGACACCTTGCGCCGCGCGCACGATGTCGCCCGATCTGACCGCGCGGTCGACGATGAAGGCAAAGTCGCGCGACACCGGCTGGAACGCCGAGAGTTCGATCACCGCCTTGGCGCGGGTCGGCTTCGCCTTGGCGGCGGGGACGCGGTCGAGAATAACCTCGAAGGCGATCATCGGCCCGTCGGCGCCGAGTTGCTCCAGCACGCGCGGATGCAGCTCGCCGAAATGGCCCAGCACGTTTTGCGGGCCGATCTGGATGGTGCCGGAACGCCCCGGATGCAGCCAGCCGGCGCCGCCGGGCACAACCTGCAGCGCCTGCATCGGCGCGCCGGCAGCGGCCAGCACCGCGAACGCATCGGCCTTGGCGTCGAGCGCATCCGTCGTCGCCGAGCCGGACCAGTGCCGTCCGATGCCTTTCGACGACGCAAAGCCGTGGCGAACGCCGGACGCGGCGACCAGTTGGTCTTCGGGTTTGTCGCCCTTGAACACCTGGCCGACCTCGAACAGCGCCACATCCGCAAGGCCGTGGTTGGCATTGGCCTGCACGGCCGCGATCAGGCCCGGCAGCAGGCTCGGCCGCATGTCGGACAGGTCGGACGCGATCGGGTTGGCGAGCGCGAGTTCGGGCTGGCCGCCGCCGAACAATTCGGCCGAGGGCTTGGCGATGAACGACCATGTCACCGCCTCGACCATGCCGCGCGCGGCCAGCGCGCGCTTGGCGCGGCGGGTGCGCAGCTGGATCGGGCTCAGGATCGGCTTGCGCGGCGCATCGCCACGATCGAACGGCGTCATCGGCACCTGGTCGACGCCGACGATGCGCACGATTTCCTCGACGAGGTCGGCCTTGCCGTGCACGTCGGAGCGCCACGACGGCACCGCGATCTTCACCACGGAGCCGCTGCCGGCCATCATGAATCCGAGATGGCCGAGAATGCGCCTGACTTCTCCGAGCGGCACCTCGATCCCCGCCAGCCGCTTGATCTCGCCGAGCGGAAAATCGATGATCTTGTCTTCGCCGTGAGTCTTGCCGACCACGACGTTTTCCGACGGCGTGCCGCCGCACAGCTCCATTACCAGCCGAGTCGCCATCTCCAGCCCCGGCACCATGAAGGCCGGATCGACGCCGCGCTCGAAGCGATAGCGCGCGTCGGAATTGATGCCGAGCTTGCGGCCGCTCTGCGCGATGTTGATCTCGTTCCACAGCGCCGATTCGATCAGCACGTCGGTGGTGTTCTCGTCGCAGCCGGAGGCCTCGCCGCCCATGATGCCGGCCAGCGATTCGACGCCCTGGTCGTCGGCGATGACACAGATGCCGCTTTCGAGCCCGTAGACGCGGCCGTCCAGCGCCAGCACCGTCTCGCCGTCGCGGGCGCGGCGCACCACGAGATTGCCCTTTACCTTCGCCGCATCGAACACATGCAGGGGACGGGCGCGGTCGTAGGTCATGAAGTTGGTGATGTCGACCAGCGCATTGATCGGCCGCAGCCCGATCGAGGTCAGGCGCCGCTGCAGCCATTCCGGCGACGGGCCGTTCTTGACGCCGCGCACCAGCCGCAGGGCGAAGCCCGGACACAGCGTGGCGTCCTCGACCGTCACCTTTACCGGGCAGGGGAACTCGCCCTTGACCGGCTTGATGCCGGGATCCCTGAACTTGCCCATGTCGGCGGCGGAGAGATCGCGGGCGATGCCGTGCACGCCGGTGCAGTCCTGCCGGTTGGGCGTCAGGTTGATTTCCAGCACGGGGTCGCCGATCCCGGCCCATTGCACGTATGGTGCGCCGACCGGCGCATCGGCCGGCAACTCCATGATGCCGTCATGGTCTTCGGAGATCTGCAACTCGGCGGCCGAGCACAGCATGCCGCGGCTTTCGACGCCGCGGATGGTGCCGACCCCGAGCGTGATGTTCTTGCCGGGAATGAAGGTGCCGGGCGGAGAGAACACGCTGACCAGGCCGGCGCGCGCATTCGGCGCGCCGCACACCACTTGCACAGGTGCTGCGCCATCGCCGGTGTCGACCATGCAGACGCGCAGGCGATCGGCGTTCGGATGCTGTTCGGCGGAAATCACCCGCGCGATCGTGAACGGGGCCAGCGCCCTGGCCTTGTCATCGATACTCTCGACCTCGAGCCCGATCATGGTGAGCTTGTCGGCGAGCTTGTCCAGCGGCTCGTCGGTGTCGAGATGTTCCTTCAGCCAGGACAGGGAGAATTTCATGATGACTGCTTCTCTTGTCCCCTCTCCCGCTTGCGGGGGAGGGTCAGGGTGGGGGCTCTCTCGGCACAAACAGCGGCAATGGTTTCGAGGACACCGGCTCGATTGCTCATCACGTCGTGATTGCTGAAGCGGAGCACCCGAAAGCCTTCCGCCTCAATCACAGCCGACCGAGCAGCATCCGCCTGCTCGCCACGGTCGGAGAAATGTTGGCCGCCATCGAGCTCGATCACCACTCTGGCTGCATGGCACATGAAGTCCGCGATATAGTTGCCGATAGGCACCTGGCGGCGAAAGCCGGCGCCGTTAAGCCGATGATCCCGCAACTCCGACCACAGGAGGCGTTCGACGTCGGTGGAGTTTCGTCGGAGCGCGCGCGCGTTCGAGCGCAGCTTTGGGGTGACTTTCCACTTCGCACTTTTCTCGTCAGCCATGCAGACCTCAGATGCCGAGAGACCCCCACCCCAACCCTCCCCCGCAAGCGGGAGAGGGGGCTCGACCTGTCGCTCGGATAGACGGTACGTATCCCCGCATACACGTGGGATTGAAATGTGGAGACGAAAGGTATCAGCCCCAGTCTCAGTCTGTCCCCTCTCCCGCTTGCGGGGGAGGGTTAGGGTGGGGGCTCTCTCAGCGTTGGCGTTGGCAGTGGCAGCGGAAAGCCATGCGGGCCCGGAGGCTGGCTCGCTCGGCCCGATCACGTGCTCAATCCTCCCGCCAGCGTCGGGACGTCGAGCGGCTTGAAGCCGTAATGGCTGAGCCAGCGTGTATCGCTGTCGAACAGCTGCCGCAGATCCGACATGCCGTATTTGAGCATCGCGATGCGGTCGATGCCCATGCCCCAGGCGAAGCCCTGGTAGACATCGGGATCGATGCCGCAGGCGCGCAGCACGTTCGGATGCACCATGCCGCAGCCCAGAATCTCCAGCCAGTCCTCGCCCTCGCCGAAGCGGATCTCGCCCTTGTCGCGGCGGCACTGGATGTCGACCTCGAGCGACGGCTCGGTGAAGGGGAAGAACGACGGCCGGAACCGCATGTTGATATTATCGACCTCGAAGAACGCCTTGCAGAACTCGTGCAGGATCCATTTGAGGTGGCCGAGATGCGAGCCCTTGTCGATGACGAGGCCCTCGACCTGGTGAAACTGCGGCGTATGGGTGGCGTCGGAATCGATGCGGTAGGTGCGCCCCGGACAGACGATGCGGATCGGCGGCTGCTGCGTCAGCATGGTGCGCACCTGCACCGGCGAGGTGTGGGTGCGCAGCAGCATGCGCGAGCCGTCGGGCTTCGGATTGAAGAAGAAGGTGTCGTGCATCTCGCGGGCGGGATGGCCCTCGGGAAAATTCAGTTTGGTGAAATTGTAGTCGTCGGTCTCGATATCGGGACCTTCGGCGATGGCGAAGCCCATGTCGGCGAAGATGGTGGTGAGTTCGTCCATCACCTGGCTGAGCGGATGGATCCGGCCCTGCTCGGCGGGGGTCTCCCGCAACGGCAACGTGACGTCGATGGTTTCCGAGGCCAGCCTCGCGTCGAGGGCTGCTGATTTCAGGATGTCGCGGCGCGCGGTCAGCGCCTGCGTCACGGTATCCTTGGCGAGGTTGATCGCCGCGCCCTGGGTCCTGCGTTCGTCCGGCGACATCTTGCCGAGCGTCGACAGCAGCGCCGAGATCGATCCCTTCTTGCCGAGCGCTGCGACGCGCACCGCTTCGAGCGCGGTTTCGTCGCCGGCGGCGGCGATGTCGGAGAGAATGGTCTGTTCGAGTGTTGCGAGGTCGGACATGGCGACGGGCACCTGTTGGGAGCAAGCGACAGTCCGGCATACGGGATCGTCATCATCCGCGAAGGCGGATGATCCAGTAACCCCGGGGTCACGATGTAGTCGGTGGTTACTGGATGCCCCGCCTTCGCGGGGCATGACACCGGAGTTGCAGGACGTCGCAGTGATTGCGACGGCTTACGCCGCCAGCGCGGCCTTGGCCTTTTCGGCGATCGCCTGGAATGCCGCCGGCTCGTGGATCGCGAGATCCGACAGCACCTTGCGGTCGACCGTGATGCCCGACTTGGCGAGACCGTTGATGAACACGCTGTAGGTCATGCCGAGCGGACGCACCGCGGCATTGAGGCGCTGGATCCACAGCGCGCGGAAGGTGCGCTTCTTGCGCTTGCGGTCGCGGAAGGCGTATTGCGCGGCCTTCTCGACCGCGGCCTTGGCGGTGCGGATGGTGTTCTTGCGGCGGCCGCGGAAACCCTTGGCGAGCTTGTAGACTTTCTTGTGCTTGGCGTGAGAGGTCACACCGCGTTTGACGCGAGACATGACGGGTCTCCTTCATAAGGATAATGGGTGACGGATCGCCGCGCGGGGCGCGGCTCGGCTGTTATGGACGGCGTAAACGGCCTGAGCGATCAGGCGTTCGGCAAGAAATACTTCTTGATGTTGTCGCCGTCGGTCTTGAACAGCACGCGGGTGCCGCGGAGCTGACGAATCTGCTTCTTCGTCCGCTTGATCATGCCGTGGCGCTTGCCGCGCTGGGCGGCCATCACTTTGCCGGTGGCAGTCACCTTGAAGCGCTTTTTAGCGCCTGACTTGGTCTTCAGCTTGGGCATTTGGCTCTCCTGTGGCCGAACGAAAGACGCGCCCAAAGGGGCGCTTCCGCGGCTAAAATGCTCGTTAGAGCGTTGAAAGTGCTTGGTTATTTCTGAAATGAAATGACCCGCACGGACATCGACACGGCAGCCCTTGATCAGCCGGGCGATGAAGGTTGCGCTTATGGCAGAGCCAAGCGAGATTGGCAACGATGAACCGCGGAACCGGGACTTCCGACCTATCGTCACCACGCCATCAGCATCACGCCAAAGGACGCAAATGTCTTTTTCAGCTCAATCGATTATTTTCCGCAATTTCAAGGTTTCACGCGCCTTCCGATGGATACTCGTCGCTGCCGCGCTCTCCGCCGTCGCCGCACCGGATACCGCGGACGCCCGGACTGCCCGGCCGGGAGCCTTTGACGGCACCTGGAACGTGACGTTCACGCCCCGGGCCGGTAACTGCCATGCCAGTAACACTGTACCTTTCAACGTCCACGGCACGCGCGTTTCGTCGGCCGGGGGCGGCAAGGTCACCGGCGGTATCAGCCGCAACGGCACCGTCACCGTCAGGATCACCGTCGGCGCCTCATGGGCAGATGGCCGCGGCCGGCTCGCCGGCAATTCGGGCACCGGCCGCTGGAGCGGGTTTATTACCGGCGATCGCTGCAGCGGGGTCTGGCAGGCGATCCGGAGTTAGCCAGCGATCGGCGCATAAAAAACCGGCCCGCCAGATGATCTGACGGGCCGGCCTGCTTGTCTGGTAATTTCCAAGAAGGACGTTGCTGCGTCCGTCAGCGCGGCGCCAGAACCATCACGACCTGACGGCCCTCGAAACGCGCATCCTGCTCGACCTTGGCATATTCGGCGACGTCGGCCTTGACCTTGTCCAGCAGCCTCGTGCCGATTTCCTGATGCGCCATTTCGCGACCTCGGTAGCGCAGGGTGATCTTGACCTTGTCGCCTTCCTCGAAGAACCGCTGCATCGCGCGCATCTTCACGTCGTAATCATGGTCGTCGATCATCGGGCGGAGCTTGATCTCCTTGATCTCGACGATCTTCTGTTTCTTGCGGGCCTCGGCGGCCTTTTTCTGGGCGGAATATTTGAACTTCCCGTAATCCATGATCTTGCAAACGGGAGGATTGGTGTTCGGCGAAATCTCGACGAGGTCCATGCCCGCTTCGAGCGCCATCTTCACGGCGGCGACGGTCTCGACCGTGCCGTGATTCAGGCCGGTCTGATCGATCAGCTGAACCTGTGCGTTGCGGATTTCATCATTGGTGCGCGGCCCGTCTTTGGTGGCGGCGGGCGGGGCTCTGTTGGGACGGCGAATGGTTGGCTCTCCAAGGTTGTGAACGAAGGCGATAGTTTGAAGGAATAAGGCCCGGCGGGCAAGCGAACTCACATCGGCAACGGCAAAAAACCATCGAATGCGAGGCAATTGGTCGCGCTGCCTGAGATAGAGGGCGCCGGTCTGTTCCGCAAGCGCTGCAAGCGGTCGCCGACCGGGTTTGGCGTCCGTTGTTGACGGATTCCCCAGGCTCACTCAAACAGCTGGGAAAGAGGTTACAATTCCATGACCAATTCGACGGCATCCGAACGGGAACCTGATTTCATCGAGGTCGGCGAAGGTGTTGACCGGCGCCGGATCGCGGTGCGGGCCCGCGAAGGCGCCGTGCCCGGGCTGTTCTGGCTGGGCGGCTTCAATTCGGACATGAAAGGCACCAAGGCGCTGGCGCTGGACGCATGGGCCGCCGAACAGGGGCGCGCCTGTGTCCGGTTCGATTATTCCGGCCACGGCGAATCCGGCGGGGCGTTCGTCGACGGCACTATCGGGCGCTGGCTGGAAGAAAGCGTCGCGGTGTTCGAGCGGTTCTGCCTTGGCCCGCAAATTGCGATCGGCTCCTCGATGGGCGGCTGGATGGCGCTGCTGTTGGCGCGCGAACTGGCCAAGCGGCCGGCCAGCCCCGCCTCGCTGGCCGGGCTGGTGCTGATCGCGCCGGCGCCCGACTTCACCGAGCAGCTGATGTGGAACGGTTTTCCACCGGAGGTGAAGCAGGAGATCGAAACCAGCGGCGTCTGGCTGCGGCCATCGCAATATGGCGAGCCCTATCCGATCACCCGCGCGCTGATCGAGGAGGGCCGCAACCATCTGTTGCTCGGCAGCGCCATCGAGGTCGGCTGCCCGGTTCGCATCCTGCAGGGGGCGCAGGATCCCGACGTGCCGTGGCAGCACGCCTTCGCGCTGGCGCACCGGCTGCCGGCTGACGATGTGGTGCTGACCATGATCCAGGACGGCGACCACCGTCTGTCGCGGCCGCAGGACATCGCGCGGATGATCGCGGCGGTGGCGGAGATCGGGTAGGCATTAGCGCCCAACCCGCGTTGTCATCGTCCGCGAAGGCGGACGATCCAGTACGCCGCGGCCTATCGATTTATCTCACGGCCTCTGGAATACTGGATGCCCGCCTTCGCGGGCATGACGGCGGAAATATGGGAGACGCCATGAACACATCAGCAATGTTGAAATCATTCTGCGGCGCGGTCGAGCAACATAACGGCAAGGCGTTCGCCGAACTGTTTACCGAGGACGGCGTCTACCACGACGTGTTTTACGGCGACTTCAGGGGCCGTGCAAAAATCGCCGAGATGATCGACGACTGGTTTTACCGCACTGCGACGGATTTTCGCTGGGACATGCATGCGCCGGTCAGCGACGGGCACACGCTGTATGCGCGCTACACCTTCAGCTATCGCTCCCTGCTGCCGGAGGCCAGGGGAGCGCGCGCGATGTTCGAGGGCGTCGCGATCATGACGCTGCGCGACGGCAAGATCGCCGAATATCATGAGGTCGCCAACGCCGCGACCGGCTTCGTCGACATGAATTTCGCACCGGAGCGGATCGCCAAGATCATTGCCAGACACGGCGCGGCGCTGAAGGCGCGGCCGGAGATGGCGCGGCACCTGGCTTGATGCCACTCCCGTCATTGCGAGCGAAGCGAAGCAATCCACTCTTTCTTGTGCTTCAAGATGGATTGCTTCGTCGCAAGTGCTCCTCGCAATGACGGCGTTGATACTGGGCGACTACGGCGGTGCCGGCGGGAGTTTCGCCATCGGCTTCTTCTGCGCCAGCGCCGCCACCGTCGAGGTGCCGATCGGGCCCTGCTCGTCATAGAGCCAGCATTCGCCGATCGCGACGCCGTCGGTGGCGTGGTGGTTCACCACTTCGAAACCGATCCATCGGGTCACCGGCAGGCGGTGCAGGTAGAGCGTGACGTCGCTGTTGATGTAGCCGAGGCCCTGGTCGCCGGCATTGGCGAACGGGCTGGCGAAGTCGGCCCCGGTGGCGACGTGGACGAACGGCGTCATCGGCACGCCCTCGACCAGTTCGCGCACTTCGCTCATCCACAGCCGCCGCGGCCCGAGCGAACCCATCGCGCCCACGATCGGCCGTGTGCTCCATTTGCCGTTCATGCCGAGCCTGGGATCGGTCGGTGCCGGAATGTCCGCCGGCTTAGGCGCGTCCCAATTCGCGGGCGACCAGACATTGCCCGGGGCGTTTTCGGTTCGCCGCAGCAACTGGCATGACGCGCGCGCCATGCTGACGCCGCCGGAGAGAAATTCAGCCTCGACCACCTTGATGCGGATGCCGTCGCGCACCAGTCTGGTGGTGACCTCGACCGGCGTGTTGATGTTCGGCAGCCGGAACATGTCGACCGTCAGCCGTGCCGGCATGAAATCGTCGGAGCCGTGGCGCTGCTCGATCGCAAACGCGAGCAGGCCTATGACGACGCGACCGTGCATCGAGTTCGGATCCCACGGCCCGTTCGCCGCCTGCGTGGGAATGAAGGCGTCGCGGTCCTGGGTGAAGAAGGGTTGATTTGTCATGGCGCGGGACCATGACGGAATTTGCAGGGTGAAATCAACCCCGGCTGTCATCGTCCGCGAAGGCGGACGATCCAGTACGCTGCGGCCCCTCGGTTGAATTCGGACTTCTGTGGAATACTGGATGCCCCGCCTTCGCGGGGCATGACGGCGGAATATTTCAGGCGCGCCATTCCGCGCGCACCGTCTCATCCGGCTCGGCGTTCATCGCTCCCGCCGCCAGCTCCTCGAACGCCTCGCGACTGACCAATTGCGACAGCGCCCATACCGCCGCGCCGCGCACCAGCGGGCTGGCGTCATCGAGCAGGCGTTCGGCCTCGGCGGCCAGCGCCGCGTCACCGGAGTTGCCGATCGCGATCAGCACGTTGCGCACGAAGCGGTCGCGGCCGATGCGCTTGACCGGCGATCTTGTAAAGCGCGCCCGGAACGCGGCATCGTCGAGCCGCGCCAGCTCGGCCAGCGTCGGCGCGCGCAAATCCTCCCGCGCGGCCAGCCTGGTTTCGCGTCCGGCCTGCGCGAACTTGTTCCAGGGACAGACGGCCAGGCAATCGTCGCAGCCATAGATGCGGTTGCCGATGGCTTTGCGAAATTCGGGCGGGATCGGGCCCTTGCTCTCGATGGTGAGATAGGAAATGCAGCGACGCGCATCGAGCCTGTAGGGCGCCGGAAATGCGGCCGTCGGGCATATATCGAGGCAGGCCTGGCACGAGCCGCAATGGTCGATGTCGGCGACGTCGCGCGGCAGTTCCAGCGTGGTGAAGATCGCGCCGAGGAACAGCCAGGAGCCGAATTCGCGCGACACCAGGTTGGTGTGCTTGCCCTGCCAGCCCAGCCCCGCCGCCTGCGCCAGCGGCTTTTCCATCACAGCGGCGGTGTCGACGAACACCTTGACCTCGCAGCCCTGGGCCGCGACCAGCCAGCGCGCCAGCGCCTTCAGCCGCTTCTTGATCAGATCGTGGTAGTCGTCGCCCTGTGCATAGACCGAGATGGCGCCGCGCAGGCGCTGCGCCAGGATATCGAGCGGATTCCGGTCGGGCCCGTAATTGACGCCGAGCATGATCACCGAACGCACCTCCGGCCACAGCCCGCGCGGATCGGCGCGGCGTTCGGGACGGTCCGCCAGCCACTCCATGTCGCCATGCGCGCCGGCGGCGATGAAATCGCGAAAATGCCTTGCGGCCTGCGCGATCGAATCCGGACCGGTGACGCCGACGCAGTCGAAGCCGAGCGCGCGGGCTTCGCGGGCGAGGGCGCCCTTGAGATCGGTACTCAGAAATCCAGATCCACATAGGTCCGCGACGCCGGCACGCCGGCCAGCCATTCGCTCAGCAGCGGGCGGAACGAGGGCCTGGATTTCACCCGCGCGTACCACGCCTTTGCCGCGTCGTCCTCGCTCCATGGCACGTCGCCCAGGTAATCGATCGCCGAAAGATGCGCCGCGGCGGCGAGGTCCGCATAGCTGATCCGGTCGCCGGCGAGATAGTTCCGCGTCTTCGCCAGCCAGCCGATATAGGCCAGATGATAGCGCACATTTACTTTCGCCGCGCGGATCACATCCGCCGCCGGCGCGCCGCCGCCGTCCTGCTCGTCCATGAAGCGCTTGTAGATGCGCTCGGTGACGAGCGGATTGGAGGCTTCCTCGAAAAACTTGTCGTTGAACCAGGCCATCAGCCGGCGCACTTCGATCCGTTCGCCCGGCGCGGTCGGCATCAGCCGGCGCTCATCCTGCGCGGCGCCATGGGTCTCGTCGAGATATTCGGCGATGATGCCGGCGCCGGGAATCGGCGGCAGCCGCTCGGCGATCAGCACCGGGGTGCTGCCCGCGGGGTTCAGCGCCAGAAACGCCTCGCGCCGCTCCCAGGCGCGCTCTTCCACCAGCTTCAGATCGAGGCCGTATTCGCCCAGCGCAAGGCGGACGAATCGCGACAGCGGACAGAACGGATGGTGAAACAGGATGTACATGCAGGCCTTGAATATTTCGCGGCGCTTAACAATCCATCAACCGCGGCGGCGGCGCCAAACTACCTAAGCACAGGATTGAGGCAACCCGTGTTTTCACGTTTTTTGCGATTGCGGCAAGGTGGCGAATAAGCGAGAAGAACCCGGCTTTTCGGCTCCTTCCGATCAGAACGGAACCAATCACATGATGTCTGATACGTTGCGGGCGGTGATTCTCGGCATCGTCGAGGGCGTCACCGAATTCATCCCGGTATCCTCGACGGGCCATCTGCTGCTGGCCGAACGGTTCTTCGATCTCGGCGAAGGCCCTTTCTGGAAGAGCTTTGCGATCCTGATTCAGCTCGGCGCGATTCTAGCCATCGTCGCACTTTATTTTTCCAAATTGTGGCAGATCGCGCGCGGCATGTTCTCGGATCCCGCCGCGCAACGCTTCGTGATCGGGGTGCTGGTGGCGTTCCTGCCCGCGGCGGTGATCGGGGCGATCGCCGGCGGCTACATCAAGGCGTTCCTGTTCAATCCGTGGGTGGTGTGCTTTTCGCTGATCGTCGGCGGCGCCGTCCTGCTCTGGGTCGATCAGCTCGAACTCCAGCCGAGCCAGCACGATGCCACCGCCTTTCCGCTGCCGATGTATCTCTGGATCGGCGTTGCGCAGTGCATTTCGATGATCCCCGGCGTGTCGCGCTCCGGCGCCACCATCGTCGGCGCCATGCTGCTCGGCGCCGACAAGCGCGCAGCGGCGGAGTTCTCCTTCTTCCTCGCGATCCCGACCATGCTCGGCGCGTTCGTCTACGACCTCTACAAGAGCCACGGCGAGATGACGATGGACCACGCCGGCCTGATCGCGATCGGCTTCGTGGTGTCGTTCATCACGGCGATGATCGTGGTCAAGGCGTTCCTCGGCTACGTCACGCGCCACGGTTTTACGCTGTTCGCGTGGTGGCGCATCATCGTCGGCACGCTCGGCCTGATCGCGCTGGCGATGGGGCGGTAGGAGGTCCTGCCCCGCTCACGCGCCCCGGTGCGCGAACTGTCCCGTCTTGCGGAAACGCCAGAGATATTGCGGCGCGATCGCTTCCAGCGAATCCGGCACGATGCCGAGGCCTTCGAGCGTCAGGCCGGCGGCTTTCGCGGCATCCGAAACCACATTGTCGGAGCGCAGCAGCGCCACCTGGTCCGGCGTCAGTTTGAGTGAACCGGGCGCGAACTGCAGGAACATCGCCTTGAATTTGGCGAGCCCGAACGGCAGCGACACCAGCATGCGCCGGCGCTGGATGGTGGCGAGAATGATTTCGATCACTTCCCGCATGGTCAGCACCTCGGGGCCGCCGAGCTCGTATACCGCGCCGGGCTTCGTCTTGCCGTCGACCGCATCCGCCACCGCGGTCGCGACGTCGCCGACATAGACCGGCTGCAGTTTCGTGTAGCCGCCGCCGATCAGCGGCAGCACCGGCGAGATGGTGGCGAGGCCGGCGAAACGGTTGGTGAACTGGTCCTCGGGGCCGAACACCACCGATGGCCGCAGGATGGTCGCCGTCGGCACGGCCGCCAGCACCGCCCGTTCGCCCGCCGCCTTCGAGCGTCCGTACCGCGCCGGCGAATTCTCGTCGGCGCCGATGGCGGAGACATGCACCATCCGTGCGCCGATGTCGTTCGCCACGCTGGCGATCGCGCCGGCGCCGGAGCCCTGCACCGCGTCGAAGGTCTGGGCGCCGCCCTCGGCCAGGATGCCGACCAGATTGATGGCGACGTGGGAATCGCGCATCGCGGCCTCGACCGAGGCCGGATAGCGCAGATTGGCCTGCACGGCGTGGATCTGGCCGACCTTGCCGAGGGGTTGCAGATGCCCGGCCAGTTCCGGCCGCCGCACCGCGACCCGGATCCGGTAATCGCGCCTGGCCAGCGCCCGGACCACGTTGCGGCCGAGAAAGCCCGATCCTCCGAAAACCGTGACCAGCGTGTCCAGATTCGATGCCATGGGGGCCATTTTCCTTGGGGGTCAAAGTCGAGAAAACGCAGGGGATTACGCCGTTTCGCGATACGCCAACCGGCCGGTTCTGTACAGCGGATTTGGCCGGCAATGAGCCGATTTGACAAGCGCGTGACCGATCCGTACTAACCGGCCCGGGCCCAGGTGGCGGAATTGGTAGACGCGCTGGCTTCAGGTGCCAGTGGCTTAACGGCCGTGAAGGTTCGAGTCCTTTCCTGGGCACCATTGCCCATGCCCATGATGTGCCAACCGGACGACCCAGGATGCATCATCCGGGCCGCCGCGGACCGGGCCATGCCGCAGCGTTTTCGCGCCGGCGCCAGTGCGCGATAAACTCAGCAAGCCTTCGATCGCATTAAGCAGACTGCGTTTCGATCTCGATCGAATCCGGGTCGCCGTCGCGCCGATCGGAAAATTTCGTTGCGATGCTCCCCGCGAACTCAAACGGTGGTTACACCGGATATCCGAACGACCGAAGCGGGGCGACCTTGAGAATAAATTTCAAAACTGCATCGAGGCTTCGGAAGAAAACGAAATCTCTTTGATCGCTCATCGCGCGCGGTGACAACGCGTGATCCTGGATTGCTCGATACGACTCTGAAATTGTTCCACTCGCAATCAATGATCTCGATAGGAAGCCAAGGCCGTTTAGAATCGTTTCAAAGTTTTTTTAGAATCGTTTGAAGGTTGCGGTGAATGCAGTTCGAGATAACGCGAGCGTTCACACACATACAGCGATTCTAAATCGGCTCCGTTGCTTCCGCAGCTTCGATTCCCTAGTCACGTGATCACTGGGTGAATTGGGGGCGTATCGTGAGTAACTTCAAAAACAACAAGAACCGTTTGTATGTCGGCGTGGCCACGGGCGTTCTTTCACTTTGCCTGACCGGTATTGGAGCTTCCGAAAGCAGCGCGCAGAGCGAAGCGCCGCGGGTGTTGCCGCCGGTGTCGATCGATGCGCCCCAGCAGAGAGCGCGGCCGACGCGTACGGTGCGGTCGCGCGCCGCGCCGCAGCGCGCGGCCCGCGTCGCGCCCCGGCAACCGACCGACCGGCCTCCGGCCTCCGTTACGGCCACCACGATGGGAACGACGCGAACGATCGGAACGCCGGCGCCGGCCTATGCCGGCGGCCAAGTGGCGCAGGGCGGCACGCTCGGCCTGCTCGGAAACGTAAGCGTCATGAACGCGCCGTTCAGCGTGCAGAACTACACTTCGAAGCTGATAGAAGATCAGCAGGCGCGTACGGCGGGCGACGTTCTGCAGAACGACGCCTCGGTGCGGACGACCAACAGCGGCAATGGCGGTTACGACGACACTTTCCAGATCCGTGGCTTTCAGGTCGACGGCGCGGATGTCGGGCTCAACGGAATGTATGGCCTGGTGTCGCGCTTCCGTGCGCCGGCCTACTTCACCGAGCGTGTTCAGCTGCTGAAGGGCCCCGGCGCCCTGCTCAACGGCATCGCGCCGAACAATACGATCGGCGGCTCCATCAACATCGTCACCAAGCGCGCGCCGGAAGACCCGCTGCTGCGCGTGACGCCATTCTTCGTATCGGCGGCCAATTTCGGCCTGCACGTCGATACCGCGCGTCGCTTCGGTGACCAGAAGGAGTGGGGGGTTCGTTTCAACGGCGTCGTTCGCGACGGTGAACTGAATGTCAAGGACGGCAATCTGCGCAGCGGTCTCGCCGCGCTGGGCGTCGACTATCGCGCCGAACGCTTCCGCTGGACCCTCGACGCCATCTCGCAGAACGACGACACCAACGAATTCCGCCCGCAGATCACCATCCCTGCCACTTTCGCCTTCGTGCCGCGCCCGCCGGACCCGAGGACCAACTGGTACAAGGGATCGAAGCTCGAGCAGCGCGACAACACCATCATGTCGCAGGCGGAAGTCGATGTGACCGACTGGCTGACGGCCTATGCGGGCGTCGGCTACCGTGACGGATTTTCCGCGCAGGACTTTCCGACAGGAACATTGACGAACCCGACCACCGGCGCTTTCACCGTCACCCAAAGGTACTATGACGAGTATCAAAAGGTCGCCAGCGGCAATGTCGGCTTCCGTTCGAACTTCAACACGGGCCCGATCAACCACAGGCTCAACGTGGCCTATTCGGCCTTCGACCGCGAGCTTGGTTTCGGCTTCGCAGCGAACCCGACTTCCTTCGCATCGAACATCTACAATCCGACGCCGCTTCCCCCGCTCGCCATGGCGCGCATGACCCCGGGAAAATCGAACGATATTCTGCAGCAAGGCGTCTCGGTATCCGACACCATCTCTTTCCTCGACGAGGTGGTGATGATCACGGGCGGCGTTCGCTACCAGAAGATCGATTCGGACAGTTTCAGCAATACGACCGGGGTCCGCACCGGCGGTTACAGTTCCGAAGCGGTGTCGCCGCTGGCCGGTGTCGTGTTCAAGCCTGTGAGGAACGTCTCGCTCTATGCCAACTATGCCGAAGGGTTGTCGCAGGGCGCGGTGGTTCCGCTAACACAAGGAGCACCTTTCGCCACCGTTCCCTACGCCAATGCCGGCCAAACGCTCGCTCCGTTCAAGTCCAAGCAACTTGAAGGCGGCGTGAAGGTCGATTGGGGCACGATCACCACGACGGCGGCCTATTTCGAGATCAGGCGGCCGAGCCTTATCACGCTCAATCCCGGCCTGCCCACCGCCACGCAAGCCTATGACGGCGAGCAGAACAATCACGGCATCGAGCTGAACGCCTACGGACTGCTGATGCCCGGTGTGCGCGGACTGGTGAGCTACACCTATCTCATTCCGGAGATCACCAAGACGGGGAGCACAGCCGCATTGCTTGCCACGCTCGGCAAGGACGCCGTCGGCCAGCCGCGCGAGCGTTTCTCGGCCAGCCTTGACTGGGATATTCCGGGTGTTGCCGGTCTCGCCTTCAACAGCCGCGTGATCTACACGGGCCAGAGCTATCTGAACGGCATAAACACGGTGCTGTTCCCGAGTTGGACGCGATACGACGTCGGCGCCCGTTATGCGACCAGGATCGAAGGCCGGCCGGTGACGTTCCGCGCCGGTGTCGAGAACATCTTCGACAAGGCCTACTGGACCAACGCCGGTACATTCTCGGCTCTCGCGCCGGGCCGCACCTACCTCTTCTCTGCGGCATTCGATCTCCTGCCGTAGAGAACGCCAACCGGAGCACCAGGATGACCAAACATTTTCTCGCCATCGCCGCCTTGCTTGCATTGGTGACGCCTTCCCAGGCGCACCAGATCTGGATCGAGCAGGCCGACGGGCAAAACGCCGTGGTCCGTTTCGGCGAATACGGCCAGAACCTTCGCGAAGTATCGCCGGGGCTGCTCGACAAGTTTGCAAAGCCGACCGCTACGCTCATCTCCGCAAAAGGCGAGCAGAAGGCCGACGCCACCAAGACCGCAAGCGGCTTCACGCTGCCATTCTCCGCGGCCCCCGGCGACGGCCTTGTGGCGGAAGATGCGAGCTACCCGCTTTATACCTGGAAGCAACAGGGCAAGGACGTCACCAACCGGTACTATCCCGCGGCGCGCTTCGTCACCGGCCTTGCCGCGCAACAACCCAAGCTGGTGCTCGACCTCGTGCCGACTGGCCAGGCCGGGCAATTCAAGCTCTTCTTCAAGGATCAGCCCAAGGCCAAGACCAAGGTGACGCTGGTAACGGAATCGGGCTGGTCGAAGGAAGCTCACACCGACGAGCAGGGTCTTGTAACGTTCGACATGCCCTGGAAGGGCGTCTACGTGGCTGAAGTCAGCTTCAACGACCGCAGCGCCGGCGAACGCGCGGGCACGAGCGGCCCCGAGAGGTATGATGCCGTCAGCTATGCCACCACCGTGACCTATGTGAACGCCGGCGGCCTTGCGCCGATTCCCGCGGGCCCGCCGGCAACGCCTGGCAAATGAACGCCCGGATACAACGGGTCCGCTCAACCGGCCCTCTCGTCTCGCGCATCGTCGCCGCCCTGTTCGGCGGCTATGCCCTGGCCGCGCTCAGCAGCGTCGCCGTGCTCGCCCTGCCATTGAGCAAGCCGCAGGCCGTGCTCACCGGGATGCTGGCAAGCTTCGCAATCTACACGGCGGCCGTGGTCTGGGTGTTCGCCGTGCGCAATGCGCTGAAGGCCTGGGCAGGGCTGACGATCGTGGCCGCGGCGCTGTTGCCCCTGGCGTGGTCTGTTTCCTGAGGATGGCCGGCGCGTGAATTCGGACAACGATCAGCGGGTTGCAGGACGCGGCATCCGGCAAACCATGTCCAGCCTGCATACATGGACCGGCCTTCTGCTCGGCTGGATTCTCTATGCCATGTTTCTCACCGGCACCGTGTCCTATTTCAAGGACGAGCTCTCGCAATGGATGCGGCCGGAACTGGCGCGGCTGTCCGAAATTCCCGATCAGGCCGTGGTGGCGCAGCGGATCGCCGACGAATTCGGCAAGACCTTGGCCGGCGCCTCGCAGTGGAGCATGCGCCTGCCCGACGCGCGCAACAACAGCGTCTATGCCTTCTGGCGCACCTCCGCACGCAGCCCGGGCCAGCGCGGTTTTGGTGAAGCCTATTTCGATCCCGCAACCGGCGGGAAAGTCACCTCGCGCGAAACGCTGGGCGGGGACTTCTTCTACCGCTTCCACTTCCAGTTTCACTACATGCCCGTGGTGTGGGGCAGATGGATCGCGGGCGCGGCCGCGATGTTCATGCTCGTGGCCATCGTCAGCGGCGTCATCACCCACAAGAAGATCTTCGTCGATTTCTTCACCTTTCGCTGGGGAAGGAGACAGCGCTCGTGGCTGGACGCGCACAACGCCCTGGCGGTGTTCGGGCTGCCGTTCCATCTCATGATCACGTACACGGGACTGGTGACGTTGATGGCGCTGTACATGCCCTGGGGCGAGCGCGTCGCGTTCAAGACCCCGGCCGAGCGCCAGCAACTCGCCGCCGAACTCAGCGCGTTCATCCCGCCGGGCAAGCCCAGCGGGCAGAACGTGCCGCTGGCATCGGTCGAGGAGATGGTGCGGCAGGCGCAGGAACGCTGGGGCCGGGATCAAGTGGGGCGCGTCAACGCGGTCCATCCGGGAGATGCGGCAGCGCGGGTGGCTGTGACGCGAGGCGATCCGGGCCGGGTTTCCATGAGCCCGCAATATCTCGAGTTCGAAGGCGCCACCGGCAAATTGCTGGCGGTTCGCGAGAATGTGGGGGGCGCGGCGGAGACGCGGGGCGTATTCTATGCGCTCCACCTCGGACGATTCAGCGACACCGTGACCCGATGGCTGTACTTCCTCGTCAGCTTCATGGGCACGGCGATGGTCGGCACCGGCCTCGTCATGTGGACCGTCAAGCGGCGGCAGCAGTTGCCGGATCCGGATCGCCCCTATTTCGGTTTTCGCCTCGTGGAGCGGTTGAATATCGCGGGCATCGCCGGCCTGTCGGTCGCCATGACGGCATTCCTTTGGGGCAACCGGCTGCTGCCGCATCCGTTGGAAGGCCGAGCCGAGCTCGAGATCCACCTGTTCTTCATCGTCTGGGCATTGACCCTGCTGCATGCTTTGGCGCGTCCGGCGAGGTCGGCCTGGGTCGAGCAGCTATGGGCGGCCTCGGTGCTGCTGTCGTTGTTGCCGGTGCTCAACGCAATGACGACGCAACGTCCGCTATGGCACAGCCTGGCCGAAGGCGACTGGATCTTCGCCGGGATGGATATCATGTGCTGGGCGCTCGCCTGGCTCCACGCCGCGCTGGCGATGCGCACGGCCCGGCAAAGCGCCGTCTCTCCATCCCGCAGCAAAGCAAATCGGCGGGCTCCGGTCACCGTCGCTTCCAGCGAGGGAGCAGGATGAGCCACCTGCTGGCCTTTGCGCTGTGCCTGGCGGGTTTCGCCGCGCTGGCGTTTGCCGTGCATCGCCAGCAGCGCGATATTTTCGGCCGGTCGCTGCCGTTGGCCACGACATGGGTTCTTCGCGTTCTTGGCGCCTGCGCCCTGCTGCTTGCGCTCGGCGTCCTCGTCGCCTGGCACGGCTGGAGCCTTGGCCTCGTGATGTTCAGCGGCCATACCAGCCTAGTTTCCGGTATCGTGTATTGCATGCTCGTCGGATATTCGAGGATCCGGCCACGCGCTTTGCCGCGGAGCGCGCCCCGATAAGGTCAGGGTTCGGCCCGGCGCCTCATCCGGCGAGGCCCAATCTTACTGCATGCACGCGGTGCGACGCCCTGGGCACGCCAACACTCGACAAAAGTTCCATCCCTTGGCACGATGGTCGCCGGCGGCGTCCTGCCATGCGGCGCCAGACGGGCGGGCCAGTTGGAAAGCACATCCACGGAATCTGAACTGATCGACCGGATCTACGAGTGCGGCTTCGTGCCGGAGCTTTGGCCACAGGTGCTGAAGGATACCTCGAAAATATCCGAGTCCGCCGGCGCCTCGCTGTTCATCACCAATCCCGAAGTCACGGCCTGGACCGCGTCGAAAAACTCTCGCGAAATTACCGGGCGCTTTGTCGCCGACGGCTGGTACTGGCAGGGACGGCTGATGTCGCTCGTTCACGAGAGCCGCCATGCCGGCTTCCTGCGCGACGTCGATTTGTGCTCGCAGGAAGAACTGGAGGCGGAGCCGATCTATCGCGACAACTGGCGCAAGATGGGCCTCGGCTGGGGCGCGGCGACGGCCTTTGCGCTGCCGACCGGCGAAAATCTCTCGATCGTGCTGTCGCGCACCACCGCCCAGGGGCCCGCCGACGCCGCGACCATTCAGAGGCTGGATACGCTGCGGCCGCATCTCGCCCGTACCGCGGTCATGGCGGCGCGCCTTCACCTCGAGCGCGCCCAGGCCGCCGGCCAGGCGCTGGCGGCGCTGGGCCTGGCGGCCCTGGTGCTGGATGAAAGCGGCAAGGTGCTCGCCGCCAACGCATTGATCGAAGGCCTGGACGATCTCGTGTACTGGCGGGCGGCCGACCGGGTGACGCTGAAAGACCGGCGTGCCGACGACATGCTGGGCGAGGCGCTCGCCCGGGTCGCGCTGAACGACCATGGCGGCGCCCGGTCCTTTCCGGTCCGCGACGCGACGACCGATGCGCTGATGGTCGGTCATGTCATCCCGATCCGGTTTTCCGCGCGCGACATCTTCGCCAGCAGCGCCGCCGTTTTCGTCCTGATGCCGGTCGGGGCGCCAAACGCGCCGCCCGTGGAACTGGTGATGTCCCTGTTCGACCTCACGCCGGCCGAAGCCCGCGTCGCCCGCGGTCTCGCGGCGGGCAAAACGGTCGACGACCTCGCCGGGGACAACGGCGTCTCGCCGAACACCGTTCGCGTGCAGGTTCGAGGCGTGCTGGAGAAGACCGGCTGCCGGCGCCAGACCGAAGTCGTCGCCCTGCTCGGCGGGATATCCGTGCAGCGCATAGACCCGCCGTAGAGCTAAGGCGCGCCGGCCGCGGCTGAATTCGCCCCGCCTAATCAAAATTGATCATGCGCGCGCGCGAAGCGCCGTGTACGCATTGGCTTTTGCAAAGCGTGGCATCCTCGATCGGTGCGCCGGTCGGGTTTATCGCGGGCTCGGTATTTCGAGACGGTCAGTTTTGGGAAATTCGATTATGATCAACTCCATTGCGTCAAGCGTGATGAACGTTTTCCCGATTTCGCGGCGACACCGTAACGACCTGGTCCAGCAACGAGTTTTTCGATTTTCGCGGTCGGCATTTGTCGCCCTGGCGGTTGGCGTGGCGACCTTGCTTTCCATTTCGCCGGGCGCCGCGCAGTCGCAGGACTGCAGCGACGAAAGCAGTCTGAAATCAGTGCAGGCAGGCGGTGCCGTCGAACTGGCGTTCCGCAATGCGTCCACCGAACGTCGCCGTCTTTACTGGATCGACGCGAATGGCGATCGCAAGTTCAACGGCCTGATCGAGGGAGGCAATCTGCTCCGGCAGACCACCGCCGTCGGCCATTCATGGGTTGTGACCGACGACGCCGAAAAATGCCTCTATGCCATCACGGCCACCGCCGAGCCGGTCATGGTCGATGTCGGCGGAGTAGCGACCGCGCAGCTTGCGCCGCCGCCGCCGGGCTTGCAGCAGCCGATTGCGCAGGCGCCGGTCGGAGCGCCGCCGCCACCTGCGCAGCTTGCACCCCCTCCCGTCGCTGCCGCACCGCCGCTGGAGTCGGCGACTCCGGTGCAGGCGGCCATGGCTGAACTGCCTCAGGTTTCCCCGATCGAACAATTCCAGCTCCAGGGCGCGTACCGCATCGCGCCGCGCAGCGCCGCCGCCACCGCGCTCAACAGCCAGGCTTCCGGCACCATCGACATCCCCACCGTCAAGCCGGAATGGGAGAGCGGCCAGTGGACCTTCGAGGCCGTGCCGGACTCGCCCTTCGTGCGGATCAGGAACCAGTGGAAGAAGACCTATCTCACCGACGTCAACGGCAGGCTGCGTGCGACCGCGGCGCTCCCCGACGCCGACGAGGCGCATTGGAGTTTTGAGCCGGTGGACGGCACCTCGTTCGTCCAGTTCCGCAACCGCGAGACGGATCGCTTTCTGATCGCGGTCGGCGGCGCGCCGGCTTTGGTCGAAGACTACCGCCAGGACCAGGAGAATCTGAGCCAGTGGCAGCTCGGCCCTGCGGGACGCGCCGTGGTCGCGGCCGCGCCGCGCAACAGCGCCTACGATTCGGCGCTCGCCAATTGCCGCGAACTCGGCGGTTACTGGACCGGTTCATCCTGCCGCGCTTCGGAAAGGTCCCGGCCGCTGGTCTGTCCGCGCGGCTATGCATGGTCGGAAGATATCGGCGAATGCCAGTGGGATGGCGGCGGTTGCCCGCCCTGGCAGATGGGCCCGGGCGGCCGCTGCATGACCGATCTGACCTGCCGCGGCGGCGTGGTGGAGATATCGCGTCGCGGCTATGCCGCCTGCTATTGCCCGGTCGGCTACGTCGCCTGGGGCGATTATCCCCGGCTGTCCTGCGTGCCCTCGATCGCGCGGATCGCGCCGCTGCTGATCGGCAGCGTCCTCGGCGGCGGCAACCAGGGCCGTCCGCAATTCGGTGAGGTCTACGGCAACAAGAAGTTCTGCGGCCCCGGCAGGACCGGCACGCCGCCGAATTGCGTCGTGGCGCAAAGTTGTCCGCCGCCGCTGGTCGGCACGCCGCCGAATTGCACGCGCGTGGTGCAGACCGGTCGCGGCTGCCCTCCCGGCACGACCTACCGGGTTGCGGGCAATATCGGCCGATGCGTTCCGGATGGCCTATCCCCGACACCAACGCCGGTGTCAACCGCTACGCCGGTGCCGACACCGACACCGACGCCGACAGGCGCGCCGGGGCGGGCCTGCCAGAACAACGAGGCGATCGCGAGCGGCTGCCGATGTGAACTGCCGATGCGTCGGATGCCCAACGGCACGTGCTTCATGACGCCGACCGCCGGGCAGGCCTGTCTGGATGGACAGAACATGTCGTCGGGCTGCCTATGCCTGCTCCAAAAATTCGACATCGCAGGCGGCGGATCGGTCTGCGCCACCCGTGCCCCTCCCGCCACGACCACGACGGTTTGCCAGATTGGCCAGACCAAGGATGCCCAAGGCAATTGCGTCAGCCTGAACGCCTCGATCACCTGTACCGGCGGGAAAATCGAGCAGGGCGTTTGCGGCTGTCCTGCCGGCACGACGCTGAGCGGCGGCGGCCGTAATTTTCAATGCGTGGCCTCGACAGCGCCGAAAGTATGCCCTGCTGGCACCTCAGGCCCCAATTGCGCGCCGGATGCCCCCTGCGATCCCCGCACCCAGACCGGCACGCCGGGCAATTGCGTCGAAAAAGTCATTCCCTGCGCCGGTGGAACTGTCGACCGTGGCTCGGGTACCTGTGCATGCCCGTCCGGCCTGCGGGCCGTGAACGGCGTCTGCACCCGGATGTCCTGCAGCGACGGAGTCATGCTCGGCGATCAGTGCCGCTGCAATAACCCGGGCTGGGTCGCCCAGCGGACCTCGTTCTCCACCTTTGCCTGCGTAGGCTCGGCCACAACGGCGCAGTGTCCGTCGGACTCGACGGGGGTTGCGCCGGCCTGCACCTGCAAACCGGGAACGAGCGGCCAGCCTGGAAACTGCAAGACGACCTCGACGATAGCCGCGCCGAACACCAACCCGCGGCAATGCAGTGCGGGCGAGAACCCTCAGGCGGCGAACTGCCTGTGCCCGAACAGCATGAACATCGTCAACAACATCTGCACGGCGCCGACAACCATCAAGCCGAATACGAATCCCCGGCAATGCAGTGCGGGCGAAAATCCGCAGGCGGCGAACTGCCTGTGCCCGAACAGCATGAACATCGTCAACAACATCTGCACGGCGCCGACGACCATC
>NZ_JAUYQU010000244.1 GCF_030697065.1 Bradyrhizobium sp.
CATTCAGGATGAACTCGCCGAGCTCCATCACATAGGCGCGATCGGCGATCTTCAGCGCGGCCTGGGCATTCTGCTCGACCAGCAGCACCGAGACGCCGGCGGCGCGCAACTCGCCGATGGTTCGAAAGATGTCGGCCACGATGATCGGTGCGAGGCCGAGGCTCGGTTCGTCCAGCATCAGGAGTTTGGGGGCGCCCATCAAGGCGCGGCCCATCGCCAGCATTTGCTGCTCGCCGCCCGACAGCGTGCCGGCCAGTTGCTTGCGCCGCTCCTTGAGCCGCGGAAACAGCGTGTAGACCCGCTCGAACGATTGCGCCGCGACGGCCTTGGCGATCCGGAAGGCGCCGAGCTGCAGATTGTCCTCGACATTCATGGTGCCGAACAGTTCGCGATGCTCGGGCACCAGGCTGAGGCCCGCCGCGACGCGGTCCTCGATTTCCAGCTGCAGGATGTCCCTGCCGGCAAAGGCCACGCCGCCGGTCAGCGGCAGGATACCCATGATGGCGTTCAGCAGCGTGGTCTTGCCGGCGCCGTTGGCGCCGATGATGGTGACGATCTCGTCGGCGCCGACCTCCAGCGATACCGCGCGCACGGCCTCGACCTTGCCATAGGCGACATGCGCATCGCTTACCTGCAGCAGCGCGCTCATGCCGCCGCTCCGAGATAGGCCTTGATCACATCGGGATTGCGCTTGATCGCATCGGGGGTGCCCTCGGCGATTTTGGTGCCGAAGTCGAGCACCACGATGCGGTCGGCCAGATCCATTACGAAGCCCATGTCGTGCTCGACCAGCAGCACCGACATGCCGCCGTCGCGCAGGGTGCGCAGCAGCGTTGCGAGCCGCTGCTTTTCCATGTGACGCAGGCCTGCGGCGGGTTCGTCGAGCAGCAGCAGCATCGGATCGACGCACAGCGCGCGGGCGATCTCGACGATGCGCTGCTGGCCGAGCGACAGGCTGCCTGCCGGCTGATCGATCTGGTCGATGAGCCCGACGCGCTCGATCTGGCGCGCCGCTTCGGCCAGCAATTTCGCTTCATCGGAGCGGTCGAGGCGCAGCATGCTGGAGATGGCGCCGGAATGGCCGCGCAGATGCGCGCCGATCGCGACGTTTTCCAGTACGCTCATGTCCGGCACCAGCTTGACGTGCTGGAAGGTCCGGGCGATGCCGAGTTTTACCACCTCCTGCGGCGGCGCATTGTCGATGTTCCTGCCGTGCACCGAGATGGTGCCCCCGGTGGAGGTCAGCACGCCGGTGATCAGGTTGAAGGTCGTGCTCTTGCCGGCGCCGTTGGGACCGATCAGGGCGACGATCTCGCGGGCCTGAACGTCGAACGAGACGTCGTTGACCGCGATCACGCCGCCGAACTGTTTTCGCGCATTGTCGATCTGGAGCAGCGCGCCCGGAGCTGCGGCCGGCCGCTCGCGCGCAGGCAGGGTGAGAGAAGTATCGGGCCGCTTGCGGGCCGCTTTGAACGGCAGTCGCCCCATCAGCCACGGCCAGACCCCGGTCGGCGCCAGCTGCAGCAGCAGCACCAGCATGATGCCGAACACGATGGTCTCGAGCTGGCCTTCGCCGCGAAACAACAGCGGCAGGTAGCTCTGCAGGATCTCCTTCAAGATGACGACGATGCCGGCGCCCAGCACCGCGCCCCAGACATAGCCGGCGCCGCCGACCACTGCGATGAAGAGATATTCGATGCCGGCGTGGGCGCCGAACGGAGTCGGGTTGGCGGCGCGCTGGAAATGCGCATAGAGCCAGCCGGACAGCCCGGCCAGCACCGCCGCATAGATGAACACCAAGAGCTTGGCGCGGGGCGTCTGCACGCCGAACGCCTCGGCGGCGATGTGTCCGCGGCGCAGCGCGCGGATCGCGCGGCCGGTGCGCGAGTCCAGCAGGTTCATGCTGAGCAGCGCGCAGATCAGCACCGCGATCCAGATGGCGTAGTAGATCGTGCCGGCATCGAGCATCTTGAGGGTGCCAATCGACAGCGGCGGAATCCCGGTGATGCCGTCATTGCGGCCGAGGAATTCGAGCTTGCTGAACAGATAATACAGGCCGATGCCCCAGGCGATGGTTCCGAGCGGCAGATAGTGGCCCGACAGCCGCACCGTGACGAGGCCGAGAAAAACCGCGGCGCCGCCGCTGACCAGCAGCGACAGCGGCAGCGTCAGCCAGGGCGATACGCCATAGGCCGTCGAGAGCACCGCGGTGGTGTAGGCACCGAAGCCGCAAAACGCCGCCTGGCCGAACGACGTCAGGCCGCCGACGCCGGTCAGCAGAACCAGGCCCATCGCCACCAGCGCGGCGAGCCCGATATTGTTGAGCAGCACGATCCAGAACGGCGGCATGCCCGGGATCAGCGGGATCACCGCCATCAATGCCGCGAAGATCGAGATGGGTAGCAGCCGTTGCGTCATCGCCGTCAGTCCTTCTCTTCCTCGACCGCGGGCGCCGCGAGCGACCGCAGCACGAGGACCGGAAGGATCAGCGTGAAGACGATGACTTCCTTGAAATTGCTGGCATAGAACGAGGAGAACGCCTCGACGGTGCCGACTACCAGGGCTGCGACCGCGGTCAGCGGATAGCTGACGAGGCCGCCGATGATCGCGGCAATGAAACCTTTCAGGCCGATCAGGAAGCCGGTGTCGTAATACAGTGTGGTGATCGGCACGATCAGGATGCCGGACAACGCGCCGATCACGGAAGCGAGCAGGAAGGCGATCTGTCCCGACAGCGTGGTGCGGATGCCGACCAGCCGGGCGCCGAGCCGGTTGACGGCGGTGGCGCGCAACGCCTTGCCGTAGAGGGTGAGGCCGAAGAACAGCCACAGGCCGACGATGAAGGCGATGGTGATGGCGTAGACCGCGATGCTCTGGCCGGTGAAACGCAGCGGGCCCACCATGAAGGCCGCATCCGAGATGGTCGGGCCGCGCTGGCCTTCGGCGCCGAAGAATACCAGGCCGAGACCCTGCAGCGCGAGGTGGGCGCCGACCGAGGCGATCAGCAGCACCAGCACCGAGGTGTGCGCCAGCGGCTGGAAGACCAGCCGGTAGAGAAACAGCCCGATCGCCGCGACGATCAGCAGCGACAGCGCGATATTGACCGCGATCGGGGTGTTCTTGCCGGCGAGCCAGGACGTCAGGGCGTAGATCGCCACCGGCAGCAGGATGTTGATCGCGAAGGCCCGCCCGACCAGGCGCGGATGCAGCGAGCGGCGGCCGGCGAAAAGGTCGAGGCCGAACGCCATCACGCCCATCACCACCGCGAGCTGGGCGGTTCCCGGCATGTTGCCCGCCGACAGCGTGGCATAGGTCAGGGCGCCGAAGGTGACGAACTCGCCCTGTGGAATCAGGATGACCCGGGTGACGGCGAATACCAGCACCAGCGCAAGGCCGAGCAAAGCGTAGATCGCGCCGTTGGTGATGCCGTCCTGCACCAGGAACAGCATGATCGTCGTGTTCAAGACCGGGCGCTCCCCATCACGCGTCTGACCGGTCGCCCCTTGAGCGGCGGCTGACCGTCAAATAACAGCAGTTGAAAACTCCCGCCGATATTCGGTATAGTGCATAACAATTATCAAATATAACTTCAAGGCCCGTCCACTCTGTCAGGTCTCAGCTGAGCTTACCGGGATTGCGAGCATCGAGCGATGACTGTTTCGAAGACTGCCGATGTCGCCAAGCCGTCCCGCGCCGCCCGCAAGGAGCCGGCCGAGGTCGCCGTGGAAGCGGCGGCGCTGCAGCTCGGCGAATTGTCCGAGCTGCTGGGATATTCGCTCAAGCGCGCGCAGCTGCGGGTGTTCGAGGATTTTCTGCGCTGCGTGGCGCCGCTGCAATTGACGCCGGCGCAGTTCTCGGTGCTGCTGCTGCTCGACCGCAATCCCGGCCGCAACCAGACCGAGATCGCCAATACGCTCGGCATCCTGCGGCCGAATTTCGTGGCGATGCTCGACGGCCTCGAGAGCCGCGATTTGTGCACGCGGATCCGTTCGACCAATGACCGTCGTTCCCACATCCTGATGCTGACCGACAAGGGCCGCGCGGTGCTGGCGCGCGCCAAGAAGCTGGTCGCCAACAAGCACGAAGCCCGGCTCAACGAATTGCTCGGACCCGCCAACCGGGCCGCGCTGCTGGAGATGCTGGCGACGATCGCAAGAGAGTTTTGAGCGCCGTCACGCCGCGACGATCTGTCCGGACGCCTGCCGCGCCGCGCGCCGTGCGAGGTACAGCCGTTCGATTTCGCCTGCGGGCAGCGGCTCGCTGAACAGGAACCCCTGCATCTCGGTACAGCCCTCGGAGGCAATCCTGTCGCGCTGTTCCGGGGTTTCGACGCCTTCGGCCGTCGTCGTCATGCCCATGCCGCTGGCGAGCGCTGCGACCGCGCGCACGATGTTGAGCGAGCCGGCGTTGTCCGCAATGTTCTTCACGAAGGAGCGGTCGATCTTGATCTTGTCGAACGGAAAACACTGCAGATAGGTCAGCGAGGAATATCCGGTGCCGAAATCGTCCATTGCGATCCGTACCCCCAGGGATCGCAACTGGTGAAGGATGGCGAGGGCAGCTTCCCTGTTGTGCAGCAGCACGGTCTCGGTAATTTCGATCTCGAGACGCGTCGGATGCAGGCCCGAGGCCCCGAGTGCGCCGACGATGATCTGCATCAGCCCGGGGCTGCGGAACTGGGCTGCCGAAATATTGACGGCGATACGAAGGCCTTCCGGCCATGCGGCCGCGGTGGTGCAGGCCTGCCGGATGACCCATTCGCCGATCGGCACGATGAACCCGATCTCCTCTGCCAACGGAATGAAGTTGGCCGGCGACACCAGTCCCTGTCGCGGGTGATTCCAGCGGATCAGGGCCTCGAAGCCGCTGATGTCGTTGCTCGCCAGATTCACCACCGGCTGGTAATACAGTTCGAACTCGCCGGATGGCAGCGCCCTGCGCATGTCCTGCTCCAGGATGCGGCGGGTCTGCATTTGCAGATCCATCGCGGGCTCGAAAAACCTGAAGATGCCGCGGCCGTCGCCTTTCGCGCGGTAGAGCGCGAGGTCGGCATTGCGCAGCAGCTTGTCGGGGATCAATCCGTCGCCGGGTCCGACCGCGATGCCGATGCTGGCGCCGATCGTCGCCTGGTGGCCGTCGATCTCGAAGGGCTCGCCGATCGAATCGATGATGCGTTGCGCCAGCGCGGTGGCCTGGGCCGGATCGGCGATCGGGGCCTGCACGATCACGAATTCGTCGCCGCCCATTCGGGCGATGGTGTCGGTATCGCGCACCAGGGCGCGCAACCGGTCCGCGACGGTCTTCAGAAGCCTGTCGCCGGCGTGATGGCCGAACGTGTCGTTCACGGCCTTGAACTGGTCGAGATCGAGATGATGGACCGCGACGGCTTGCTCGCGGTGAATGCGGCGGTTAAGCGCCTGTTCGAGCCGCTCGTTCAGCAACACCCGGTTGGCAAGGTCGGTCAGCGCGTCGTGGTGCGCCATGTATTCGATCTTGACCTCGGATCGCCGCTGCTCGGTGATGTCTTCATGGGTGGCGACCCAGCCGCCGTCGGGCATCGGCCGGTGCCGGATCTTGAAGGTGCGGCCGTTGCGCAGTTCGACGATGCTGTCGGTGGGTTCGGCGGAAATGGCGACCTTGGTACGCCACTCGATGTATTCATCCCTCGTCATCGCGGGAAAGCTTCCCGCTTCAAAACGCATGTCGACGATTTCGCCCAGCGGGGTGCCGGGGCCGACGCGATCGGGCTGAAGATCGTACATGTCGAGGTAGCGATCGTTGCATACGATCAGGCGATGGGCGGCGTCGAAGAAGCACAGGCCCTGCGACATGTTGTTGATCGCCCTGTCGAATTGCAGGTTGGCGATCCTCAAATTCTCCTCGTGCTCCTGGCCGAGTTCGATCTGCCGGCTCAGGCGTGCGCTCATTTCCTCGCGGTCGGTGATGTCTTCATGTGTCGCCATGCCGCCGCCGTCCGGCATCGGGTAGACCGTGCGGGAAATGATCCTGCCGTCGGTGAGCTCGAGCACGGTCGTGCCCGCAATCGCGGCGTTCGCAATGCGTTCCCGGATGTCGTTGCCGGGAATTGAACGAACCCTGCTCAAATTCCGCCGGTGCTCGACAAGTTGGCCGATGCCGGTTCCGGGTTTTGTTTGCTCGGATGAGAGCCGATAGATGTCGGCGTAGCGCTGGTTGCAGAATACGACTTCGCGCCTGCTGTCGAAGATGATGATTCCCAGCGACAGGTTGTTGATGGCGTGCGCGAGGAGCCGGGTCGGAACGACCGGTTCCGGATCGTGGGCATGATCGACAAAATCCGCCATCGGGCGTTTCCCTGCACTGGCGTTGCAGCGCTTTCGGCCTTGAACGGCCGCATTAGAGCAGCAGGGCGGTGAATCGCCTGCTTGAGATGCCGGGATTTCGGACACTTCCTTGGAACGGCCTGAACAATGCGTTAACAATTCGCGGCTGGCGTGGAGGCAGATATCCTCTAGTCCACCAGGATCACCCTGATATCGTTCACATTGGTCAGTGTCGGGCCGGTCAGCACGAGATCGCCGGTCGCGGTGAAGAAGGTGGTGGCGTCGTTGTCGTCGAGACAGGCCTGGACGTCGAGGCCGAGCGACTTCATTTTTTCGAACGTGGCGGAATCGATCATCGCTCCGGCCGGATCGCTGGCGCTGCCGGCACCGCCGTCGGCGCCGTCGGTATCTGCGGCAAGCGCCGAAATATCCGGCGTGTCCCGGAGCAGGTCGGCCAGTGCCAGCGCATACTCCTGGTTGGGGCCGCCGCGGCCATGGCCGCGCACCGTGACGGTGAGTTCGCCGCCGGAGAGGATCGCCAGCCGCTTGCCCTCGGCGCGCGCCTGCAACGCCAGTCGGGCGTGGTCGGCGGCGACGCTGCGGGCCTCGCCCTCGAGGTCGGCGCCGAGGTCGATGATCGCGTAGCCGGCGTCGCGCGCCAGTCGGATCGCGGCGTCGAGCGAAGCCCTGGGCCGGGCGATCAGTTCGAAATGCGCGCGGGCAAAGGCGGGGTCGCCGGGCTTGCAGCTCTCGTTCGCGGCGTCATCGAGCGCCGCGCGGACGGCGTCATCGACCGCCAGCCTGTACTTCGCCACCAGCGCGCGCGCATCCGAAAGCGTGGTCGGATCCGGTACCGTCGGGCCCGATGCGATCGCGGACGCGTCGTCATGCGGCACGTCCGAAATCGCCAGCGTCACGATTTCCGCGCGCTGTCCGGCGCGCGCCAGCCGGCCGCCCTTGATTCGCGACAAATGCTTGCGCACGGTGTTGATCTCGCCGATCGGTGCGCCCGAGCGCAACAGCGCGCGGGTCACCTGCTGCTTTTGCGCGAACGTCACGCCTGCAGCCGGCGCGATCCAGTTCGCCGAGCCGCCGCCGGACAGCAGCACCAGCAACAGGTCGTCCGGACCCGCATCCTGCGCCAGCAGCAGGCTGTCCGCCGCGCCCTTGAGGCCGGCTTCGTCGGGCACCGGATGGCCGGCTTCGACCACCCGGATCCGCCGTGTCGGCACGCCGTGGCCGTGGCGGGTGGTCGCGATACCGGTGAGCCGCGACGGCGGCAGTCCCAGTTCGTCGAGATAGTGCCGCTCCGCGGCCGCGGCCATGGCGGCGGCGCCCTTGCCGGCGGCAAGACAAATCACCCGGCCCTTCGGCGCCGGGCGCAGATGCTGCGCCAGCACGACGTCGGGATGTGCCGCGGCAATGGCGGCGTCGAAAATCGCGCGCAGGAGAGGGCGTCTGTCGGTCATCGTGTCACGGCAGCCGGGTTGAAAACATCCAACCGGTTATCCATCCGTTCGGCACAAAAGAAAACCCCCGCAGGCTTGCTGCGGGGGTCGTTGCGTGAGCCCGAAGGGCTGTGCGGTTGCCGCCGGGCTAGTTGGTGGCGTCGCCGCTCAGCACTTCGCCGAACCGTTCCCAGGCTTCGCCCTTGAACCTGACCAGTTGCACCTGCGAGATCGGAGCAAAGTCGGTGGCGCTGGTGTTGACCTTGATGCCGGGCAAAAGGCCGCCGAGTTCGAGATCCTTGATGCTGGCCGCCTGCTTCATGACGTTTTCGCGGGTCAGGTTGTCGCCGCAGGCCTTCAGCACATGCACGATGCCCTGCGCGACGGTGTAGCCGAACATGACGTTGGCATCGATCCGGTTGCCTTCGGGGAAGTGCTTGGTGAGGAACTCGTCGAACGCCTTCATGCCGGCATCGTCCTTCCACTGCGGATCGGACGTATCCTTCAGGTAGGCGGACGAGATGATGCCCTGGCCCGCGTCAAAGCCGGCCGGCTTCATCACGGCGCCGATCGAAGCCGAGACGTTGTTGAGGAAATGAACCGGCTTCCAGCCGATTTCCGCGTTCTTCTTGATCGCCTGTGCCGCGAACTTCGGCGTGGTGATGTTGATGAACACGTCGGCGCCCGACGATTTGAGTTTGACGATCTGGGAGTCGATGGTCGGCTGCGAGACTTCGTAGCTCTCCTCGGCCACGATCAGCGAAGCCGCCTTGGCGCCAAGCCCGTCCTTCAGGCCCTTCAGGTAGTCCTTGCCGTAATCGTCGTTCTGATAGAGCACGCCGATCTTGGCGTTCGGCATTTCCTTCAGGATGTACTTCGCGTAGATCTGGGTTTCGCTCTGGTAGTTGGGCTGCCAGCCCATGGTCCAGGGGAAGTTCTTCGGATCGTTCCACTTGGTGGCGCCGGTGGCGACGAACAGCTGCGGCACCTTCTTCGAATTCAGGTACTTCTGGATCGCCGAGTTCGGCGGCGTGCCGAGCGGGTTGAAGACGAACAGCACCTCGTCGCTCTCGACCAGCTTGCGCGTCTGCTCGACGGTTTTCGGCGGGCTGTAGGCGTCGTCATAGCTGATGAAATTGATCTTGCGGCCATTGATGCCGCCTTCGGCATTGATCTTCTTGAAGTAGGCCTCTTCGGTCTTGCCGATCACGCCGTAGGCGGAAGCGGGTCCGCTGTAGGGCATGATGTTGCCGATCTTGATCTCGGTATCGCTGGCGCCGGGGTCGTATTTCTTCTGCGCGAGCGCGCCGCTGCTGGTTGCGGCAAACATGGCGAACGCAGCCGAGGCAATAGCAAGTTTCTTGGTCGTTGAAGGCATTCCAATTCTCTCCCATTTTCTTAGTATTGTGCGGGACTTATGACACGGTCGGCAGTGGCCTACAAGAAAAAGCCCCTGCGCGCATTGGCGCAGGGGCCGGTTCCGTATTCTTTCCTGACAGTCGGTTAATCCCGAAGCTGCGTCAGTTGGTAGCGTCGCTGCTCAGGATTTCGCCGAACCGCTCCCAGGTTTCACCCTTGAACCGGATCAACTGCACCTGCGAGATCGGAGCGAAATCGGTGGCGCTGGTGTTGACCTTGATGCCGGGCAACAGACCGCCGAGTTCCAGGTTCTTGATGCTGGCAGCCTGCTTCATGACGTTCGCGCGGGTGAGATCGTCGCCGCACTGCTTCAGGACATGAACGATACCCTGCGCGACGGTGTAGCCGTACATCACCGAGCCATCGATCCGGTTGCCTTCGGGGAAGTATTTGGTGAGGAACTCGTCGAACGCCTTCATGCCGGCGTCGTCCTTCCACTGCGGATCGGACGTATCCTTCAGGTAGGCGGAGGAGATGATGTCCTGGCTGTTCGGAAAGCCGGCCGGCTTGATCACGCTGCCGATCGAGGCGGAGACGTTGTTGAGGAAGTGCAGCGGCTTCCAGCCGATTTCCGCGTTCTTCTTGATCGCCTGCGCCGCGAATTTCGGCGTGGTGATGTTGATGAACACGTCGGCGCCCGACGATTTGAGCTTGACGATGTGGGAGTCGATGGTCGGCTGCGAGACTTCGTAGCTCTCTTCGGCCACGATCATCGAGACCTTGGAGCCAAGCCCGTCCTTCAGCCCCTTCAGGTAGTCCTTGCCGTAATCGTCGTTCTGATAGAGCACGCCGATCTTGGCGTTCGGCTTCTCCTTGAGGATGTACTTCGCGTAGATCTGGGTTTCGCTCTGGTAGTTGGGCTGCCAGCCCATGGTCCAGGGGAAATCCTTCGGATCGTTCCA
>NZ_JAUYQU010000288.1 GCF_030697065.1 Bradyrhizobium sp.
CTGCTGACGGAGATTGCCGCCGGCGTGACGCAGTGGCGGGTGCGGCCCAACGGCACCGAGGGCTATCGCACGGCGGAAGTGACGCTCGGCGGCGTCGATACATCGGGGCTTTCCTCGAAGACGTTCGAATCCCGCGCCGTCCCCAGGCTCTATTTCATCGGCGAAGTCGTCGACGTCACCGGCCATCTCGGCGGCTTCAATTTTCAATGGGCGTGGTCGTCGGGCGTGGCGGCGGGGCGGGCGGTCTGAACTTCGACGGTCACGCAGCGGATAAGCCTGTCAATCGGAGCTCACTTCTGCAGAAGCGGGCGCACCAGGTCGGCAAAAAAGAAGGCCCCGGTAGAAAGAGGCCTTCTCTGGAAGTGGGGGTCTAAAAGCGTGCGCTGCCGCTTTACGCGGCTTTCGCCGTTTCCGCATGCCGGTTGACTTCCGACTCGGCGATCTGGCTGAGCGTGCTGTCGGTGGTCTTTTCTTCCTTCAACGTCGCATCGAGCAGTTTTACGGCATCCTTGTAGCCGAGCTCGCTCGCCCAGGTCTTCAGGGTTCCGTAGCGGGAAATCTCGTAATGCTCCACCGCCTGCGCGGCTGCGAGAAGGCCGGCGTCGAGGGCCGCGGTTCCCTTGTACTCGTCCATGATCTCCTTGCCCTCGTCGAGGATTCCCATGATGGCGTCACAGGTCTTGCCTTTCGGAGTTTCATCGATCGAGGCAAACACCTGTTCGAGCCGATCGACTTGGCCCTCGGTTTCGCCCATGTGCTTCTCGAACGCCGCCTTCAGCTTGGGGGACTGCGCCGCTTTCGCCATCTTGGGCAACGCCGACAGGATTTTCTTTTCGGCGAAGTAGATGTCCTTCAAGGTGTCGAGGAACAGGTCGTGCAGCAGTTTTTCTTTGGCCATGGTATTGCTCCGGTTGGAATTTGCTACGTTAGAACCGGCCCGGCCCCATCTTGTTCCTGTCGCAGATCGTCCCCCCGGAATAATGCCGTCGATGGACGCGGGGATGTCGGGCGTCCGACAAAGGAACGTATTTCGTCTCGATCGGTTGAAGGCAGACATTGCGGGAGATGTTGTCGTGGGCAGGCCAAGCGGGATAGAAATCGTGCGACGTGCCTATGAGCTCTGGGAGCAGGCTGGAAAGCCGGATGGCCAGGACCAGCACTTCTATCACCAGGCGGAGCGCGAACTGACCGAGGCGGCGGCGCCCGACGCCGGCAGTCCGATCCCCAAGGACGAATAATCTCCCCGAGCCCCGAAAAAGCCCGCGAAAAATTTTTCGCCGGGCCCTTGAAACCAAATCCGGCTTTTTCTAATTCTTTTGTCGCCACCTTGGGGTGGCGTCCGGGCGCCTTTGGGGCCCGGCTGAGACGGGCACCGGAACGTGTCCGGTGCCGCTCGTAACCAACTTGCTCATTGGAGGATTTGGCTATGCGCACCTACGATTTTTCGCCCCTCTGGCGTTCGACCATTGGCTTCGATCGCCTGTTCGACCTCGCCGAAGCAGCCCAGCGGGCCGGCGAGGACAATTATCCGCCCTACAACATCGAACGGCTGGCTGAGGATCGCTACCAGATTTCGCTGGCGGTCGCGGGATTCTCGCCGGACGAAATCTCGGTGACGGCGGAGCAGAATGTGGTCACCATCGAGGGCAACAGGGCCGAGAAGGCCGAACGCGAATTCCTGTATCGGGGCATCTCGACCCGGAGCTTCAAGCGGCAATACAGCCTGGCCGACCATGTCGAGGTCAGGGGGGCCGTCTTCGACAACGGCCTGCTGCGAATCGAATTGGTGAGGCAGATTCCGGAGGCCATGAAGCCGCGGCGCATCGCGATCAGTGCTGCGCCGGCCGGCAACGTCCAGCAGATCGAAGCCAGGGCGGCCTGACAGCGAAGACCCGATGCCGCGCGCGACACGGCGCGCGGCATCGCAACCTCGTCTATGAATGGAGGAGACCATGCGGCCGACGACCGCTTTCGACGACAATGTGTTCGACTTCAACGCGCTGCTCCATCCCGGCACGCTGTTTGAACATCCGAGGGATGTGGTGTCCCATCCCTCGCTGACCCTTAGCGAGAAGCGGGCCATCCTGGCGTCCTGGGCGTCGGATGCCAGCGCAATCGCCTCATGCCCCGCGCTGCGCGCACCGGCGGGCCTCAAGGCGCCCGTGACCATCGACGAAATTCTGGAGGCGCTTTGCCAGCTCGACGGCAGCCCGCGCCCGCCAGGCGGAAAGCCCTTCCGCCTGCGCTCCGCCGAAAGGTGCCTCGCGGCATAGCGGGCAGCGAGGGCGGACAGGCTTCCCGGCGAGGCGCGCGTTGGGCTGGCCGCGCTTGCGCGGTCCGGCGCGCGCCTTTATGTCCCGACGCGAAGCGATGCGCGCAGCTTGCGAAGGCACGCGATGACCGACAGCGCAGTGATCAGGCCGGTTTTTGGATTCTCCGACGGAATGTTCTCGATCGACATCGAAAATCGTGCGGAATCGGAGTCCACCTCGATCCGGTGCATGTTGCGCGTCACGACGGGATCGGCCCAGATTTCGATCGTCGTCCGATCGGGACCAATCCCGGCGAGCGAGAGGGCGGCGGCAACGTTGACATTGGCCGGAAATCCGCGTGCCGCCTCGCGGGCGGTTCCGTCGAAAACCTTGAGCGGTTCGGTAATTCCGTCGATGCCGATGTTGTTGTCGACGATATAGGGCGCGCCGGCGAGCCCGCCCGGCGGCTTGCGCGTGATCATCCGGACCGAATGGATGGTTCCGACCGCCGCGGCGGTCACCGCGTCGAGGCCGATCAGCGCGCCGGTCGGCACCACGATCTGACCGCCATGTTGCCGTGCCAGTTCGATCAGGTCGTCGTGGTCGAGCAGCGCGCCCGCGCTGAGCACCACCGCGGTCTTTCCGGCACCCACAAACGGCGCCACGATAGATCTGACCAGTCGGCTCGGGGCGCATTCGATGACGATGTCGGCGACATCGACCAGCGCCTCGATCGGCAGCATGGCAGGCGGTGTCGTCAAACCGGCCAGCCGGCTGCGATGCTTTTCCGGGTTCTGCACCGACACCGCGGTGAGAACCAGCCCGTCGATCCCCCGGTCCAGCGCTTCCACCACCCTGGTGCCGATGGCGCCGAGCCCGACCACCGCAATACGCAAGTCAGGTCGCACGGCTTTCTCCCCCTATGCCATCGAACTTCATCTCAAAAATCCGGCTCTTCCTCGGCCACCCGCTTTTGGTGGCGCAGATGCTGCCATATCGCCAGCGCCACCGAAAGTGCGGCCGCCACCAGCAGCCCGCCGGAGATCGGCCGCGTCAGGAATAGCCACGGGCTCGGGTCGGTCATGATGGCGCGCACCAGATTGATCTCGATCTGGTCGCCGAGAATCAAGCCGAGGATCAGCGGCGCCAGCGGAAAGCCGAGCTTGACCAGCACGTAGCCGATCACACCGAACAGCAGCAGCACATACACGCTCTGCATGGTATTGTTGAGCGCGTAGGCGCCGACCACGCAGAGCACCAGTACGACCGGGGCCAGCACCGCCATCCGTACCGAGGTCACCCGCAGCATCAGCGGCATCAGCGCGATGCAGATCAGCAGCATGCAGGGATGCGCCAGGATGTAGGCCGCATAGATGCCATAGGCGATATCGGGATTCTGCGAGATGAACAGTGGGCCCGACTGAATGCCGTGAATCGTCATTGCGCCGAGCATCACCGCGGTGACGGCGTCGCCGGGGATACCGAACGCCATGATGGTCATCAGCGAGCCGGAGACATTGGCATTGTTGGAGGCTTCCGAGGCGATGATGCCCTCCGGATGGCCCTTGCCGAAACGCTCGGGCGTCTTCGAGAATTTCCGGGCCTGGTCATAGGCCATGACGCTCGACGCGCTGCCGCCGATGGCGGGCAGGATACCGATGATCAGCCCGACAATCGTCGACCACGCCAGCAGGAACGGCCGCTTGAAGATTTCCAGGTTCACCCCGAGGTGCGAGAAGCGCTCGAGCTTGACGCCGACCAGCGACGGCACCGGCTGGCCGCGCGGCCCATTGAGCTTCTCCAGATCGGTCATGATCTGCGCGAAGGCGAAAACGCCAATCAGCACCGGCAGGAACGGAAAACCACCGCCGACGAATTCCGAGCCGAAAGTGAAGCGCGGCACGCTGCCGATCGGATCGTGGCCGACCACGGTGATCAGGAGCCCGATGGCGGTCGAGAGCAGCCCTTTGAGCAGCGAAGCCTCGGTCAGCCCCGCCACCATCGCCATCGCCAGCACGAACAGCGAGAAATATTCCCAGGGTCCGAATTCCAGCGCGATCGCCGCCAGCGGCCCGGTCAGGAACACGAGGAAGAGGGCGCCCAGCAGGCCACCCCAGACCGACGCCCATACGCCGAGCCAGATGGCGCGGCCCGGTTCGCCGTTGCGCGCCATCGGAAAGCCGTCGAATGTGGTAGCGATCGAAGCCGGCGAGCCGGGGATACCGAGCAGACAGGCGGCGATCAGGCCGCCGGTCGAGCCGCCGACATAGACGCCGGTCATCGCCGCCAGGCCCGCCAGCGGATCGAGCCCGTAGGTGAACGGCAGCACCACGATCACCGTCATGGTGATGGTGACGCCCGGAAGCGCGCCGCCGATCACGCCGATGAAGGTGCCGGCAAACAAGGGCAACAGGTATTTCCACTGCGCGATGTTGACGAGACCGTTCGCGAGCAGATCGAGCATCTAGAAGCCCGTCCATGCGCCGCGCGGCAGCAGCACCAGCAGGTATCGCTCGAACACGAAATAGCTCGCCATGGCGGTGCCTAGCGCGATCGCAGCAAGCACGATCGATTGCCGTATCGTTCGCGGCTGACCCAGGGCAACCTGCAGCAGGCCGACGAACAGGACCGTCGCGAGGCGAAATCCCAGCAGCGGCAGCAACATCACATAGAGGCCGACGATCGCGAAGGCGATCACGACCAGGCGGTAGTTTCGCCGCGGCAACTCGCCCGCTTCGACCGTGACGGGCGCGCGCTTCAAGATATCTTGCAGCACCAGCAGCGCGCTTGCGACTGCCATGAAGGACAGCACGATGGCCGGGTAAAAGCCCGGCCCGACCGGAACGATGGGAAGGGACGGAAGCTGGAACGACTTGACCAGCAGCACCAGGCTGATCGCGAGCAGGACCAGCCCGGCAATTCCGTCGCGGCCTATGCTCATTTTTTGATCAGGCCGAGATCGGTCATGATGGTCTTGCTCTCGCCGTCGATCCTGGCGAGGAACTGGGCATAATCAATGGCGCTGAGGTACGCCACGCGGGTGCCTTGCAACTTCATCGCCTGGGCGAAGCTCGGCTCCTTGACCGCCTTGGCGCAGGCTTCCTCCAGCTTGGCACGCACCGGCGCCGGCGTTCCCTTGGGCACCATCACGCCGCGCGCCACTTCGTAGACGATGTTCATGCCGAGCTCCTTCAGCGTCGGCACATCGGGCGCTTCCGGATCGCGCTTCTCGCTGGCGATCGCAATAAAACGCAGCACGGCAGCCTCGACCTTGCCCTTCTGCGTCAGGTTGGAATCGGTGAGGTTGATGTGGCCGCCGAGCAGCGCGTTCATCCGCGGCGCCAGGCCGTCATAGGACACGAATTTGAACTTGATGCCGGCCGCCTTCTCGATCATGGCCGGGAAGATATGGCTGGTGGAGCCGAGCGTAGCGCCGACCGTGATCTCGCCCGGTCGCTTCTTGGCGTCGTCTGCGAGCTCCTGCCAGGTCTTCCACGGCGTCTTGGCGCTCGCAGTCAGCACCGAGGGCGTCGCCGCGACCAGGCAGACCGGCTCGAAGTCGCTGTACTTGACGTCGCTGATCCCTGCATAGAACGTCAGGTGGATATAGTCGTGCATCGCATAGACCGTGTAGCCGTCGGGCGCCGACTTCTGCGCCTCGCGCGCGCCGACGGTGCCGGACGCGCCGCCGACATTGGCGATGACGACCGGCTGGCCGAGATGTTTCTGGAATTCGACGGCGAAGGGCCGGAAGATGTTGTCGGTATCGCCGCCCGCGGCCCATGGCACGATCATCTTGATGGGGCGGTCGGGATATTGCGCCATCGCGGGCCCGGATAAGGCAGCCAGCACACCGGCCAGCGCAGCAACGCCGGCCATCGTCACGAACGTCCTTGCCATTCGTCGTCTCCCCTGTGATTTTCGCGGGCCATTCCGGCTCTCGTTGGGACAATAGCAGCCGAGCCATGCATGGGGAAGCCCCGCTGCGACAGCCCCGCCGCGAGGGCATCTCGGTCCTCATCGGGGAATGAGGCAGGTGGCGCGAGGCATCAATATCCTGGCGCGGGCGACGCAGCCTTTGATTGATGTTCGAGGTTCAGGTGAGGCTGAAAAGGATCATTCCGGCTACCGTAACGATGCGTGCGAGGTCGGCCCAACGGCGCTCGCCCTCGTAGCGTCCGGCCGATCGCCAGACGCCGACCGTTGCAACGAAATTGTAGGGCACTGAAAGCACGTAACCGACGATAAGCGCCGCGACAATCTGATCGTTCATGACCAGCACCAGAAACAGGATCGACGTCGTCAGGTTGACCGCAATACCGCCGGCCACCGCCCATTTCCAGAACGCCTGCGGCAGCGGCAGATCCCCGTTCCAGAGGCGGCGCAAGGCGTTCACGCGGACCGACCCTGCATCGGACGGCAATGCACCAAAACTGAAAACAGAACGGTGGTCAGCATGATGTGCGCGGCTCAGTTGAATGGTCCAGAGGTTAGCTTAGCGTCGGACTTTGCGCCAGCGTGCACCACGATGGCGTGTCGGGAGTCTTGTCGCCCCAAAACTTGGCCGTCGAAAGGGGTATGCCTTTGCGATTCCGCGCGCCTTCAGGCGGCGAACTGCCGGGCCCAGAGCAAGATGCTCGGGCGGGACCCAATTTCATTCGCACAGGCATCGGCTGCGAGCGATTGAAGCGGCTCAAACGCAGCGCCTGCGGTGTAGACAAGGCCCAGCATCACCGCCGCCAGGATTACTGGTTCCACACAGGAGTGAAGCCTCCTGCAAGTGCGTTGCCACCATCCCGGCATGGGAAATCGGTGAATTTGCCCATCAGGCGTCACGAGGTCGAACGTCCCGACGACACGAAGCGTTCGAGGTGCTCTGGTCGGCAACATTGGACATACTCCTCGCCCAATCGATCCGCTTTGAATCCTCGGTAATCTAGCATCGCGAGTCCCGGCAAGCCGCGCGATACTTCGACGCACGCCGCGGTGAGTTCCATCACAACCCGGCGGGGACAGCTAACCGAGGGGCGCTGCGTCACGCCCTTGCCAAGCAAGCAATTGACGGATGATTCCGAGTGCGATCTCCCGCTCCCCCATGATGATGAGATCGGCGCCCATGTTTTTCAGATGCTCCACCTCGGCGTCCGAATGAGCCCGTGCGATGATCTGGATGCCGGGATTGGCGGCGCGCGCCTGCTGCACGATCTGGCCTGCCTCGAATGTCCCCGGTATCGCAATCAGCAGATACCGGGCGGCGCCGAGATTGGCCGATTTCAGGACGTCGGAACGCGCGGCATTGCCAACGATGGTTTCGAAATTGCTATCCCGAAGCTTTGCCACCACGTTGTCCGCATCCTCGATGATGAGGAAGGGCCGACGGCTCTTTTGCAAGGCATCCGCTACGATGCTGCCGACGCGGCCATGGCCGACAAGGATGGTATGGCCTGTCAACTGCGTGGCATCGGGCGGATCGGATGACGCTTCCGGCGCGGCGACCCGTGCTGTCGGCGCTTCTGCGCCGGGGTGGGAAATGCTGACAGCGCTCTCTCCGGACGGACGCTCGAGGCGTCGGGCCAGCCAGTCGACGGCGGCGAAGACCAGCGGATTGAGCATGATGGAGAGAATTGCGCCGGCCAGGATGAGGTCGCGTCCTGCCGTCGGCAGCAGATTCAACTTGACGCCGAGTTCAGCCAGGATGAACGAGAATTCGCCGATCTGGGCGAGACTTGCCGAGATCGTCAGTGCCGTTCCCACCGGGTGGCGAAAGGCCAGCACGATGAGGAACGCGGCCACCGATTTTCCGACGATGATGATGAACAGTGTGGCGAGCAAAAGCCACGGCTCGCGCAGCAGGCTCGCAGGATCGAACAGCATGCCCATGGAGACGAAAAACAGCACGGCGAAGGCGTCGCGCAACGGCAGTGATTCCTGGGCGGCGCGCTGGCTGAGTGGAGATTCGCTGAGGATCATGCCGGCGAAGAACGCGCCGAGCGCCAGCGAAACGCCGAACAGCTTCGCAGCGCCGAACGCCACCGTCAGGGCGATGGCGAGAACGGCGAGGCGAAACAGTTCCCGCGAGCCGGTGTGGGCGATATAGTGCAGGATCCAGGGGATCACACGCCGGCCCACCACCAGCATGAAGCCGACGAAGACGCCGACCTTGACGAGGGTGAGCAGCAGCACGCCCGAAAAACCGAGATCGAGATAGGACGCCAGCGGATCCGCGACCGGCGAGTTGCTGCCCACGCCGAACATCCCGGCCAGGGCCGGTAGCAGAACCAGCGCAATCACCATCGCGAGGTCTTCCACGATCAGCCAACCGACCGCGATGCGCCCGCGTTCGGTTTCCATCAGACGGCGCTCCTGGATGGCCCGGAGCAAAACCACGGTGCTTGCGACCGACAGGGCCATTCCGAATACGAGACCGGCACCGACCGTCCATCCCAGCAACAGCGCCAGGCCCAATCCCATCAGGGTGGCGACGGCGATCTGGACCACCGCTCCGGGCAACGCGATCGCGCGCACGGACAGCAGGTCCTTGAGCGAGAAGTGGAGACCAACTCCGAACATCAGGAGAATGACGCCCAGTTCCGCCAACTCGGTCGCCAGCGCCTGATCCGCCACGTAGCCCGGCGTAAATGGCCCGACGGCGACGCCGGCCAGCAGGTAACCAACCAGCGGCGGCAACCGAAGACGATGGGCCAGCGCGCCAAACACGAAGGCCAGTCCGAGACCGGCGACGATGGTGGCGATAAGCGGCGTATGGTGCATGCTTGATCCCCTGCGGTTCCATCTTCGCCCGCATTTTGCCATGGGCGTTCGTCCACTTCCTGCGACCAAGTGAGGCGGAAAGCGGCCCAGGTTCAGGCGTCAGCACGTGACGCGATATCCCGGAACGAATGGTTCCGGGTCCGAAACGCGGATCCGGCATCAATATTTCGGGCGATTGGCGCCGCAGCGGCAGACTCCGTTTCGGTGTTGTCTGCCGTAACCGAAGTTCGAAATGGTGCATTTTCCTGCAAGTTGGATTCCCTATCCCCCGTTGATCTACGGATAGGCAAGTTAACTGACGGTTCGCTCTTTTTGACAATCATGCCGTGTGCGGTGCTGCAACCGCGTCCAAATCAATCGATCCGGAGAGAGAACGTGAACAACTGGTCAACGAAGGTGCTCGTTTCAGGACTTACAGCCATGTTCATAGGCGCAGGCGCCGCCATGGCTGCCGATGGTGCGGGCAAGGATGACGCCATTGCGATGGTCAAGAAGGCCGTCAGCTTCATCAAGGAAAAGGGCGCCGACAAGGCCTATCCCGAATTCACCGGCAAGGCCGCCGGCTTCGTCGATCGCGACTTGTACGTCGTGGTCTATCAGCTCGACGGCAAGGTGCTGGCCCACGGCTCCAACGCCAAATTCGTCGGCAAGGACCTGATCGATGCGCAGGACGTCGACGGCAAGCTCTATGTCAAGGAACGGGTGGAAATGGCCGCCAAGCAGCCCACGTTCTGGCAGGACTACAAGTTCGTCAATCCGGTCAGCAAGAAGGTCGAGCCGAAGCAGATGTACTGCGAGAAGGTCGACAACACGGCGGTGTGTGCAGGCATCTACAAGCTCTGACGCATGACGATCGGTATTGCCACGGCGACCGCCGCCCCGAAGGATTGATATGTTCGCCTGGATCAAAAATATCGGGCTGTCCTGGAAAGTTCAGCTCGCGCCGACATTCCTGATTCTGGTCCTGATCGGCGTCGGCGTCTATGCCTTGCAGGCGCTGCGTTCGAACCAGACCGCGGTCGATGCACTGGTCGCCGGGCCGATGCGGCAATCCGAACTGGCCAGCGAACTCACCACGACGACCTGGATGGCGCATGCCAGGCTGTACCGACTGGCGGCGACCGCCGCCAATGAGACCGATACCAGGAAAGTCGAGGCCTTCTCCAAGGAAGCTTCCGCGGCCGCCTCGAAGATCTCGGAAGCCCTGAAGGCGGTCGAAGCCGCCCAGGGCGGAACCCAATCCGGTGGCAAACCGGATGGCCTGCAAAAACTGAAGACGGCCGTCGCCGGCTATCTCAAGCAGTCGAAGAACGCCATCGAGATGGCCGATGGCGACACCGGGTCGGCGATGATGTTCATCAAGGGCGCGGAACGCAATTTCGCCGATATCGAGAAATTGACCGACGATCTGATCACACGCTCGATCGACAGCAAGGATCGCGAGATCGCCCGAGCCGGAATCAAACTGGAACAGCAGCAGTTGACGCTGATGGCCGTGCTGCTGGTGGTGGCCTTCGCCGGCATCGTGGTTTCGTTCCTGATCGGCCGCAACATCTCTCGCCCGGTAGTGGCGATGTCGAAGGCGATGCGCGAACTCGCGGTCGGCAATTTCGATGTCCAGTTGCCTGGCCTCGATCGCCGCGACGAAGTCGGCCAGATGGCCCGAGCGGTCGAGGAATTCAAGGTGCAGGCCATAGGCAAGGCCGAACGCGACACCGCCGAGCGCGAGCACAAGAATCGTGAACTGGCCGTCGCCCGCCGCGCCGAACTGCATAACCTCGCCGAGAGTTTCGAGATCGCGGTCGGCAACATCATCGAAAACGTCGGCGCCGCATCGGGCGAATTGGAAAACTCGGCCGTCATCCTGACCAACAGCAGCACGGCCACCCAGGAGCTTTCGACCGTGGTAACGGCGGCTTCGGAAGAGACATCTGCCAACGTGCAGTCGGTTGCCTCGGCCACCGAAGAAATGGCCTCTTCCATCAACGAAATCGGCCGCCAGGTCGCGGATTCCAACAGAATCGCCACCGAGGCGGTCGAGCAGGCGGGAAAGACCGACGCGCGGATCGCCGAATTGTCGCTGGCTGCCAGCCGCATCGGCGACGTCACCCAGCTGATCACCTCGATCGCGGCACAGACCAATCTGCTCGCGCTCAACGCCACCATCGAAGCCGCCCGCGCCGGCGAGGCCGGCCGCGGCTTTGCCGTGGTCGCGCAGGAGGTCAAGGCGCTGGCGTCGCAGACCGCCAAGGCTACCAGCGAGATATCGACCCAGATCGCCGGCATGCAGGCGGCAACCCGGGACTCGGTGGTCGCCATCAAGGAAATCTACGGCACGATCGGGCAGGTCTCCGAGATCGCCTCGGCGATCGCTGCCGCCATTGAGCAGCAGGGTGCGGCGACCCAGGAGATCGCCCGCAACGTGCAGCAGGCGGCGGTCGGTTCCACCCAGGTCGCGAACTCGATCGCGGACGTCAACCGCGGCGCCAGCGATACCGGAACCGCCTCTTCGCAGGTGCTGGCGTCGGCGCAGTTGCTGTCCAGCGAAAACAAGCGACTGAAGACCGAAGTGGTCAAATTCCTCTCCACCGTGCGGGCTGCGTAGTCCCGCATCCGGTGCTAGTCTTCGAAAACCGTCGCGCCTCGGGAGGTTGACGGGTTCGGAGTCCTCATGATCTATCGACACGCCATCGACGCCACCACTTACGTGTTCGATGATCTGCGCGATCTGCTCGCCAAGGCGACGCCGCCGCGCTCCGGCGACCGCCTCGCGGGGGTCGCGGCCGAAAGTGCCGCGCAAATGATCGCGGCCCGGATCGCGCTATCCGACGTTCCGCTCAAGCAGTTCCTGCAGGAGACCGTCGTTCCCTATGAAAGCGATGAAGTCACCCGGCTGATCGTCGACAGCCACGACGCCGCGGCCTTCGCCGTCATATCCTCGCTGACGACAGGCGGATTCCGCGACTGGCTGTTGTCCGACGCAGCCACTCCGATGGTTCTGGCAAACCTGTCGCGCGGCATCACCCCTGAAATGGCCGCGGCGGTGTCGAAACTGATGCGCAACCAGGACCTGATCCTGGTCGCGAAAAAATGCCAGGTAACGTCGGCCTTTCGCAACACTATCGGCCTGCGCGGCCGGCTCAGCGTGCGGCTGCAGCCCAATCATCCCTTCGACGACGCCGGGGGCATTACCGCGTCGATCCTCGACGGCATCCTGCTCGGATCCGGCGACGCCTGTATCGGCATCAATCCGGCCAGCGACGATCCCGCGGTCATCGGCGGCCTGCTGCGGTTGCTCGACGATATCATCGCGCGGCTGCAGATCCCGACGCAGGGCTGCGTCCTGACTCATGTCACCACGACGCTCGGATTGATCGACCGCGGTTTTCCGGTCGATCTGGTGTTTCAGTCGATCGCGGGCACCCAGGCGGCGAACCGGAGTTTCGGCGTCGATCTTGCGCTGCTGCACGAGGCCCATCAGGCCGGGCTGTCGTTGCGTCGCGGCAATGTCGGCAGCAATGTGATGTATTTCGAAACCGGGCAGGGGTCGGCGCTTTCTGCCAACGCCCACCACGGCGTCGACCAGCAGACCCTGGAGGCGCGGGCCTATGCGGTGGCGCGCGCCTTCGATCCGCTGCTGGTCAACAGCGTGGTCGGCTTCATCGGCCCGGAATATCTCTATGACGGCAAGGAGATTATCCGCGCCGGGCTGGAGGACCATTTCTGCGGCAAGCTGCTCGGCCTGCCGCTTGGCGTCGATGTTTGCTACACCAACCACGCCGAAGCCGACCAGGACGACATGGACAATTTGCTGACGCTGCTTGCCGCCGCCGGGGTCACCTTCATCATGGGGGTGCCGGGGGCAGACGATGTCATGCTGAACTACCAGTCCACTTCCTTTCATGACGCCCTCTATGTCCGCGATCTGTTCGGCCTGAAGCGGGCGCCGGAATTCGACGACTGGCTGGTACGCTCGGGGCTGGCCGGTGAAGACTTTCGGCTCGCCGGGCATACGGGGCTGCTACCCGATTTTGCATCGCGGCTGCTGGCTTGAGGCGTCAGGACCGCGCCGCAGCGGGCATGCAACCATCCGGCCGCTGGCGAGTTGGGAACGGCCGCGCCAATGTTGAAGAACCCCGCCACAATGTTGAAGAATTTGTAGCCCAGCGTTGAAGCACGTGCTTAACTTGGCGGCCGGCAGGTTTACAGGCGTTAGGAAGTTTGATGAGGGCTGAAGGCATCGAGACGGTTCGGCGCATCCTGTGCGTATTCCCGCGCTATACTTCGTCTTTCGGCACATTCGAACATGCCTACCCGCTCACGGACGGCGTTCAGGCCTTCATGCCGCCACAAGGGCTGCTGCTGATCGCGGCCTATCTGCCCGAACACTGGCCGGTCCGCTTCATCGACGAGAATATCCGTCCCGCCTCGCAGGAAGACTTCGAATGGGCGGAAGCGGTGTTCGTCAGCGGCATGCACATCCAGCGTCAGCAGATGAACGATATCTGCCGTCGCGCGCATGCGTTCGATCTGGCGGTTGCGATAGGAGGTCCGTCGGTCTCGGCCTGTCCGGAATACTATCCCTCGTTCGACTATCTTCATGTCGGGGAACTCGGCGACGCCACCAACGAGTTGCTGGTCCGGCTGGCGCGCGATCCCTCGCGGCCCGAGCAGCAGGTGGTACTGAAGACCGGCGATCGTCTCGCCATGACCGAATTTCCAATTCCGGCCTACGAGCTCGCCGACGTCAAAAGGTATTTCCTCGGCAGCATCCAGTATTCCAGCGGATGTCCATACCAGTGCGAGTTCTGCGATATTCCTGGGCTCTATGGCCGCAATCCGCGCCTGAAATCGCCGCAGCAGATCATCGCCGAACTCGACAAATTGCTCGAATGCGGGGTAACGGGCTCGGTTTATTTCGTCGATGACAATTTCATCGGCAACCGCAAGGCGGCGCTCGATCTGTTGCCGCATCTGGTCGAGTGGCAGAAGAAAACCGGCTACGTGATGCGGCTCGCCTGCGAGGCGACGCTCAACATCGCCAAGCGGCCCGAGATTCTCGAAAAGATGCGCGACGCCTTCTTCGTCACCGTCTTCTGCGGCATCGAGACCCCCGATCCCGCGGCGCTGAAGGCGATGCAAAAAGACCACAACATGATGGTTCCGATCCTGGAGGGCATTCACACCATCAACAGCTACGGAATGGAGGTCGTCTCCGGCATCATCATGGGGCTAGATACCGACAAGCCCGAGACAGCCGACGCCTTGCTGGCCTTTGTCGATGAATCGCAAATACCGCTATTGACCATCAATCTCCTGCAGGCGCTGCCTCAGACGCCGCTGTGGGACCGGCTCGAACGCGAGGGCCGGCTGATCCATGACGACGGCCGCGATTCCAACGTCGATTTCCGGCTGCCCTATGACCAGGTCGTCAGTTCCTGGCGCAAATGCATGGAGATCGCCTACCAGCCCGAGAAACTCTATGCGCGCTATCAGTACCAGTGCGATTACACCTATGCCAACCGGATCAAGGTGCCGGTCACGCCGGAGCAGAGGAGCTGGTCCAACATCAAGCGCGCGCTGATCATGCTGCGCAATATTTTCTGGAAGGTCGGCGTGCTCGGCGATTACCGCAAGGTGTTCTGGAAGTTTGCGTTAGGCCGGCTGCGCCATGGCGACATCGAGGGCCTGATCGCGTCGAGCATGATCGGACACCATTTGATCATGTTTGCGCGCGATGCCTCGGTCGGCCAGCAGAACGCCTCGAACTACTCGATCCGGCTGCGCGAGGCATCGGTCCCTGCCGAGTAACCCGCGATGGCTGTAACGGCGCCGCCGTCCCGTTCGCTGCGCGATTTGCGGAATCTGACCCCGGCGCGCGTCGGGCTCGGCCGGGCAGGAGCCGGCCTGCCGACCCGGGCGTTGCTCGATTTCACGCTCGATCATGCGCGGGCCCGCGACGCCGTGCATGCCGCCTTCGATGTGCCCGCCTTGATCACGGGGCTCGGCGGCCTCGGGCTCGAAGCGCCCAGTGTGTCCAGCTGCGCGCGCGACCGTCGCGAATATCTGAAGCGTCCCGACCTCGGGCGAAAGCTCGACCATGCATCGCGGCAGCTTCTGGCGAGCCGCAATGCCGGTACGTGCCGGCTGGCCGTCGTGGTCGGCGATGGCCTGTCGCCGACGGCGGTCAATGCGCACGCCATTGCGTTGATGAGCAGCCTGATGCCGCGGCTGGCGGCCGGGCGAATCGACATCGGTTGCGCCGTGGTCGCCTCCGGCGCGCGGGTCGCGTTGGGGGACGAGATCGGCGCCATTCTCGGTGCGCGCATGGTCGTGGTGTTGATCGGCGAGCGGCCCGGCCTGTCCGCGCCCGACAGCCTCGGCGCCTATCTGACCTTCGCGCCCCGGCCCGACGTCACCGACGCTGAGCGCAATTGCGTGTCCAGCATCCACGGCGCCGGGCTTGGCTACGATGAGGCGGCCTCGCGTATTGCCTGGCTGATCCGCGAGGGCCTGGCCCGGGAAGTCACCGGCGTCGCCTTGAAGGACGAGAGCGGCGGTCCGGCGCATAAGCGCATCGATACCCCTTCAGGCGGGCATGAAAAATCCGTGATTTGAAGGCCTTTATGGCCTCATACACGCCGATTTCGTGCCGGGTGTGCGCTTGCGAGATGCCGGACAGACCTGCTACACCTCACGCGGCTAATTTACCGCATGATTTCAACGGCTAGCGCCGATCAGACGTGGCCGATTCAGTTTCCCCTCGCGCCCGACGAATCCAAGCTGGCCAGACTGAGCCGATGTGAGAACTGGACAGGACATGCTGGAGAGAAACCCGGTCGAAGCTGATGCGCAGACGCTGGAAAAGCCTCAGCTAAGCATCGCGTTTGGCCTCGAGCGCATGGGCCTCATCGCCATGCGCGCACCCATCCTGTCCTGCATCATCCTGTTAGCGATGGTGATCGGCGCCGTGTTCGGCATCCAGCGCATCAAGATCGACGATTCGCTCAGTCAGTTGTTCCGTTCCGACTCCAAGGAATACCGGCAATACGAAGAGGTCACCAAGCGCTTCCCTTCGACCGAATTCGACGTGCTGGTCGTGGTGGAAGGCAAGACGCTGTTGCAGCGGGAAAACCTGGAGAAGATCCGCGACCTCGTCACGGATCTTCAACTCGTCGAGGGCACGCGCGGCCTGATCTCGCTGTTCTCGGCGCGTCAGGCGCCGGCGCCGGGCAAGCTGCCCGCGGCGCTGTTTCCGGCCGACCTGCCGAAGGGGGCCGACTACGACACGTTCATCGAAACCGTCAAGACCAACGAGATCATCCGCGGCAAGCTGTTGTCCGAAGACGGCACGCTGGCCCTGATCGTGCTATCGCTCGAGCCGTCGGTCGTCGGCAACAACGGGCTGCAAAAGACCATCGGTGAAATCCGCAAGATCATGGCGACGGATCTCGCCGATACCGGGCTCAGCAAGGAGCTGTCGGGCGTCCCGGTCATGCAGCTCGAGATCCGCAACGCGGTCGAGCGCGACGGCCTGATCTACAACGTCGCCGGCATCCTGGCGGGATGCCTGATCGCGATCCTGTTCTTCCGCAAGATCTCGTTCATGATCGTGGCGGCGTTCCCGCCGTTGCTCGCCATTCTGCTGTCGCTCGGCGCCCTCGGCTGGGCGGGATTCAGCCTCAACATGTTCCTCAACGTGATGACGCCTCTGATCATGGTGATCAGTTTCTCCGATTCGATGCAGCTGACATTTGCCGCGCGCGACCGGCTGCTGGCCGGCGAGGATCGTTTTACCGCCTTCCGCAACGCCGTTCTCGTGGTCGGGCCGGCCTGCGTGCTGACCCATGCCACTGCTGGAATCTCTTTCCTGGCGCTGCAATTCTCGGATTCGGATCTGATCCGCACCTTCGGTGAAGCCGGCCTTGCGGCCACCATCATCGCGTTGATCGCGGTGCTGTCGCTGGTTCCGGTGTTCGGGGTGCTGCTGGTCCGCAACGAACAGGTCTTTGCCGCCAAGTTCAAGGCGGCCGATGCCGGCGTCAACGCGCTGCGCGCCTTCTGCTACTGGATCGCGGTGCGCATGGTCAGCCGTCCCGGGCTGTTCAGCCTGATCGCGGTGGTGCTGGTCGGCGGTCTGGCCGCGATCTACGCCAATCTCGAACCGCGCTACCGGCTTGCCGATCAGGTTCCCGACAAGCAGCAGGCAGTGGCGGCCAGCGGCCGGCTCGACGCCAAGCTGACCGGCGCCAACCCGATCGACATCCTGATCGAATTCCCCAAGGGCGCGTCGCTGTATGCGCCGGAAACCCTGCAAACCATCGCGGACGTTCACTCCACGGTCGAAAGCCAGGCCGGTGTCGGCAACGTCTGGTCTCTCGAGACGCTGCGACGCTGGCTGGCTGAAAAGGCCGGCAATTCCGATGTCGCGACCCTGAAGGAATATGTCAGCGTGATCCCGGAGCACCTGGTCCGGCGCTTTATCTCGGCCGATCAGGATGCTGTGGTGGTTTCGGGCAGGGTGCCCGACCTCGATTCGAGTGCGATCCTGCCGGTCATCGACAAGCTGGACGGCGCCCTGAACGACGTCCGCAAGAAACATCCGGGCTTTGAGATCGCCGTCACCGGCCTGTCGGCAATCGCGGCGCGCAACAGTGCCAACATGATCGGGAAGCTCAACGCAGCACTGACCATCGAATTCGCGCTAGTCGCCGTGTTTATCGGGCTGGCGTTCCGCTCATGGGTCGTGATGTTCGCCTCCATCCTGCCCGGTATCTTTCCGGTGGTGCTTTCGGGCACGGTGCTGTGGGCGCTGGGCGAGGGGCTGCAATTCGCCAGCGTCGTGGCGCTGACGGTGTCGTTCGGCCTCGGCCTCAGCGCGACCATCCACTTTCTCAACCGGCTGCGGATGGAGACCACGCCGGGCATCGATCCGGCGCTGGCGGTCGAGCGCGCGACCGTGCTGGTCGGTCCGGCGCTGATTCTGACCACGCTTGTACTGGCCTGCGGCCTTGTCGTGACGGTTTTTTCCGACCTGCCGTCCCTGCGCCTGTTCGGTTGGCTCAGCGCCTTTTCGATGGTCGCGGCACTGGTCGCGGATCTCTTCATCCTGCGGCCGACGGCGATGTGGCTGATCAACATGTCGCAGCGGATTCGCGGGACTCGATAGCGAAAGCAAAAACAAAGCCCGGTTCTGATAGAATCAGAACCGGGCTTGCTGGACGTTCGAGCGAAGCTGGAAGATGCGGCCGTCAGCCGCCCTTCGACATCGTGATGGTCACGCCCCTGATTTCGCCCTTGGAACTGATCTGCACCGTCTGCCTGTTACCGGTGGTCCGCAAGGTCAGATTTGCGGCGAATCCGGAAGCCTCCACGAACACGTCGATCTGGCCGCCGCCCGCGGTGCCCTGCAGGTTGCCGAAAATATTCCGGCTCTTCTCGCTCCAGTTGCCGGAAATGCGGTCGCCCTGGCTCGTGACATCGCTGCTCAGGACAAACTTGTAGCTGTCGCTGGCGCAGTTGAGACTCTGCTTGAGCCCGAGCCCGTTGCCGTTGACCTTGTAGCTGGCCTTGCATCGGATGCGTTCGATCGTGCCATCGGACAGCGCAACCGTGCCGTTGCCGCCCCATGATCCTTCGAAGCCGGCAAAGGGCCCCGATTGGGCATGACCTGCTGACACCGACAACATCAGTGCGGCGCCGATACCGGCAGCCTTGATCGCCTGTCCAAACGAGCCGGATCCGAACAACTTCATCGTGAACTTTCCCATCTAAATTGACGTTCTGATACCAGAACCGTCGCGCCGCATCGAAGTTTTAGTGTCGCCGCAGTATGTTAGGTTCAAATGACAGGCTTGGCTGCTGCCCTGTCGCAGCATCGGTTGCCGGTATCGCTGGACCGGCGGCGAAACCAAACGCTGATGATCTCACCAAGATTCGCTCGTGTTCCATGTAACTATTCGCGGGGGTCTCCCGCAACAGTCTATCGCGAAAAATATCGGTCAACAAATAGATCATAGATATCAAACGGTTATGTCAGCAAATTGGTTCCATCAAGGCGGGTACAATTCCGAATCTGGCCGCCGCAAATTTGGCCGCAATTACCAGTGCTTCTGACTTCCTGATGTCGCGGTTCGCTGCGCCTGCGATCCGACCCTCCCGGCTTGTTGCCGGTGGGGATCGGAATTTCCAATCGCCACAATGAAGGAAGATGATGCGAAAATTTCTCGTTGCACTCACACTCTTGTCCGTATCGGTTCCGGCAGGCGCCATCGCCCAGCAGCGCGGCGGCACCCCGCAAGAGCAGGCGGCCTGTTCGCGCGACGTTCAGCGCCACTGCCGTCCGGTCATCGACCAGGGCGACTTCACCATCCTGGCCTGCCTGCAGCAGAACCGTCCCAAAATCAGCAAGGCCTGCGACCGGGTCCTGAAAAGCCACGGCCAATAAAACGGTCCGCGGCTGCGCCAATCGCTCCGCGGGCGTTTGCGGGGCTCGTTCGGACGCAGCGGAATTTGCGGTGAATCGCAGATAGCATTGGTTTTGGCATCGTATTCCCCTATATGGGGTTCGCGATCGAGACGCATGAGCCGGCCTTGCCGGCACGTGCGTCGTAACCATGACCTGATGAATGTAGCCGGTTCCTGATGACCAGTGCGAGCGAACTGCGATCCGGCAAGACTCATCGCGACGAGAACTTTCCGGTGGCGTCTTGGATCATTCACCCGCGGCACCGGGCGCTGATCCTCGCCTTCTACAATTTCGTGCGAACCGCCGACGACATCGCCGATCATGCGACGCTCGGCGCGCCGGAGAAGCTCGGGCTTCTCGATCTGCTCGAAGCGGAATTGCTCGGTAACGGCGATACCCAGAACGAGGCCGTCAATCTGCGCCACGCGCTGGCGGAGCGTTCGATGCCGCCGCGCCACGCCCTCGATGTTCTGATCGCCTTCCGGATGGACGTGACCAAGCTTCGCTATGAAAGCTGGGACGAGGTGATTCACTATTGCCGATACTCGGCGATGCCGGTCGGGCGCTTCATGCTCGATGTCCACGGCGAGAGCACCTCGACCTGGGCGGCATCGGACGCGCTCTGCGCCGGCCTGCAGATCAACAACCATCTGCAGGATTGCGGCAAGGATTTTCGCGATCTCAACCGGGTCTATCTGCCGCGCGATGCGCTCGCCGCCGCCGGCGCTTCCGTCGAGGAACTCGGACAAGCGCGGTCATCGCCGGCGCTGCTGCAGTGCCTGCATGCGCTGGCGGTGCGTACCGAGGCGCTTCTCGACGAAAGCAAATCGCTCGGCGCCGAAGTCAGGGATTTTCGCCTCGGGTGCGAGATCTCCGTGATCCAGGCGTTCGCCGACAAGATCGTCGGATTGCTGAAGGTGCGCGATCCGCTCAGCGAGAGGGTACATCTCGGCGCGCTCGAATTGCTCGCCCATAGCATCGGTGGGATCGCCAGCGAGATCAGCCGCCGCGCGGTGGGGCGGCGGCCCGTTTCCAAACCGGCGGCTGGCGCATGACGCTCGAGACCACGGCCACCAGCGCCAGTTACGGGACATCGGCGTCCGGCAGTTCGTTCTATGCGGCGATGCGCATTCTGCCGCACGAGCAGCGCGAGGCTATGTTTCAGATCTACAGCTTCTGCCGGCAGGTCGACGATATCGCCGATTCCGACGGCCCGCGCGAAGCCCGGCTGGCCGCGCTGCAGCAGTGGCGCGACGATATCGACGCGCTGTATCAAGGCCAGCCACCGGCGCGGTTGCGCGACTACGTGGCGTCGGTTCGGCGATTTGGCCTCAGACGCGAGGATTTCCTGGCCATCGTCGATGGCATGGAGATGGACGTTCCGCAGGACATCAGGGCGCCGGATCTTGCGACACTCGATCTGTATTGCGACCGCGTCGCCAGCGCGGTCGGACGGCTGTCGGTGCGGGTGTTCGGCCTCGCCGAAGCCGACGGTATCCAGCTTGCGCATCATCTTGGCCGTGCGCTGCAATTGACCAACATCCTGCGCGATATCGATGAAGACGCCGGCATCGGGCGTCTCTATCTGCCGCTCGAGGGACTGCTGCATGCCGGCATCACCTCGACCGATCCGGCGAGGGTCATCGTCGATCCGGCGCTGCCGAAAGTATGCGTGCCGCTGGTGGCGCGGGCGCGGATGCATTTCGAGAAGGCCGACGAGATCATGCGCAGCAATCCGCGGCGGGTGGTGCGCGCGCCCCGGATCATGTCGAAATATTATCGCGCGATCCTGGAGCTGCTTGTTGCCAGGGGGTTCGCCGTGCCGCGCGCGCCGGTCCGCCTCAACAAGATGGCCCGCATCATGATCCTCCTCCGATACGCGTTCATCTGATGCAAAAGACCGTCCATATTGTAGGCGCTGGAATCTCGGGCCTGTCGGCCGCCGTGCGGCTGGCGAACGCCGATTACCGGGTGCACCTGCACGAGGCCACGCAGCAGGCCGGCGGCCGCTGCCGTTCCTATTTCGATGCGGCGACCAACCTCACCATCGACAATGGCAACCACCTGTTGCTCTCGGGCAACCGTGCCGCGGTCGACTACGCGAGGTCGATCGGCACCGAAGCTGGCCTGGTCGGGCCGAAGCGTGCGCAATTTCCGTTCGTCGATCTCGCGACCGGGCAGCGCTGGCAGCTCGATCTCGGCGAGAGCCGGCTGCCGCTGTGGATTTTCGACGAGGCGCGCCGTGTCCCGGATACCGGCGTGCTCGATTATCTGGCATTGATGCCGCTGATCTGGTCAGCGCGGAGCAGACGGGTAGGCGACGCGATCCCGTGCGAGGGAACGCTCTATCAGCGGCTGGTACAGCCGCTGCTGTTGGCGGCGCTAAACGTCGACCCGCCGGAGGGGTCCGCGGGGCTCGCCGGCGCGGTGGTGCGCGAAACGCTGCTGGCGGGAGGCACGGCTTGTCGACCCCTGATCGCGCGCGACGGCCTCAGCGCGGTGCTGGTCGAGCCCGCGATCAAGCTGTTGCAGTCCAAGGGCGCCAGCATCTCCTTCGGGCATGAGCTGCGCGAATTCGCGGTTTCCGCGGACCGCGTCGGTGAACTTAAATTCGGCGCCGACAACGTTGCGGTGCAGCCCGGCGACGCCGTGGTGTTGGCGGTTCCGCCACGCCCTGCCGCCGCGCTGCTGCCTGGCCTGAAAACCCCCACCAAATACCGCGCCATCGTCAATGCGCATTTCCGCTTTGATCCGCCGAAGGGTCAGCCGGCTCTCCTGGGTGTGGTCGGCGGAATGGTGGAGTGGCTGTTCGCGTTTCCGCAGCGCCTGTCGGTCACCATCAGCAATGGCGACCGCCTGGTGGACATGCCGCGCGAGGAACTGGCACAGGCGATCTGGCGGGATATCTGCAAGGCGGCGGGCGTCGAGGGCGGATTGCCGGCCTGGCAGATCGTGCGCGAGCGACGCGCCACCTTCGAGGCCACGCCGGAGCAGAACGCACTGCGGCCGGGCCCTGTCACGGCCCACAAAAACCTGTTTCTTGCCGGCGACTGGACTGATACGGGGTTGCCGGCGACCATCGAGGGATCGGTAAGGTCGGGCAACCGCGCCGCCGATCTCGTCCTCGCCATGCGCAAGGCCTGAGCGAAGGCCTGACCGGGGACGGCATTACCTCGGGTTTCCAGTGAGACCGGGCAGGGCAATATTGAGGTCGAACATGCATTCCGGCAACAAATCAGTTGGCAATGAAAGCGGTGGCGCCCTGGAGGCGAGCATCGCGGCGGCGACGCAGGGCTTGCTCGGCTACCGCCAGCCGGACGGGCATCTGGTGTTCGAGCTGGAAGCCGATTGCACCATCCCCTCGGAATATGTGCTGCTCCGCCACTATCTCGGCGAGCCCGTCGACCGCGAACTCGAGGGCAAGATCGCCAACTATCTGCGCCGCATTCAGGGCGCCCATGGCGGCTGGGCGCTGGTGCATGACGGCGCTTTCGAAATGAGCGCAAGCGTGAAGGCCTATTTCGCGCTGAAGATGATCGGCGATGCTCCGGATGCGCCGCATATGGCGCGGGCGCGCGAGGCAATCCGCTCGCGTGGCGGCGCCATTCACAGCAATGTCTTCACCCGTTTCATGCTGTCGATGTTCGGGGTGCTGACCTGGCGCAGCGTGCCGGTATTGCCGGTCGAGATCATGCTGCTGCCGATGTGGTCGCCGTTTCACCTCAACAAGATCTCCTACTGGGCGCGTACCACCATCGTGCCGCTGATGGTGCTGGCGGCGCTGAAGCCGCGCGCCAAGAACGTCAGCGGCATCGGCATCGACGAGTTGTTCCTGCAGCCGCCGCATTCGATCGGGATGACCGCCAAGGCGCCGCATCAGAGCGCGGGCTGGTTCTATCTGTTCCGCAGCCTCGACGGCATCCTGAGGACGCTTGAGCCGCTGTTTCCGAAGAAGCTGCGCGCCCGCGCGATCGATGCCGCCGTCGCCTTCATCGAGGAACGGCTGAATGGCGAAGATGGCCTCGGTGCCATCTATCCGCCGATGGCCAACACGGTGATGATGTATGAGGTGCTGGGCAAGCCCGCCGACTATCCGCCGCGCGCCATCACCCGAAGAGGCATCGACAAGCTCCTGGTGATCGGCTTGCAGGAGGCCTATTGCCAGCCCTGCGTTTCGCCGGTGTGGGACACCGCGCTGAGCTGTCATGCCCTGTTCGAAGCCGGCAGCGAAGCGGCGCTGGCGCCGGCCAAGCAGGGCCTCGACTGGCTGAAGCCCCGGCAGGTTCTGGACGTCAAGGGAGACTGGGCCGTGAAGCGGCCGGAGGTTCGCCCCGGCGGCTGGGCATTCCAGTACAACAATGCCTACTATCCCGACCTCGACGACACCGCGGTCGTGGTAATGGCGATGGACCGCGCCCGGCGCACCAGCCACGATCCGGAATACGATGTCGCGATCGCCCGCGGCCGCGAATGGATCGAGGGGATGCAAAGCAGCGATGGCGGCTGGGCCGCCTTCGACGTCAACAATCTCGAATACTACCTCAACAACATTCCGTTCTCCGATCACGGCGCGCTGCTCGATCCGCCGACCGAGGATGTCACCGCCCGCTGCGTCTCGATGCTGGCACAGCTCGGCGAGACCGCGCAGACCAGCAAGGCCGTCGCCGACGGCGTCGACTATCTGCGCCGGACCCAGCTGGCGGAGGGGTCCTGGTATGGCCGCTGGGGGCTTAACTACATCTACGGAACCTGGTCGGTGCTGTGCGCGCTGAACGCCGCCGGCGTCGACCATCAGGACCCCGCGATGCGCAAGGCCGTGAACTGGCTGCTGTCGATCCAGAATGCGGACGGCGGCTGGGGCGAAGATGCCGTCAGCTACCGGCTCGACTACAAGGGATTCGAGGGAGCCCCCACCACCGCTTCGCAAACGGCATGGGCCTTGCTTGGTCTCATGGCGGCGGGCGAGGTCGGACATCCGGCCGTCGCGCGTGGCGTGGAGTACCTAATAGGCACACAGACCGAAAAAGGGCTGTGGGACGAGCAACGCTACACGGCAACGGGGTTCCCTCGGGTGTTTTATCTGCGCTATCATGGCTATCCGAAATTCTTTCCGCTCTGGGCTTTGGCGCGGTACCGGAATTTGCGGAACACCAACAGCAAGGTGGTAGGGGTCGGAATGTGATTTTGGGGGCGGGGGACCACGCGTTCGCGGGCAATTCAAATGATCCGCGGCCGGTGCTGATTGTGACCGGATTGGTGCAGGAGGCTCGCATAGCGGCCGGCCCCGGCTTGACCGTCATTTGCAGCAGTAGCGATCCCAGGCAATTGCGGACGCTGCTGACCGTTTTCGACCCGTCGACGATCCGGGGCGTCATCAGCTTCGGAGTCGCGGGCGGTCTGGATCCCAGTCTGAAATCAGGCGACGTCGTGGTGGCGACCGAGGTGCTGGCCGGCGATACCCGCTGGATGGCGGGTCTGGCGCTCAATGAGGAACTGATCGCCAGCGTCGCGCTCGGGCGCCGGCGCGTGGTCCGGGGCGGTCTTGCCGGCGTCGAGCGGGTAATCGCCGCGCGGGCCTGCAAAGCCGCGCTGCGCCTGGAGACGGGCGCTGCCGCTGTCGATATGGAAAGCCATATCGCCGCCGCCTACGCGGCCGAGGCCGGTTTGCCGTTCGCCGCCCTGCGCGTCATCAGCGACCCCGCCAACCGGGCCTTGCCTGCGCTGGCGATGGCCGCAATCAAACCGAATGGCGATATCGATCTGCGCAAGGTGCTGAGCGGCGTCGCCCGCAACCCGCTGACACTGCGCGCGCTGGTCTCGACCGGGATCGATTTCAATCGTGCGCTGAAGAGCCTGCGCGACGCCCGGAGCTTTCTGCTCGGAGGCGAAGGGTTCGCCACGGCGGAGTTCTGAACCACTGAAACGTCCGCAAAACGAAAACGGGGCGCGATCGGCATCGCGCCCCGTTTTGCGTTTCATTGCCTGATCGAATCAGGCGGCGGTCGAGGCCTTCTGCTGCGCCTTGGCGGCAGCCGCTTCGGCCTCGTCACGGCGGATATCCGACAGCCGCTTCTGCACTTCCGCCGAGAAGATGTACTGCGCCGGGCGCTGGTGATCGAGACTGATCTCCGGCGCCATCGGACCCGTGGTCCTGACACCGCGCAGCCCCACCCACATCGCCTTCAACGGATTGGCCAGCGCCGCGTTGGCTGCGGTCGGCTCGTAGCCGCAATGCGCCATGCAGTCGGCGCACTTCTCGTATTTGCCGGTGCCGTAGGTCTCCCAGTCGGTGGTCTCCATCAATTCCTTGAAGGTCTTGGTGTAGCCTTCTCCGAGCAGGTAGCAGGGCTTCTGCCAGCCGAAAATGTTGCGCGCCGGCATGCCCCAGGGGGTGCACTCATATTCCTGATTGCCGGCAAGGAAATCCAGGAACAGGCCGGAATGCATGAAATTCCACTTCTTGCCCTTGCCGAGCGCGAACACGTCGCGGAACAGCTTCTTGGTCTTGGTGCGGTTGAGGAAGTGCTCCTGGTCGGGCGCGCGCTCATAGGCGTAGCCCGGCGACATCGAGACGCCGACCCCAAGCTCGGTGGTGAAGTCGAGGAACTTGGCGATGTCCTCGGCAGCATGGCCGTCGAAGATGGTGGCATTGACGTTGACTGCGAAACCCCTCGCCTTGGCGGCCTTGATCGCCGAGACCGCGCGATCGAACACGCCCTTCTGCGACACTGCCTTGTCGTGGTGGTCCTTCAGGCCGTCGAGATGCACCGAGAAGAACAGATAGGGCGACGGCTCGAACAGATCGAGCTTCTTTTCCAGCAGCAGCGCGTTGGTGCACAACGACACGAATTTCTTGCGCGCCACCAGGCCGCGGACGATCTCGCCGATTTCCTTGTGGATCAGCGGCTCGCCGCCGGGAATCGCCACCATCGGCGCGCCGCATTCGTCGGCGGCATCCCAGCATTCCTGCGCCGACATGCGACGGTTGAGGATGGCGTCGGGATAGTCGATCTTGCCGCAGCCGACGCAGGCGAGGTTGCAGCGAAACAACGGCTCGAGCATCAGCACCAGCGGATAGCGTTTCCGGCCGAGCAGCTTCTGCTTCATCATGTAGCCGCCGATACGCAACTCTTTGAAGAAGGGTATTGCCATTACAAATTTTCTTTCTGGACTTTGGTAGCGAATTTGGATCAACCCGCAGTCAGTTCGGCTGGAAGCCGGAATTCGATGTTTTCTTCCCGGCCCGGCAGCACCGATAACTTGACCGGTCCGATCCGCCGCAGGGCCTCGATCACGTCGTCGACCAGAACCTCGGGTGCCGAGGCGCCGGCGGTGATGCCGACGGCTCTGGCGTCCTTGAGCCACTCCGGGTTCAGCTCGCTTCCGTCGGCAATGAGATAGCTGGCGACCCCGACCTCGGTGCCGATCTCGCGCAGCCTGTTTGAGTTGGAACTGTTGGTGGCCCCCACCACCAGGATGACATCCACGAGCTTACTCAAATCCCTTACCGCAGATTGGCGGTTCTGTGTCGCATAGCAGATATCCCGGATGTCCGGGCCTTGAATATCCGTAAATCGGGCCTGGAGGGCGGCAATAATGTCCTTGGTGTCGTCCACGCTGAGCGTGGTCTGGGTAATATAGGCCACCGGGGTGTCGGTCGGCAGCGTCAGGGTACCGACGTCGTCGACATTCTGGACCAGCGTGACCGGGCCGGGAACCTGTCCCATGGTTCCCTCGACCTCGGGGTGGCCGGCGTGACCGATCAAGATGAGCGCCCGGCCTTTCGACATATAGCGTTTGCCCTGGTTGTGGACCTTGGTAACCAGGGGGCAGGTGGCGTTGAGCACCGGCAGGCCGCGCACGGCCGCTTCCTCCTCGACGCTCCGTGCGACGCCATGTGCGCTGAATACCGTGACCGCCAGGGGTGGTACCTCCGACAGGTCCTCGACGAAGATGGCGCCCTTGCCCTTGAGGCTTTCGACCACGTATTTGTTATGGACGATCTCGTGCCGGACATAGACCGGCGGGCCGTATTTCTCGAGCGCGCGCTCGACGATCTCGATCGCACGTACCACGCCCGCGCAAAAACCCCGCGGCTGCGCCAGATAAACTTCCATGGGATGCCCGTTAAGCAAATTGCACCAAACTCATTCTTTCTGACCGGTCAATCATCATCACCGGTCCGGGTCCGGTCCACCGGATTTGCAATATCCGCACCACGCCCGGTTGGTCAGAATTGTCCGACTGCCCAAGTCTATGGAGAGACAGGACTTTGTGGCAAAAAACCGTTGAATAGAAAAGACGTCGTGCAACACAATCATGCAACGGCGTTAAGCAGCTGAAGGGTATTATAATACAGGACCGCTGCGGGTGAGCGCGCAACCTCACTGGTTGGTTACTTTATGGCCGACGGTTCGGACTATATCAGCTGGCAGCGCAGTTTCGGCTTAATTTGCGCTATTTGGTCATGCACCCACTCAAATGTCCTCAAAAACAACATTAGATCGGCCTGCGGAACTCGAGTAGACAGCGGGCGTTTCCGGCACGCGGATAACATCAGAAAGAATAGATGTGCTGACAAGTTTTGTCGTTACGATTGTTAAGGCTTGCACGCGCTTTGCCCTGCCAACTGTCCTGATCGCACTCGTCCTCGCGATCGCATCGGGCTTCTACACAGCCCGAAACTTCTCCATCAACACCGACATCAACACCCTGATTTCGCCCGAGCTGGATTGGCGCAAGCGCGACAACCAGTTCCTCGCGGCGTTCGATCGGGACCGCACCATCCTTGCCGTCATCGAGGCGCCGACGCCGGAACTTACCAGCACGGCAAGCGCTGCGCTGGCGCGCAAACTCGCGGGCGATACCAAGAACTTCGAATCGGTTCAGCCGCTCGGCTCCGGGGAATTTTTCGAGAAGAACGGGCTGCTGTTCCTCCCGGTGGACGAGGTCGGCAAGCTGACCAGCCAGTTTGCTTCCGCGGCTCCCCTGATCGAGATCATGGCCGGCGATCCCAGCATTCGCGGCCTGACCGGCGCGCTTGAAACCGGCCTGGCCGGCATCGCGCGTGGGCAGGTCAAGCTCGACAGCACCGAGCGGCCCTTCAACCTGATCGCCCAGACGGTCGAGAACGCATTGAGCAAGGGTACCGCGACATTCTCGTGGCGTGAGCTCACGAGCGACAAGCCGCTGACCGATTCCGACAAGCGCGCCTTCATCGAATTCAAGCCGATCCTCGATTTCAACGCGCTGGAACCCGGCAAGGCCGCAACCGACGCGATCCGGCAGGCCGCCACCGACCTCAATTTCGCGAGCGAGTATGGCGCCCGGGTCAGGCTGACAGGGCCGGTTCCGATCGCCAACGAGGAGTTTGCGACGGTTCAGGAGGGCGCCGTCGTCAACGGCATCGGCACCATACTCGTCGTGCTCATCATTCTCTGGATGGCGCTGCATTCGTCGAAGATCATCTTCGCGGTGTTCCTGAATCTCTTCATCGGGCTTGCGATCACCACGGCGGTGGGCTTGATGATGGTGGGTTCGCTGAACCTGCTCTCGATCGCCTTTGCCGTATTGTTCGTCGGGCTCGGCGTGGATTTCGGAATCCAGTTCAGCGTGCGCTACCGCTCCGAGCGCTTCAAGAACGACGACCTGGCGCAGGCGCTGGCAAATGCGGCCGAACGTTCAGCGGTTCCGCTGTCGCTCGCCGCGATGGCAACTGCGGCCGGATTCCTCTGCTTCCTGCCGACCGACTACAAGGGCATCTCGGAACTCGGCATGATCGCCGGTGCCGGCATGCTGATCGCGTATTTAAGCAGTATCACGGTGCTGCCGGCGTTGCTGAAAATGCTCAACCCGCCGGGCGAGATGGAACCGGTCGGTTACGCCTTTCTGGCCCCGGTCGATTACTTCCTGGAAAAGCAACGTATCCCCATCATCGCCGGCACCCTGTTGCTCGTGGTGGCGGGCCTGCCGCTGCTGTATTTCCTGAAATTCGATTTCAACCCGATCAACCTACGCAATTCGCAGGTTGAATCGATCGCGACCTTTCTCGATCTGCGCAAGGATCCGAACACCGGCGCCAACGCCATCGACGTGATGACGAATTCGGAAGCCGACGCCAAGAAGATTGAAGCCAGGTTGGAAAAGGTTCCGGAAGTGCTTCGCGTGATGTCGCTGGACAGTTTCGTGCCGCAGGAACAGCCGGCCAAGCTGAAACTGATCTCGGAAGGCGCGAAGGTACTGCTTCCCGCACTCAATCCCGATTCGATCGATGAAGCGCCCACCGACGAGGAGAACGTCGCTTCCCTGAAGGGATCGGCGGAAGCCCTGCGCAGGGCCGCCGGCGACGACAAGGGCCCCGGCGCAACGGCATCGCGGCGGCTGGCCGACGCGCTGTCGAAACTCGCCGACGCGAACGAGGCGATGCGCGACAAGGTCCAGGCCATTTTCGTCACGCCGCTGAAGGTGGTGCTCGATCAGCTCAAGAGTTCGCTGCAGGCCGAGCCGGTAAGCCTGGAAACCCTGCCGGCGGGTCTGGTGGCCGGCTGGAAGACCAAGGATGGCCTGATGCGCGTCGAGGCGCTGCCGCGCGGCGATCCCAACGACAACGAAACCCTGCGCACCTTTGCCAACGCGGTGCTGGCCGCCGAGCCGAATGCGGTCGGCGGACCGATCTCGATTCTCAAATCGGGCGAAACCATCGTGAAGGCATTCATCTACGCCGGCATCGGGGCGCTGGTGGTGATCAGCCTGCTGCTCTGGCTGGCGCTGCGGCGCGTCACGGACGTGCTCAATACCATGGTGCCGCTGCTGGTGGCGGGAGCGGTGACGCTGGAAATCTGCGTGCTGATCGGGCTGCCGCTCAACTTCGCCAACATCGTGGCACTGCCGCTGCTGCTCGGCGTCGGCGTTGCATTCAAGATCTACTACGTCACGGCCTGGCGGGCGGGCCGCACCAACCTGCTGCAGACCAGCCTGACGCGGGCGATCTTCTTCAGCGCGCTGACGACCGCCACGGCGTTCGGAAGTCTGTGGCTGTCCAGCCATCCCGGAACCGCCAGCATGGGCAAACTGCTGGCGATCTCGTTCGTCATCACGCTCGCAGCGGTGCTGCTGTTCCAGCCGGCGCTAATGGGCAAACCGCGCGATGTCGGGGAGTAGGCAGATATCGCCGATGTCGCCGGGCTGGCCGGCTGCCTGCTTCTGACCGGCTTTGGGAGCCGGGCTGGCCGCACCTGTGGTCCTGGCTACGGGGTTCGGCGGGGCGGGGCGTGTGGCCTGCGGCGCCGCCGCCCTGACAGGCGTTGCCGCTCCCTTCGGCGCGCCCTTGGCCATGCTGTTGGCGGGGCTCGAGGGGATCGGGCCCGAGACGCGGGTCCAGGTTTCGCCGCCGCAAAGGAAACCCAGCACGCAGCCTTGTATCTCTATCTGATCGGTGCCGACCGGCTTGATCGTTGTGGCGTACATTTGGCCGTCCTTGGCGTTGTAGACTTGGCCTTCCCACTGCTCGACGGCAGGCTTCTTCTTCATGGCGATCAGGATCGGCATGCCCAAAGTCGGTCTGCTCTGCTTTGTGACATCGGGATTGTTCCTGTCGCGGCCGCCCGGCGTCTTCTCCCAGGCTACCGCGCCCCACATCTGGCCATTGCATTCGGCAACGCGGATGTTGGCGACACCGTCGGCCACCCGCCAGTCGCCGGTCGGATCTGCGGCCAGGGCCGCTGCAATGCCGGTCGCCATAAAAAAAGCTGAGAATGCTACGCTACGCATGATTTTTCCTTGGCAGTGCGACATGATTCTAACCTGTGGCTTGCGGTTGATTCGAGCGCTGTCCAAACGCCAGATCGGGAGTTTTCAGTTGACGAAATGCCCGGCAAACGACCTATGTAGCTGATGATATATCCGAATCTAGACGTTTCCGAGATGTTTGTGGAGCGCCAGGCACAGCGCGGTTCCATGCATACGCGCCATCTGAACGAGCAACTCGTACGGGTTCTCAAGACCATTGGGTATGACGTCGGCTTTCAGAAAGGGCAGGGCCAGTACCTGTTCGATCGCGATGGTGAACGCTATCTCGATCTACTGAGCGGATTTGGCGTTTTTGCGATTGGCCGCAACCACCCGGTGCTGCGCCGGGCCCTGAAGAGCGTGCTGGACGCCGACCTGCCCAATCTCGTGCAACTCGACGTCTCCACGCTGGCCGGCGTGCTGGCCGAGCGCCTGCTCAAATACGCGCCTTATCTCGACAAGGTGTTTTTCGCCAATTCCGGCGCCGAGTGTGTCGAGGCCGCGATCAAGTTCGCACGCGGCGCCACCGGCCGGCCCGGCATCGTGTACTGCGAGCATGCCTTCCACGGCCTGTCCTATGGCGCATTGTCGCTCACCGACGATCCGAATTTCCGCGCCGGGTTCGAGCCGCTGCTGCCCGGCTGCACCCCGATTCCCTTTGACGATCTCGCCGCCCTCGAACAGGCGCTGTCGTCGCGCCAGGTCGCGGCCTTCATCGTCGAGCCGATCCAGGGCAAGGGCGTCAACATTCCCGGCGACGACTTCCTGCCCGGGGCGGCGGCGCTGTGCCGCAAATATGGCACGCTGCTCATCGCCGACGAGATCCAGACCGGCATCGGCCGCACCGGCAAATTCCTCGCGGTTGAGCACTGGAACGTCGAACCCGACATGGTGCTGCTGGCGAAGGCGCTGTCGGGCGGCCACGTTCCGATCGGCGCGCTGCTGACGCGCAAGAGCATCTTCGACAAGATTTTCAATCAGATGGACCGCGCGGTGGTGCACGGCTCGACCTTCGCGAAGAACGATCTGGCAATGGCGGCCGGCATCGCGACGCTCGAGGTGATGGAAGCCGAAAAACTGGTTGAGCAGACGGCGCGGCGCGGCGCCGAACTCAGGCTGGCGCTGAAAGCAATGATCCCGGGCTATGAATTGATGAAGGACGTCCGCGGCAAGGGACTGATGATCGGTGTCGAATTCGGCCCGCCGAAATCGCTCAAGCTGAAGGCATCGTGGAATCTGCTGGAGAGCGCGAACAAGGGACTGTTCTGCCAGCTCATCACGGTGCCGCTGTTCAAGGAACACAAGATCCTGACCCAGGTCTCCGGCCACGGCAGCCACACCATCAAGCTGTTGCCGCCGCTGACCATCACCGAAGACGACTGCAGGTGGATCGAGACCGCGTTCGATTCCGTTATCGCCGCCAGCCACAAGGTCCCCGGTGCGATCTGGTCGCTCGGCAAGACGCTGGTCGACAACGCGGTGCGCAAATCGGCTTAGGGCTGCCGAACCGAAAGGACGTTGGCTTCCATCTGCCTCTTTGAAGCCGCAAATCTGGAAAATGATTAGAGGCAACGGGCTGGTTCCGTCGATGGGGGGACACATGAGCAACATCACCGGTGGATGTCACTGTGGCGCCATCCGCTATCAGGTGGAGGGTGACCCGATCGTTCATGCGCTGTGCCACTGCGGCGACTGCAGGCGTCACGCCGGCGCGCCGATGGTCGGCTGGACGATGTACGCAAAGGATGCGGTCGAGGTGACGAAAGGGCAGCCGAAGGTGTATGAATCCTCGGAACATGGCCGGCGGCATTTTTGCGCGAACTGCGGCACGGGGCTCTTCTACATCAACGAGAATGTGTTGCCGGGCCTCATCGATGTTCAGAGCGGGACCTATGACGATCCGGATGCCGTTCCGGCCGTGGTGCATATTCAGGTCGCCGAACGGCTTCGCTGGATGGAAAGCGCGCACGAACTGCCCAGCTTCGAGCGCTATCCGCCGCAGGCGTAGCGACGCCCTACTGCCGTGGTCGATGACCGGTTCGCGCGCGGCTCAAGACTTTTGCGCGGGCGCCATTCACACCATAACACGACTTGTAACGGATCCGCTCAACCCGCTGCGCCTGCGACCCCGGCGATCAATCGGTACGAATGCAGCCGCGCGTCGTGATCGAACACGTCGGACACGATCATCAACTCGTCGGCGCCGGTCTCGCTGACCAGCGCGTCGATACCGGCGCGGACGCTATCGGGCGTTCCGATGATGGTGCGGGCGAGCATCTGCATGGCCTGGGCTTTTTCCATCGGCGACCAGTAACTTTCGATATCGTCGATCGGCGGACGGCTGAGGCCGCGCGCGCCACGGAAGATATTCGCAAAGGACATCTGTTGCGTCGTCGCCAATCGCCGCGCCTCGCGTTCGGTATCGGCCGCGACGATGTTGACCCCCACCATGGCATGGGGCCGTGCGAGCTGGGCTGAAGGCTTGAAGTGGCTGCGGTAGATATCGAGCGCGGGCATGAGCTCGGCCGGGGCGAAATGCGACGCGAAGGCATAGGGCAGGCCGAGCGCGGCGGCGAGTTGGGCGCCGTAGGTGCTCGACCCCAGGATCCACAGCGGGACGTCGGTGCCCGCCGCCGGCACGGCTTGCACCCGCTGGCCGGGCACCACGGCGGCGAAATAGGCCTGCAGCTCGAGCACGTCCTGCGGAAAATTGTCCGAGCCGCCAAGGGTCCGGCGCAGCGCCTGGACCGTCACCTGATCGGTGCCGGGCGCGCGGCCGAGGCCGAGATCGATGCGGCCCGGGAATAGTCGCGCCAGCGTTCCGAACTGTTCGGCGATGATGATCGGCGCGTGGTTGGGCAGCATGATGCCGCCGGCGCCGACGCGAATGTGCCGGGTGCCCGCGGCGATGTGGGCGATCACCAGCGATGTCGCGGCGCTGGCGATGCCGGGCATGTTGTGATGCTCGGCCACCCAGAACCGGCGATAGCCCCAGCCCTCGGCATGGGCCGCCAGGTCGCGGGCGTTGTCGAGCGCGCCGCGCGCATCGGTGGCCTCGGTAACGCGGACGAGGTCGAGAATGGACAGTGCTGTCATTGGTGACTTTCAGGTTGAATTTCTATGTAGGTACGACTGGCCCTCAAAGCCAGCATCTGACGTCGATCCGATGGAGACAGGATTGCGCCGTTTCGGGCCGGCAATTATGGTCCGCGTCGGCAGATAATTGCCCGCAGCCGGACAGGATCACCACATGACGACCGCGGGCCTGGCTCCCCTGGACGAGACCATCACGATCGCGGAGCTCACCCGCGATCCCTATCCGATCTACCGGCGCCTGAGACGCGAAGCGCCGGTGTTGCGGGTCAAATCCGTCGGCCGCACCTTCCTCACCAAGGCCACCGATACCAGGCTCGTGAAGGACAACGCGGCCTTGTTCAGCTCGAACGATCCAAACACGCCGATGGAGCGCGCCTTTCTCGCCCGGACGCTGATGCGCAAGGACCACGACGAGCACCGCAGCGAACGCATGGCGATGATGCCGGCCCTGATGCCGAAGACCATCGAATCGGTATGGGCGCCGCTGTATGAGCAACTGGCCGCGGATTATCTCGACCGGTTGCCGCGCGGCGAGATCGTCGATCTCTTTCCCGCTCTCGCCGGACCGCTGGCCGCGCGAATTCTGGCGCATGCGATGGGCGTTCCAGATGCGAGCGACGACGACATGCAGCGCTGGTCGCAGACGCTGATCGACGGCGCCGGCAATTTCGGCTGGACGCCGGGTCCCTTCGAAGCGACCGACATCGCCAATGCGCAGATGGACGCATGTATCCGCGCCAATGCCGCGCGCGTGCGCGCCGAACCGGATTCCTCGGCGCTGTCGTTCATGGTGAACGCGAAGAATCCGATTCCGGAAAGCCAGATCATCGCCAATGTGAAGATCGCGATCGGCGGCGGCATCAACGAGCCGCGCGACGCGTTGCTGACGATCCTCTACGGCCTGCTGACCCATCCGGAACAGCTTGAGGCGGTGCGTTCGGCCGGCAAATGGCGCTCCGCCTTCGAGGAAGGGGTGCGGTGGGTGGCGCCGATCCAGGTCAGTTCACGGCTGGTGATGGAGGACACGGAAATACGCGGGCACCTGATCCCGAAGGGCGATACCGTGATGACGATCCAGGCGTCGGCCAACCGGGACGAGGATGCCTTCGAAGATGGCGAAAACTACAACGCGCTGCGCGACCCCAATCCCCATCAGTCCTTTGGCAACGGTCCGCATCATTGCGCGGGTGCCCACCTGTCGCGGCGAACCGTCGGCGTCATCCTGCTCCCCATGCTGTTCGAGCGCTTCCCCAATATGACATTGCCCGATCCCGCCGGCGTGCGCTGGCACGGCTTCGGTTTCCGCGGGCCTCTCAATCTTCCGGTTCTCCTGCAATAGGGGCGGTGCAGATCGGCGCCGTCCTTCTGCGCCACCATGCCAGCCCGGGCTGCACCCAATTTAGCCGCAGCGCCTGAAAAGTCGCCTTGACACTTTCCCGATCGCCGTATTGACTAACTAGTTAGTAATATAAGTTTGAGGGTCGAATGGCGTCGTCGTCGGACAACAGGTTCAGGATTGCGATCGATATCGGCGGTACCTTTACCGATATCGCCCTTCTGACCGACGCCGGGCTGATCCACCAGAGCAAGATTTCCTCGACCCCTTCCGATCCAAGCGTCGCCGTGATCGAAGGCGTCGGGCAGTTGTTGGCAGAGCTGTCGATCCCGCCCGGCGCCATTGCCGAAGTGCTGCACGGGACCACCGTCGGCTCGAACACCATTCTGCAGCGCAAGGGCGCGAAGACCGGCCTGATCACCACCCGCGGCTTTCGCGATGTGCTGGAGATCGGCCGCATCCGCATGCCCGACATGTTCGACCTGACCTGGGAAAAGCCGAAGCCGCTGGTGCCGCGACGGCATCGCATGGAAGTCACCGAACGCATGGCGGCGGACGGCTCAACGGTCGAGCCGCTGTCGGAGGCCGGCGTGATCGCCGCGGGCAAGGCGCTGGTCGCCGAGGATATCGAAGCGGTCGCCATCGCCTTCATCAACAGCTATCGCAACCCGGCTCACGAGTTGCAGGCCGAAGCCGTCATTCGCGCAAATTTCCCGCATCTGCTGGTTACCACGTCCTGCGCCGTGCTGCCGGAAATGAAGGAATATGAACGCACCAGCACGACGGTGGTGAACGCCTATTTGCTGGCCGCCATGCGCAGCTATCTGCAGCGGCTCGAATCGGGACTTCGTGCCATCGGCGTCGCGGCGCCGATCCTGGTCATGACCTCGAACGGCGGCATGCTGGCCGCGAACGTGACCTGCGAAAAGCCGGTGCTGGTGGTGGCCTCCGGTCCCGCCGGCGGCGTGATCGGCGCGGCCAGGCTCGGGGTTGCGCGCAACGACCGCGATGTCATCGTGTTCGATATGGGAGGGACCACCGCCAAGGCCGTCATCATCGAGGACGGCCGCCCCAGCATGACCTCCGAATACGAGTTTCGCGACGGCATCTCGACATCGAGCCGCTTCATCAAGGCCGGCGGTTACATGCTCAAGGTGCCCGCGATCGACATCGCCGAGGTCGGCGCCGGCGGCGGTTCGATCGCCGGCATCGACAAGGGCGGTCTGCTGGTCGTCGGGCCGCAGTCGGCCGGCGCCATGCCCGGACCGGCGTGTTACGGCCTCGGCAATAACCGCCCGACCGTGACCGATGCCAATGTGGTGCTGGGCTTCATCAACGCGACCTCGCTGGCGGGCGGCAAGCTCCATATCGATCGCGCGCTGAGCGAGCAGGCCATCCGCGTCCATGTCGGCGATCCGCTGGGGTTGCCGATGCTGGACGCGGCACATGGCATCCGGGCCGTGGCCAATGCCGCGATGGCGCGCGCGATCCGCGCGGTTACCGTCGAACGCGGGCTGGACCCCCGCGATCTCACGCTGATGGCGTTCGGCGGCAATGGCGGCGTGCACGCGCCCGATCTGGCACGGCAACTCGGGATTCCGCGCGTGGTTATTCCGCCGATGTCGGGCATCTTCAGCGCGCTCGGCATGCTCGCCTCCGACATCGAGCATACGGCGCTGAAGACGGTAAGCCAGCGGCTCGACCGGATGAGCGTCGCCGATCTGCAGGCGATCAAGCAGGAACTGCGCAGGCAGGTCGCCGCGCAGCTCGCGGCCGACGGCTACCAGGCCGAACGCACCGCGTTTCTCTGGGAAGCGGATTTGCGCCATGAAGGGCAGGCCACCGAACTCACCGTGCCGTTCGAGGGCGAGGATTTCGCGCAGATCCGCGAACGGTTCGTCGCCGAATACTTCAAGACCTACGGCTATCGCGACTCGACTCCGATGGAATTGATGAAGGTGCGCGTCGCAGGACGTGGCTTGCGCGACAATCGCCTGGACTTCGGCGCCATGAAGATCGCCGCGCGGGCGGGGTCGTCCCGGTCCGGCACGCGGCCGGTATCCTTCGCGAGAGGCGAGCCCGCGGTGGCCGTCGCGATCGCAGACCGCAACGCGCTGGGCGCTTCACCCCGGCAGGGACCGCTGATCGTCGAGGAGTTCGACGCCACCATCGTCGTGCCGCCCGACGCGAAGGCGCACAAGGATGCGATCGGCTGCATCGTTCTGGAGTTCGAAGCATGAAGGTAGATCCGATCACCTTTGCAGTCATCAAGAGCGGACTGGATTCGATTGCCGACGACATGGCCTACACCGTGGTCCGGATCGCGCGTTCGGAGATCGTCAAGGATGTGATGGATTTCTCCGCGGCCCTTTGCGCCGGCGACGGCCAGATGGTGGCGCAGGCCAAGACCATTGCCCAGCATCTCGGAGCGATCCCGGAGGCCATGGCGTCGGTACTGGCGAAATTCGAGGGCGATCTGCATGATGGCGACGTCGTCATCATGAACGATCCCTATCACGGCGGCATGCACCTGCCGGACATCTTCATGTTTGTGCCGATCTTCTTTGGCGGCGAGCGGCATGCCTTCGCGGTGGTGATCTGCCATCACACCGATGTCGGCGGCCGGGTGCCGGGCTCGAACGCGTCCGACTCGACCGAGATCTACCAGGAAGGGCTGCGCATTCCGCCGCTCAAGCTTTACGATCGCGGCGTTCTCAACACCACGCTCGAGGCCCTGATCAAGATCAACGTCCGGGTGCCGGACCGGGTCTGGGGCGATCTCTCGGCGCAGTTCGCCGCCGCCCAGGTCGGCAAGCGCGGCCTGGAAAAGCTGTTGCAGCGCTACGGCGCCGCGGAGGTCGATGCCTACATGCAGGAACTGCTCGACTATGCCGAGCGGCTCACACGTCGGGAAATCAAGACCTGGCCGAAGGGGACCTATCGCTTCGTCGACTACATCGACAATGACGGCTTTTCTGACGCGCCGATCCCGATCAAGGTCGCGATCACCGTCAACGGCGACGGCACCCTGCTGGTCGACTACACCGGCTCCTCGCCGCAGGTGAAGGGGGCGCTTAATTCGACGCTCAGTTTCACCCACTCGCTGACCTATCTGAGCGTTCGCTGCGTGCTGGCCAAGGACGTGCCGAACAATGTCGGCCTGTTTCGATGCATCACCGTCAAGGCGCCGGAGGCGTCGGTGCTCAATCCGGTGATGCCCGCGCCCTGCGCTGCGCGCGCGCTGACCGGCTATCGGGTGTTCGATACGATGCTGGGCGCGCTCGCCCAAATCGTTCCCGACAAGGTGCCGGCGGCGGGGGAGGGCGGCAACAGCGTCATCTGCATCAGCGGGCTGCGGCCCAACCGGCAGCCGTTCATCATCGTGGACATGATCTGCGGCGCGTGGGGCGGCCGGCCCGACAAGGACGGTCTCGAGGCAGTCACCAACGCCTCGCAGAACCTGTCCAACATGCCGGTGGAAGTGATGGAAGCCGAACATCCGGTTCGCATCGAGGATTACTCGTTTGTTCCCGACAGCTGCGGTGCGGGCCAGTATCGCGGCGGTGTCGGCGTCCGGCGCAGCTATCGCATCCTCGCGCCGGAGGCGCTGCTGCAGTTGCGCACCGACCGCGTCACGTTTCAACCCTACGGCCTGAACGGTGGCGAACCCGGCGGATCGTCGCGGAATTTCATCGAGATCGGCAATGAACGCAGCGCGCTGCCGGGCAAGATCACCACGACCGTCATGCGCGATACGCTGATCATTCATGAACAGGCCGGTGCGGGAGGCTTCGGCAATCCGCTGTTGCGCGAGCCGGAGCAGGTGCGGGAGGATTTTCTCGACGGCAAGATCACAGCCGCGTTCGCCGAGCAGCATTATGCAGTGCGGTTCGGCGCGCGCGGTGCGCTGGACGTCGAGGCGACCGCGCGGCTACGATCCGAGCGCGCGGCCTCGGCGGAGCCATCGGGTGCGCGTCATGGAGCTTGACGTGGCGTCACGCGCCCCCAAAATTGTCCGGAACCCGGAAGCCAGCCGCGCCAAAATACTGGACGCAGCAAGGATCGAATTTGTGACCCATGGCCTGAGCGGGGGGCGCGTCGATCGCATCGCCGAGCAGAGCGGCGTCAACAAGAACCTGATCTATCACTATTTCGGCTCCAAGGACGCGCTCTACCTGGCGGTGCTGGAGCGGATCTATGCCGATCTGCGCGCCCGCCAGCAGGACCAGGACTTGCGGGGGCTGCCGCCGGTCGAGGGCATGAAGCGGCTTGTCAGCAATACCTTCGACCACTTCGTCGCCACCCCCGATCTGATCCGGCTGATGAGCATCGAGAACATTCACTATGCCGAGCACCTGAAGAGTTCGAGCTCGACGAAGGCTTTGTACGGCGGCCTCCTCGACACCATCCGGATTCTGCTGAAGCGCGGCCAGGAGGAGGGCGTCTTTCGCGCCAATGTCGACGCGGTCGACCTCTATCTGTCGATATCCGGGCTCGCCTATTTCTTTCTGTCCAATCAGCACACCTTGTCTTGGCTGCTCGACCGCGATCTCGCGGCGCGCCGGCGCGTGCTCAAGCGCCGTCAGCACGTCGTTGAAATGGTGCTGAGCTATCTCACGCAAGCTTCGCCGGCTGAAGCCGCCGGCGCCGACCCACAATAATCAAACTGGAGATTGGGAAATGAGAAGAGTAATTCTGTCGACCCTGATGCTTCTGAGTGTTGCTGCAGCCGGGGTTTCATCGGCATCGGCACAGGATAAATTATCCGTCCGGCTCGATTTCTCGCCATGGGGCGTGCAGGCCGCGATGCACCTGGCGCAGAACAAGGGCTGGTTCAAGGAAGCCAGGCTTGACATCGATATTCAGGATGGCCGCGGCTCCGGCAATACGATCCAGCTCGTCAATGCCGGGCAGGTCGATGTCGGCCAGGTGCAGGTCGGCCTGGTCGGGTCGGCGCGCGCCAAGGGAGCCGCCATCCGTTCGATCGCCACCTTTCAGCCCCGCACCGACCTTTGCATCCTCGTCGACAAGGACTCGCCGATGGCGCGTGTCGCCGACCTGCGGGGCAAGACCGTGGTGGTGTTCGCGGCAAGTCCGTGGGCGCCCTTCATCGACACCTATCTGAAATCGGGCGGCCTGACCCGCGATGACCTCAAGGTCGATGTCGTCGATCCCGCGGCCCTCTGGGGAACCTATATCGCCAAGCGCGCGGACGGCCTGATGTCCACCGTCGGTTCGGCACTGCCGATGGCGGAGCAGCCGCGGCCCTCGAAGTGCCTGCTGGCATCGGATGCCAACATCACCTTCCCGAGCTATGGACTCGTTGCGCGTGAAGAGGTCATCGCCAGCAAGGGCGACGCACTGCGTCGTTTGATCCAGGTCCAGCAGCGCGCCTGGCAGCATTTGCGCAGCAACCCGGATGACGGCGTCAAGGCGATGATCGCCGAGCGTCCGGATGCGCGGCTCAATCCAGCCATCCTGCTCAGTCAGATCAAGCTGACGCTGGACTATTTCGAAACCCCGGCGACCAAGGGCAAGCCGATCGGCTGGCAGGCGAAAGAGGATTGGGAAGCCGCGCTGAAATCGATGGAAGCGGCCGGCGTCGTCGCGGCCGGCTGGAACGCGGCCGACTATTACACCAACGCGCTTGTCGAGTGACATGAGCACCGCGGCTCCGGCGATGGCGGCGGTTCCCTACGTTTCGCTGGACCGCGTGGGCAAGACCTACTTGTCCTCGCGCGGTCCGGTCGCGGCGCTGGAAAACATCAGTCTCGACATCCGTCCGCGTGAATTCGTCAGCGTGGTCGGCCCGTCCGGCTGCGGCAAGAGCACGCTGCTGAAGCTGGTCGGCGGACTCGAGACTGTCTCGTCGGGACGGGTGGTGGTCGATGGCAAGGTGCTGGATGGTCCACCGGACCGGCTCGGCATGGTGTTTCAGCGCGACGTGCTGCTGGACTGGCGCACGATTCTGGACAACGTGTTGCTGTCGATCGAATTCACCCGCAAGCCGCGCGCCGAGGAGCGGGAACGCGCCATGGCGCTGATCAACCGGTTCGGGCTCGGCGGCTTCGAGCACCGTTTCCCGTGGGAACTTTCCGGCGGCATGCGGCAACGCGCGTCGATCTGCCGGGCGCTGCTGGCCGATCCCGAACTGTTGCTGATGGATGAACCGTTCGGCGCGCTGGACGCCATGACGCGCGACGATCTCAATGTCGAACTCGCCCATATCTGGCAGGATACCCGCAAGACGCTGCTGTTCATCACGCATTCGATCGTCGAAGCCGTCTTCCTGTCCGATCGGGTGGTGATGATGAGCAAGGCGCCCGGCGTCATCGTCGACACCATCGTCATCGATCTGCCGCGTCCGCGCCGGCTCGCGGTGCGCGACAGCGCCGAATTCGGTGCTTACGTGCACCGGATCCGCCACCACTTCGCCGAACTCGGGATCGTCAAGGAATGATGCGCTTCGTCAGAAAGTGGCTCGGCGGCGACAATGAGACGCGCGACGTCGTCGTGGTGCTGACGGCGGCCCTGCTGCTGTGGGAAGCCGGCGTCCTGCTCTTCAAGCCGTCGCCCTTGATCCTGCCGGCGCCTTCGGCCATTTTCGCAGCCTTCCTGGAAACCCCGGGCCTTTTCCTTCGCCATCTCGGCTTCACCCTCGCCATGACCTGCATCGGCTTCGGGCTCGCCGTCGTGCTCGGGGTCGCGCTGGCGGTCGGCATCGTCTATTCGCGATTTCTCGAGCGCACCATCTACACGCTGCTGGTCGCGCTCAATTCGATTCCGAAAGTGGCGTTGGCTCCGCTGTTCGTGATCTGGATGGGGACCGGACCGGAGCCGAAGGTCGCGATCGCGCTGATGCTCGCGATCTTTCCCATTGTGATCGACACCGTGCTCGGGCTGCGTTCGGTCGATCCGGACATGCTGCATCTGGCGCGGGTATCGAAAGCCTCGCCCTGGGCGGTGCTAACCAAGATACGCTTTCCCTGCGCTCTGCCCAGCCTGTTCGCCGGCATGAAGGTGGCGATCTCGTTCGCGCTGGTCGGCGCCATCGTCGGCGAATTCGTTGCCGGCAGTCAGGGTATCGGGTTCCAGATCCTGGTCGCGCAGGGCCAGTTCGACACCGTCAGGGTCTTCGTGTCGCTGCTGCTGCTCGGTCTCGTCGGCACCGTGCTGTTCTTTCTGGTCGATTATGCCGAGCGCCTGCTACTGCCGTGGCATGTGTCGCAGCGCGCCCGTCACGAACGATCCGCCGAGCGGGTATGAAGGCTGCGCCAAGCTCGCTCGGAACCTTGGCCCTGATCGCCACCGCCGCGCTGTGGGGCAGCAATCACGTGGTGGCGCGCGCGGCGCGCGAAGCGATACCGCTTCCTTCGCTGGTGTTCTGGCGCTGGCTACCCGCCGCGGTGCTGTTGACGCTCGTGGCGTTGCCGGCCCTTCGCGAGGCGTGGCCGACAATCCGGCCCCGGCTCGGCGGCTTGATCGTCGGCGGCGCGGTCGGCGTCGGGCTGTTCTCCTATCTGCTGCTGGGCGGCGCCTATCAGAGCCTGGCCATTGAAGTCGGCTTCATCAATGCCACGACGCCGGTCTGGGTGCTGCTGCTCGGATTATGGATGGGCGGCGGCAAGCTCGCGGCGGGCATGAAATGGGGCCTCGCGCTGGCCTTTGCCGGCACGCTTCTCATTATCACCAAGGGGCATCCGGAGGCCTTGACCGCGCTTTCCTTCAGCCTCGGCAATTTATGGTCGCTGCTGGCGGCGATGGCGTTCGCCTGGTTTTCGATCCGGGTGCGTGACTGGTCCCGCACCATCGCGCCGCTGGCGCTGACGGTGGTGACGGCCTGGTCGGGACTGATCGTGGTGATGTTGCCGGTTTACGTCGTCTGGATTGTCATGGGTGGGCCCTGGCTGGTCTGGAACGCCGACGAAACCGGCTTCGCGCTCAAGACGATCGCCTTCATGGCGCTGGGGCCGACCATGCTCGGCAATCTCTTCTATCTCTACGGCGTTGCCCGCATCGGCCCGGCGCGTGCTGCGGCCTTTCTCTACCTCAGCCCGCTGTTTTCGGCGGTGCTCTCGATCGGCTGGCTCGGTGAGCAACTGGCCTGGTATCATATCGCCGGTTTCGCGGCGATCTTCTCGGGATTGCTCGTTCTCGGTTATCCGAACAGCGCGCCAGCGCCGGCTGATCGAGTGTAGCCGGCTACAGCTATCGGTGCTTGAACGCCGCCAGCGCCTCGACCACCATCCCCGGCGCTTCCTGCGCCACGCAGTGACCGACCCCCTCGAACGTCCATTGGCTCGCGCCTGGAATCAGGGCGACGGCCCTGTCAGACATTTCCTTGTAGATCGGCCAGGATTTTTCGGCGGTTGCAACCCGCACCGGACATTCGATCGCGGACAGCCAGGCGAAGGGATTGCCGCGTTCATCGCCGGCATAGACCTGCGCCATCGCCTCGAAGATCGGCCCCAGCATAGCGGCCTCGATCTCCGGCGCGCAGAGCAGCCGCACCCGGCCGTCCGACTGGGCTTCGAAGCCATGCCGCACATAGGCCCACAGGGCGTGCTCGGACCAGTCGGCGAACGCGGGCGCCGCCCGAAAACGCTGGAATGCGGCGGCGGCGCTGTCGAATTCGCGCTGGCGGCGCAGCACGCCCTGCGCATAGGCCTGGCTGTCGCCGCCCGGCGCGCCGCCGGCGGCCGCGCGCGGATCCATCACCGTCGGCTCCATCACGAACAGGCGTGAAAATCGCCGCGGCAGCATTTTGGCGGCGAGCAGAAGGTCGGTGGCGCCGGCGCTGTGGCCGACGCCGAAAATGTCGGTGAGGTCGAGGGTCTCGACCACGGCGCAGAGATCGGATGCGAAATCCAGGAAGTGATATCGCTCCGGCGGCGGCTTGTGGCTGGCGCCGTGACCGCGGCGGTCGAGGCCGTACACGGTGTATTTGGACGCCAGTTCGCACGCGACCTCGTCCCAGACCTCGGCGACGAAGCCGGTACCGTGCACCAGCAGCGCGGGCGGCTTGCCGGAATCGCCGTCGCCCCAACGCGCCAGCGCCAGGCGCCCGCCGGCATGGTCGACCCACAGGCGATGCCGGTTCGTCATGTCGCGGCGCGCGAATCTTCGAGGATCATCGATGCCCCCTTTTCGGCGATCATCGCCGTCGGCGTATTGGTATTGCCCGACGTGATGGTCGGCATCACGGAGGCGTCGACCACACGCAGTCCGGCGAGGCCATGAAACCGCAGCCGTTCGTCGACCACGGCCATGGGATCGCTGGCCGTGCCCATCCTCGCGGTGCCGACCGGATGAAAGATCGTGGTGCCGATATCGCCGGCGGCTTTCGCCAGCGAAGCATCGTCATCGCCGACCGCTGGCCCCGGCAGGTATTCCTGCGGACGATACCGCGCCAGCGCCGGCTGCTGCATCAGCCGCCTTGTGGTGCGGATGGCGTCGGCGGCAACCTCGCGGTCATCGCCGGTCGACAGATAATTCGGCGCGATCGCCGGCGCCTCGTCGGCTCTGGCCGAGCGAATCCGCACGGTGCCGCGCGAGGTCGGCTGCAGGTTGCAGGCGCTCACGGTGATCGCGGGAAACCGGTGCAGGGGATCGCCGAACTTGTCGAGCGACAGCGGCTGCACGTGGAACTGGATATTGGCGCGCTCGCGGCGCGGATCCGAGCGGGTGAAGATGCCGAGCTGCGACGGCGCCATGGTCAGCGGTCCGCGGCGGCGGAAGGCATAATCGAGCCCCATCAGGCCGCGCCTCGCCAGCGAGTAATAAGTCTCGTTGAGGGTGCGCACGCCCTGGACCTGGTAGATCGCGCGCTGCTGCAGGTGGTCCTGCAGGTTGCGGCCGACGCCTTGGCGGTCGAGCACGGTCTCGATCCCGAGCGGCGCCAGCCAGTCAGCCGGCCCGATGCCGGAGCGGTGCAGCACCTGGGTCGATCCGATCGAGCCGGCGCACAGGATCACTTCGCCCCTGGCGCGGGCCTCGACTATCTCGCCGCCCTGGATAAAGCGCACGCCGACGGCGCGGCCCTGCTCGACGATCAGCCGGTCGACCAGCACGTGCTTCTCGAGGCGCAAATTGGGCCGGCTCAATACCGGCTTCAGGAAGCCCCGCGCCGATGACCAGCGGCGGCCGCGCTTCTGGTTGACATGGAAATAGCCGACGCCCTCATTGTCGCCGGTATTGAAATCGGGAATTTTCCGGATGCCCATTTCGACCGCGGCATCGCCGACCGCGTCCAGGATGGACCAGGACAGCCGCGGCGCCTCGATCCGCCAGCCGCCGCCGGCGCCGTGATGCTCGCTGTCGCCGAGGAAGTGATCCTCGAGCCGCCGGAACGCCGGCAGCACATCGTGATAGCCCCAGCCGGTGAGGCCGAGCTGGCGCCAGTGATCGTAGTCGGCGGCCTGTCCGCGCATCGAGATCATGGCATTGATGGCGGACGAGCCGCCGATCACCTTGCCGCGCGGATAGGCCAGCGATCGGCCGTTCAGTCCGGCCTCCGGCTCGGTCTTGAACATCCAGTCCGAGCGGGGATTGCCGATCGCAAAGAGATAGCCGACCGGGATATGAAACCAGATCCAGTTGTCGTTGCCGCCGGCCTCCAGGATCAGGACGCGTTTGTTCGGATCGGCTGACAGCCGGTTGGCGACGATGCATCCCGCGGTGCCCGCGCCGACGACGATGTAGTCGAAATCACCCTCAAGCCGCTTCATTAGCCACCACCGCGCCGCCCACCATGGGCTCAAAGGCCATACCGTCGCGGCTGCCCGCTGTACAGCGCCGCAGGGCCATTGGGCGGACCGCCCCTTGCATGCTAGACAGGACCAAATCGCTCCAACCCAACCGAGACACCCCATGCCCATCGTCAATCGCGTCGCCGATCTGCAACCCGATATCCAGGCCTGGCGCCGCGATATCCATCAGCATCCCGAATTGATGTACGACGTGCACCGCACTGCGGCATTCGTGGCGGACCGGTTACGGGAATTCGGTTGCGACGAGGTGGCGACCGGCCTCGGCCGCACCGGGGTGGTCGGCGTCATCCGGGGCCGCAAGTCCGCCGGCGCGGGCGACGTCAAGGTGATCGGGCTGCGCGCCGACATGGATGCGCTGCCGATCGAGGAAGAGACCAATCTGCCCTATGCCTCCAGGACGCCCGGCAAGATGCATGCCTGCGGCCATGACGGGCATACCGCCATGCTGCTGGGCGCGGCCCGCTATCTCGCCGAAACCCGGAATTTCGCCGGCGATGCGGTGGTGATCTTCCAGCCGGCGGAGGAGGGCGGGGCAGGTGCCGCCGCGATGATCGAGGACGGGTTGATGGACCGCTTCGCCATCGATCAGGTCTATGGCATGCATAATGGTCCGGGCATCCCGATCGGCTCGTTTGCGATCCGGCCGGGCCCGATCATGGCGGCGACCGATGCGATCGATATCCGGATCGAGGGATTGGGCGGCCACGCGGCGCGGCCGCACAAGTGCATCGATTCGGTTCTGGTCGGCGCGCAGCTGATCACGGCGCTGCAATCGATCGTCTCGCGCACCGTCGATCCCCTGGAATCCGCCGTGATTTCGATGTGCGAATTCCATGCCGGCAACGCGCGCAACGTGATCCCGCAAACCGCGGAACTGAAGGGCACCGTTCGCACCCTGACGGACGAGGTGAGGGAACTGGTGGAGAAGCGGGTGCGCGAGGTCGTCGCCGGTGTGGCGCAGATGACCGGCGCCAAAATCGACCTGGTGTACGAACGCGGCTATCCCGTGGTGGTCAACCATGCCTCGCAGACCGACTTCGCAACCCAGGTCGCGAAGGAAGTCGCCGGCGACGCCAATGTTCACGACATGGTGCCGCTGATGGGCGCGGAGGATTTCGCCTACATGCTGGAGAAGCGTCCCGGTGCGTTCATTTTCTGCGGCAACGGCGACAGCGCCGGACTGCACCATCCCGCCTACAATTTCAACGACGACGCGATCGTCTACGGCACCTCGTACTGGATCAAGCTGGTGGAGAACACGCTGGCGGCGTGAGGCGTTTCACCTGTGTCCGGGCGCGGCGCAGCGCTCCCGGGCAGGTGCCGCGGAGCCGGGCAAACGTTGGTACGCTTCAGCTTTACAGGATGGGACCCGGGTCCCGTGCCGCAAGACCGGCACGCTACGCGGCGTCCGGGGCTAGGGTCGCTACGCAACGCGCCGGACTTGAGAACCGACGGCACAGTAATGTCACAATTAAAGGTTGTGCAACGAAATGTCAAATCCTTCTGCTGACTATCCATATGAATGGGCTACGCCTCTCGCGCCGATTTCCGCAGGATTGCGGACGCTATCCTGAGGTCATCGACGAAGCGTTGATATTCCAGCGCTTTTGCGTCCGCGTCTGGTAGCCGCAACAGATAGGACGGATGCACCGTAGCGAGGGCCTTGGTGCCGTTATCGAGATCGAGCAAGCGGCCGCGGGTCTTGTTGATCCGCATGATCCTGCCGAACACGGTTTGCGCCGCGGTGGCGCCCATCGCCACCACCAGGTCGGGTTTGATCGACGCAAGTTCGCGTTCGTACCATGGCCGGCATGCCCTGATTTCCGACGCACTCGGTTTCTGGTGCAGGCGGATTTTTCCACGCGGCACGAACTTGAAATGCTTGACGGCATTGGTGACGTAAACCTTGTCGCGCGCGATGCCGGCTTGCTCCAGAGCCCGGTCGAGCATCTGGCCGGCAGGTCCCACGAACGGCTTTCCTGCAAGGTCTTCCCTGTCGCCGGGCTGCTCGCCGACCAGCATCAAGGTTGCCTGCCGCGGACCTTCGCCGAACACGGTCTGGGTCGCGTCTTTCCACAGCGGACAGGCGCGGCAATCGGCGGCCTCCTCGCGCAGCGTCGCGATATCGCCTGATGGGATTGGATGTTGACGCGGCACGGCTGGTTCCGGCCGCTTCTGCGGCTTGTGCGGCGCAGTTGCGGCATTGGCGATCATGGCGCCTGTCAGGCGTTCCGCGCCTTCGATCAAGGGCTTGATCAGCGAAGCCTCCGGCAGGTTCCGCCAATATTTCTTCGGCATCTCCTTCTGCATGGCCTTCGCCTTGAGCCGCGCAGGGTTGAAAATGCTGGCGTAATAACGCCGCCAGGTTTCTTCCAGCCGGTCTTCCGTCGGCGCGTCGGCCCTGGATACGCCCGGCGTGATCGAGATGGCATGCCCGTCCCAATGCGCGCACGCTTCCGGCGTCAGGATCGACCACGCCATGTCGGCGAACCGGCGCGCGAAAAACGGCGCCGCCAGTTCGACGATGTGATGCTCCGGCTCGAACCAGGCCACGTAATGGGAATTTTGCTCGCGGCCGATTGCACGGAAGCGGACGAAGGCGTGCATCTTGTGCTCGTCGCGGTGTACGGCCCGGGTCATCGCCATGACCTGCGCGACGTCGGGATCGGTCGCGACATCGAGCAGATCGTGATTGCGTGGCAGCCGCCACAGCAGGCGGTAGAGCAGCGCAAACCGTTCGGGATGGCGGTGCAGGATCGCCGATTGCGCGAGATCGACGAATTTGGCCGGTACGCTGAACGTGCCTGATGGGGTTTGCAGCGGCTGTGCGTCGTCAGGCGGCTCGAACAATTCGGGCTGGCCGCCGCGCACGCACCATGTCACCTCTTCCGGCTTGACCTCGTTCAGCACGAGCGCCCGCGCCGCTTGCCGCCAGCCGTCGAAATCCGTTTCGCTGTCGAGCGTGATGTGCCTCAAAATCCAAACCCCAGTTGCGTCGCCTTCGGCTTGAATCGCTCCGCCAGCCGTGCGCCATCCAGCAGATTCGGTGACGGCCGGTGATCGCTGAGAACAATGAAGGGCAGGGCCTTGTTCCGGGGAATGTGCAGGCGGGCGAGATCGGCAGCACGGATTGATGTGATCCGCCTTGTGGCGATGATGCGGTCCACCGCCCTGGTGCCGAAGCCGGGGACGCGCAATAGGTCCTCGCGGCTGGCGCGGTTGACGTCGAGCGGAAATCGCTCGCGATGCCGCAGCGCCCAGGCCAGTTTCGGATCGATGTCGAGCGACAGCATGCCGGCGGTTTTGTCGACGATCTCGCCGACATCGAACCCGTAAAACCGCATCAGCCAGTCGGCCTGATAAAGCCGGTGTTCCCTGATCAGTGGCGGCGCGCTCAGGGGCAGAGCGTGACTGGCATCGGGGATCGGGCTGAACGCGGAGTAATAGACCCGCTTGAGCTTGTAGGAGCCGTACAGATTGGCGCTGGTGTTGAGGATGGTCTGGTCGTTGGCGGAATCGGCGCCAATGATCATCTGGGTGCTCTGGCCGGCCGGCGCGAATTTCGCTGCGGTGTTGCCCTTCGGCGTAACCTTGCGGCCTTCGCGTGCTTCATCGAGCCTCAAACGCAGCCGGCCCATGGTGCGGCGGATCGCGCGCACGTCTTTCTCCGGGGCGAGCCTGGCGAGGCTGGCTTCTTCCGGTACTTCGATATTGATGCTGAGACGGTCGGCATAGTGGCCGGCTTCCGCGATCAGCGCGTCGTCGGCTTCCGGAATGGTTTTGAGATGGATGTAACCGCGAAAATGATGTTCCTCGCGCAGCTTGCGCGCGACGCCGACCACCTGCTCCATGGTGTAGTCGGCACTGCGGATGATGCCCGAGGAAAGAAACAATCCCTCGATGTAGTTGCGACGATAGAAGTCGAGAGTCAGTTTGACGACTTCATCGACGGTGAAGCGGGCGCGCGGCACGTTGCTGCTGGCGCGGTTGACGCAATAAAGGCAGTCGTAATTGCAGGCGTTGGTGAGCAGGATCTTCAGCAGCGAGATGCAGCGGCCATCCGGCGCGTAGGAATGGCAGATGCCCATGCCCTCGGTCGAGCCGACGCCCTTGCCATCGCGGCTGTCGCGCCTTTCGGTGCCGCTGGACGCGCAGGACGCGTCATATTTGGCAGCATCCGCCAGGATCTCCAGTTTACGCTGCACATCCATCCGAAATCCCTTTGATTCCATTCATGAATCGGCTGGATGCCGATCCTGATTGACTCTCTCGTCCCTATTAGCTTTATATTAGAACATATCATGAACAAATGAGCCAGCTTCTGGTTCTCTCGAACCAGTGACGGCCACCACCCAGGGGAACGGCGCATGACCGGCGCACGCACGAACACGCTTGCGAGTTTGCGCGGCAGCATCGAGCGCATCGAGGCGCATGCCGACGCGTCGGCGCCTGCGCGCGTGGCGCTCGGGCATGCGGAGGCCGATGCGACGCTGCAGGGCGGTCTCGCGCCGGCCGCGGTGCACGAGGTATTTGCCGAGGGACGGCAGAGCGCCGCGGCGACCGGGTTCATCGCAGGCCTTGCGGGACTCGCCAGCCTCGTAAGCCACGCGGGGCGCGCGGGCTACGCGGCGGCACGGCGGCCCCTGGTGTGGATCCGGCAGGATTTTGCCGAGATCGAATCCGGCGCGCTGTCGATGGCCGGCCTTGCCGAACTCGGCCTCGATCCGCGCCGCGTGGTGACCGTGCGCGCCGCCGACGTCGACGCCGCGCTGCGGACCGCCGCCGACGCGCTGGCCTGCGATGCGCTGGGCGCGGTGGTGCTGGAAGTCTGGGGCGAAGCCCGACAGTTCGATCTCGTCGCCAGCCGGAAGCTGACGCTGGCGGCGCAGGCCTCCGGCGTCACCGGATTGTTGCTGCGGGTGGCGGCGCAGCCCCAGCCCTCGACGGCGGAGACGCGATGGATCGTGCGCGCGGCACATTCGCCGCCCGCCTCGGTCGGGAGCGCGTGGGGCGCGCCGGTGTTCGACGCGCAACTCGTCCGCAATCGTCATGGCCCTGTCGGGCGGTGGATCATGGAATGGAAATGTGATGAGTGCCTTTTCGCGAAACCGTCGGCGTATCCTCAGCCTGTGGCTGCCGCGCCTGCCCATCGACCGCATCAAGCGCGCGCGCCGGAGCGCCGCGCCGGGTAACCATACGAACACTGCGCCCCCTCTCCCGCTTGCGGGGGAGGGCGGGGGTGGGGGTGCCGCCGCGAGTCCTGAAGACGATCCATGCATCGTCGTCGCCAAACAAAACAACGCGCTGCAGATTTTCGCGCTCGATGACGCCGCAGCGCGTTTTGGTCTTTCGATCGGCCTGCCGCTCGCCAACGCCCGCGCCATCTGTCCGCAATTAAAAGTGTTCGATGCCGATGAAGCCGCCGACGCCAGGGCATTGAGCGACATCGCCACCTGGTGCGACCGCTTCACCCCGCTGGTGGCGCTGGATCGCCCGCATGGCCTTTTTCTCGACATTTCCGGCTGCGCCCATCTGTTCGGCGGCGAGGCTGCGCTGATGCAGATGGTATGCGGCGCGCTGACCCGGCAGGGTTTTGCCGTCAGCGCCGCGATCGCGGGGACATCGATCTGCGCGCGCACCATGACGCGTCATGTCTCCGGCCGCATCGTGCCGGATGGCGGTGAGGCCGAGGCGGTAAGGCCGTTGCCGGTCGCAGCACTCGGCGCCGATGACGCCATCACCCGCGGCCTGCGCCGCGCCGGGCTGAAGACCATCGGCGATGTGGCGTCGCGCGCCCGCCACGAAATCACGGCGCGTTTCGGCGATGATTTTACGGTCCTGCTGGAGCAGGCGCTGGGGCAGGGCGACGCGCCGATCAGCCCGTTGAAACCGCTGCCGGATTTCATCGTCGAGAAGCGGTTTGCCGAACCGGTCGCCACCGAAGGCGTGATATCCGCGACCCTGTCCCGGCTGGCTGGAATGCTGGTCGTGGCGATGGACCGGCAGGGCAAGGGCGCGCGGCGGCTGGAGGCCCATTTCTTCCGTACCGACGGCGCGGTGCGCGCGATTGCGGTCGACACCGGGCAGCCCGTCACCCGGCCCGAGGTGATCGACCGGCTGTTTCGCGAGCGGCTCGATGCGTTGCACGATCCGCTCGATCCCGGTTTCGGCTTCGATCTAATTCGCCTGTCGGCCAGTCGCGTCGAGATCGTGGTGCAGCAACAGCACGATCTCGATGCCAATGTGCACGACAATGACGAGTTGACGGCCCTGATCGATCGCATCGCCGCGCGGATCGGCGGACAGCGCGTGGTCGTGCACCTGCCCCAGGACACCCATATTCCGGAACGCGCGGTAAAGGCTGTGCCGGCGCAGCATCATCTGGCCGCGGCGCGGCAGGCGGCGTGGCCGGCCCGGGAGGAGAGCGAACCGCCGTTGCGGCCGCTGCGGCTGTTCGCGCGACCGGAAGCGATCAAGGTGATCGCGGAAGTGCCGGATGGCCCACCGGCGTGGTTTCAGTGGCGGCGGGCGTCCCACACGGTGATGCGCGTCGAGGGCCCGGAGCGCGTCGCCATGGAATGGTGGCGATCGCCGGAAGCGATGCTGACGCGCGATTATTTCCGCGTCGAGGACGAAACCGGCCTGCGGTTCTGGCTCTACCGCGACGGTCTGTACGATCGCGAGATCGCGCAGCGCGAGGGCGAAATCGTTCAGCCGAACTGGTTCGTGCACGGGCTGTTCGCATGAACGGGCCTGACGCCATGGCCTATGCCGAGATCGGAATCACCACGAATTTCTCGTTCCTGCGCGGCGGATCGCATCCGCAGGAATATGTGCGGGAGGCGAGCGACCTGCGGCTTGCGGCCATCGGTATTGCCGATCGCAACACCTTGGCCGGGGTGGTGCGGGCCTACAAGGAACTGGAAAACCCCGAGCTCACCTGCAAGCCGAAACTTCTGATCGGTTCGCGCCTCGTCTTCATCGACGGCACGCCCGATATCCTGGTCTATCCGCGCGACCGCGCCGCCTACGGCCGGCTATGCCAGTTGCTGACCCGCGGCAAGCGCGGCGGCGATGCCGACAAGACCGAAAAGGGCGAATGTCGGCTCGGTCTCGACGATCTCCTCGAATTCGCCGCAGGGCAGCTGCTGGTTCTGACGCTGCCGCACCGCTTCGAGCCGGAAAATACCTTCAAAATTCTGGACCGGTTGCGGCGCAGCCGCGCCGATGGTGTGTGGCTGGCAGCCAGCCTGCTGTACCGCGGCGATGACAGGCGCCGCCTCGCGCGGCTGCAGCGGATCGCGGCCACCGCCGGGGTACCGCTGCTGGCGACCAACGAGGTGCTGTATCACCATCCCGCCCGGCGTCCGCTGCAGGATGTTCTCACCTGCATCCGCGAGAAGGCCACCATCGAGGTTATTGGAAAGCGGCTTGAAGCCAACGCGGAGCGCTATCTCAAGCCGGCGCACGAAATGGCGCGGCTGTTTCGCGACATGCCGGAGGCGCTGGTGGAAACCATGCGGTTCGCGGACCGCATCGATTTCTCGCTGGACCAGCTGAAATACCAGTATCCCGACGAGCCGGTGCCGCCGGGCAAGACCGCGCAGCAGCATCTGGAAGACCTGACATGGGCCGGCGTCAGGCAATATTTTTCCGGCGAGATTGACGACAGGCTTCGCGCTACCCTTCGCAAGGAGCTCGACCTCATCGCCGAACTGAACTACGCGCATTATTTTCTCACCGTGCACGACATCGTCCGGTATGCCCGAAGCCAGCACATCCTCTGCCAGGGCCGGGGCTCGGCGGCCAATTCAGCCGTCTGCTACGTACTCGGCGTCACCTCGGTCGATCCGACCAAGGTCGATCTGCTGTTCGAGCGGTTCATTTCCAGGGAGCGGCTGGAGCCGCCCGACATCGACGTCGATTTCGAGCATTCGCGGCGCGAGGAGGTGATGCAATATGTCTACCGCCGCTATGGCCGCCATCGCGCCGCGATCATTGCCACCGTGATTCATTACCGGCCGCGCAGCGCGATCCGCGACGTCGGCAAGGCACTGGGGCTGACGGAAGACGTCACCGCCGCGCTGGCCGATACCGTGTGGGGCAGCTGGGGCAAGGGTCTCAACGACATGCAGGTGCGGCAGGCCGGGCTCGATCCGCAAAATCCCATGGTCGGGCTCGCGGTCGAACTCGCCACCGAGCTGATCGAATTTCCGCGGCATCTGTCGCAGCATGTCGGCGGCTATGTGCTGACCCAGGACCGGCTCGACTCCTATGTGCCGATCGGCAATGCCGCGATGGACGATCGCACCTTCATCGAGTGGGACAAGGACGACGTCGACGCCCTCAAGATGATGAAGGTGGATGTGCTGGCGCTGGGCATGCTGACCTGCATCCGCAAATGCTTCGACCTGATCGCCGATCACAAAAGCGAGCATTGGGAACTTGCGTCGGTTCCTCAGGATGTCCCTGAAGTCTACGACATGCTGTGCCGGGGCGAGTCGCTCGGCGTCTTCCAGGTCGAGAGCCGCGCCCAGATGAACATGCTGCCGCGGCTGAAGCCGCGGACCTTCTACGATCTCGTCATCGAGGTCGCGATCGTGCGGCCTGGCCCGATCCAGGGCGACATGGTGCATCCCTATCTCAGACGACGGAACGGCATCGAGAAGGAGAATTATCCTTCGCCGTCGCCCAATCACGGATCTCCGGATGAGCTCTACAAGGTCCTGCACAAGACGCTCGGCGTACCCTTGTTTCAGGAGCAGGCGATGCGTATCGCGATCGAGGCGGCAGGGTTTACCCCGGAAGAGGCGAACGGATTGCGCCGTGCGATGGCGACATTTCGTAATGTCGGCACCATCGGCAATTTCGAAGAGAAGATGACCGGCAACATGATCCGGCGCGGCTACGATCCGGAGTTCGCGAAGAACTGCTTCAACCAGATCAAGGGATTCGGTTCTTACGGTTTTCCGGAAAGCCACGCCGCGAGTTTCGCCCAGCTGGTCTATGTCTCGTCATGGCTGAAGCATTTCCACCCCGACGCGTTCTGCTGCGGGCTTTTGAACTCGCAGCCGATGGGCTTTTACGCCCCGGCGCAGATCGTCGGCGATGCCCGCGCCAACGGCGTCGAGGTGCGCGAGATCGACGTGTCGTTCAGCCACGCGCAGAATACGCTGGAGGAGAAAAGCGGCGAGTATTGCGCCGTGCGACTCGGCTTCCGCCAGATCGACGGCTTCAAATGGGTTGATCCCGATGAGGAACGGTTGAAACAAATTCAACCGTCATTCCGGGATGCGCCGCTTGGCGCAGACCCGGAATCTCGAGATTCCGGGTTCGTCGCTGTCGCGACGCCCCGAAATGACGGCAATTCCGGCGACTGGGCCGAGCGCATCGTCGCCGCCCGCGCGCGCCGTCCCTTCACCACGCTGGAGGATTTCGCCCGCGATACCGCGCTCCCAAAGCGCGCGCTGATTCTGCTGGCGGATGCCGATGCGTTCCGTTCCATCGGGCTCGATCGCCGCGCCGCCCTGTGGGCGGTGCGACGGCTGCCCGACGACGTGGCGCTGCCGCTGTTCGAAATCGCCGCCGCGCGCGAGCAGCCGGACGAGAACGCGCGGCCGCTGCCGGAAATGCCGCTGTCGGAGCAGGTGGTCGCCGACTATCAGACCGTCCGGCTTTCGCTGAAGGGCCACCCGATGGAATTTCTGCGGCCGATGCTGACGCGGGAGCGTGTCGTCGCCTGCAGGGATGTCTGCCATGCCAACGACAGAAAGCGTGTCCGCTGCGCCGGCGTGGTGCTGGTGCGGCAGCGGCCGGGCAGCGCCAGGGGCGTGGTGTTCATGACGCTGGAGGACGAAACCGGCATCGCCAATATCGTGGTGTGGCCGCAGGTGATGGAAGGCTTCCGCAAGGAGGTGATGGGCGCGCGGCTGCTGCTGGTCGAGGGCTATATCCAGAGTAGTCCCGAACAGGTGACGCATCTGGTCGCGCAACGCCTGACCGACCGCTCCCACGATCTGGTCGGCCTCGCCGAAGACGCGCTCGGCCGCAGGCATGCCGTGCCGGCCGGGCCCGCGCTGATCGAGCCGCTCAACGACGACCGTCGCGAGCATTCGGACAATCCCGCCCAGAAAATCCGCCATCCGCGCAATGTACGGATACTGCCGCCGTCGAGGGATTTTCATTGAACCTCTGCGCCGCGAGATTAAGACGCATGTCTGGAGACATGGCGTTGAAGGAGCCGTAGAATGGTCGGGCTTGACCAGACTTGACCCCGCCATCCACCGGGCTAGATGGATAGGCAGGTCGAGCCGCGTGTGACGGCGTGGAGAACCGGGAAGTCCCGATGCAAAGCCCTCGCGAAATTCTTGCCGACGTCTGGACCCAGGCCGGCGGCGATGCCGCTGCGCTCGACGACGTCACGCTGAGCGGTGAGGAGCCGCAACTCCCGTCGTCGTTTCGTGTCGCCGCCGCGGCGCAGGCCGGCGTCGCCGCGGCTGGATTGGCCGCCGCGCAGATCTGGCAAATGCGCAGCGGGCAAGGCCAGCGCCTCGCCGTCGACATGCGTCACGCCGTCGTCGAATGTCGCAGCGAGCGCTATCTTCGGGTGAACGGCGAGGGCTCTCCGATGATGTGGGACGCCATCGCCGGGATCTACAAGACCCGTGATGCGCGCTTCGTGCGGCTGCATACCAATTTTCCGCATCACCGCGACGCCGTCTGCATGGTGCTGAATTGCAGGGCCGAACGCGACGACGTCCAGGCCGCGCTGATGCAGTGGGATGCCGAGGCGTTCGAGACCGCGGCCTATGCCGCAGGCGGCGTGGTGGCGATGATGCGCTCGCGCGAGGAATGGCTGGCGCACCCCCACGCCCGGGTGCTGGCCGAACACCCTCTGGTCTCGATCGAAAAGATCGGCGACGCCGCGCCAAGACCATGGCCCGGCGGCGAACGCCCGCTAGCCGGGCTGCGCGTGCTCGACCTGTCGCGGGTGATCGCGGGTCCCGTCGCCGGGCGCACGCTCGCGGCGCATGGCGCCGACGTGCTGCTGATTTCCGGACCCGACCTGCCGTTCATTCCCTGGCTCACCATCGACACCGGTCGCGGCAAGCTCACCAGCCTGGTCGACCTCAAGCGCGAGCAGGGGCGGGAAACGATGCGGGGCCTGCTTGCGAGCGCGGACATCTTCTCGCAAGGCTATCGCCCGCGCGCACTGGCGACGCTCGGCTTCTCGCCGCAAGACGCGGCGAAAATCAACCCCGGCATCGTCTATGTATCGCTCGCGGCCTATGGTCATGCCGGGCCATGGGCGGAGCGCCGCGGCTTCGACTCGCTGGTTCAGACCGCGACCGGTTTCAACCATGCCGAAGGCGAGGCGGCCGGGGTCGAAGGCCCGAAGGAATTGCCGGCGCAAATTCTCGACCACGCCACGGGCTACCTGATGGCGTTCGGCGCCATGATGGCGAAGGCACGCCAGGCGCGCGAAGGCGGTAGCTGGCACGTCCGGGTATCGCTGGCGCGGACCGGGCAATGGCTGTGGAATTTCGGCCGCGTGGTTGACGGTTTCAGCACGGAGGATTTGAAGGGCGACGCGGTGAAGCCGCTGATGGAGGAGATTCCCTCCGGCTTCGGCTCACTGCGGTCGGTCAGGCATTCGGCGGTCCTGTCGAAAACGCCGGCGTTCTGGCTGCGACCGGCGATGCCGCTGGGCAGTCACCCGCCGCAATGGCCGCCGCGTTCCTGACGAGGCGAACGACCCGAACAAACCATTGTTGTCTCCGGCCAGCCCGGACATTCTCGCGCGTATAACAGCTACAGACCGACGTGCCCTGGCGTTGCGGGGCAATTCCCCGCCGCAACCAATACGGCCTGATGGGATTATACCAGGTTCAGACAGTCGAATCGTTCAGCCGGCCCGCGATGTGGCCGGCATTTTTCCCGATGGAATCCCGATGCTGATGAAATTCACCGACCCCGATGACATGGCGGAGCACATCATCCGTGATGTCGGCACCAACCTGGTGGTCGGGCTGCCGCTCGGGCTTGGCAAGGCCAACCATATCGCCAACGCGCTCTATGCGCGCGCCGCCGCCGACCGCGCCATCAACCTGACCTTCTTCACGGCGCTGACGCTGGAAAAGCCGAGGCCGAAGAGCCTGCTGGAACGCCGCTTCATCGCGCCCGTCATCGACCGGCTGTTCGGCGGCTATCCAGATCTCGCCTACGCCGGTGCGCTGCATGCGGATGAGCTGCCGCCTAACGTCAAGGTGATCGAATTCTTCTTCCTGGCGGGAAAATGGCTGCACGCGCCGTTCGCACAGCAGCATTACATTTCCGCAAATTACACCCATGCGTCGTCGTATCTCCTGGCGCGCGGGCTCAATGTCGTCACCCAGCTGGTGGCCAAGCGCGTCGTCGATGGCGAGACCCGCTATAGCCTGAGCTGCAACACCGACACGACGCTGGACCTGCTGCGCGCCCGGGTCGAAGGGCGCGCCGCCTTCAAGATGTTCGCGCAGGTCAACTCGGAACTGCCGTTCATGCCGGGCGCGGGCGACCTTGCGGCGACCGAGTTCAGCGCGGTGCTCGACAGTCCCGAAACGGATTTTCCGCTGTTCGCCCCGCCGGCCGAGCCGGTCAGCGACACCAAATACGCCATCGGTCTGCATGCCGCGACCCTGGTGCGCGACGGCGGCACGCTGCAGATCGGCATCGGCCAGATCGGCGACGCGCTGGCGCAGGGGCTGATCGTGCGCCACCGCGACAATGCACGGTTTCGCGAGATCATGCAGCGGCTGTCGCCCGGCGCGGAACAGCTCCCGGCGCTGGGGGCCGAGACCTTCGAAACGGGACTCTACGGCGTCAGCGAGATGCTGACCGAGGCGTTCATTCGCCTGATCGAGGCCGATATCCTCAAGCGCGAGGTCGATGGCGTGGTGCTGCATGGCGCCTTCTTCCTGGGGCCCAAATCGTTCTATCGCGCCCTGCGGGAGATGGCGCCGGACGCGATCGCCCGGATCCAGATGATGCCGGTGTCTTTTACCAACGAGCTTTATGGCAACGAAGCCGCCAAGCGGCGCGCCCGCGTCGATGCCCGCTTCATCAACAATGCGATGATGGCGACCTTGATGGGAGCTGCGGTTTCCGACGGCCTCGAGAACGGACAGGTCATCAGCGGCGTCGGCGGCCAGTATAATTTCGTCGCGCAAGCCTTCGCGCTGCAGGGGGCGCGCGCCATTCTCACCGTCGAAGCGACGCGGCAGGCGGGAGCCAGGGCACATTCGAACATCCGCTGGACCTACGGGCACCAGACCATTCCGCGCCATTTGCGCGATGTCACCATCACCGAATATGGCGTCGCCGATCTCCGGGGCAAATCCGACGCCGACGTGATCGCGGCGTTGCTCGCCGTGGCGGACTCGCGCTTTCAGGGCGAACTGGCACGGCAGGCCAAGGATGCCGGCAAGCTGCCGAAGAATTTCGAAATTCCGGCGGACCGGCGCGAGAATTTTCCCGAACGCATCAAGGCAGCCTTGAAGCCGGCGCGCGATGCGGGGCTGCTGCCGTCATTCCCGTTCGGCAGCGATTTCACCGACACCGAGCAACGGCTGATTCCGGCGCTGCAGGTCCTGCAGCAAGCGCTGCATACGCCGCTGCAACTGCCGGGGCTGTTGTGGCAGGGTTTGACGCGCACTCCCGATGCCGCCGATGACGAATGCCTGGCGAGGCTCGGCCTCGACAATCCCAAAACGTTTGCGGAACGCGCCTATCGCGCGCTGGTCGGCGCGGCGCTGGCGCGGAGCAGGGCGCAATGAAGGGTCCCGGAGGCGGTGCTGCGTTCTACTTGTTCTTGTTCACCGGCTTGCGCTTCTCGATGAACGCCGCCATGCCTTCGGAACGATCCTCCAGCGCGAAGGTCGAGTGAAACAGGTTGCGCTCGACGTTCATGCCTTCCGCCAGCGGCGTCTCGAAGGCGCGGTTGATGGCTTCCTTGGCCATCGCCGCCGCGGGGCGCGACATCGCGGCGATTTTTTCCGCCGCCGCCATGGCTTCCGCCATCAGCTTGTCCGCGGGCACGACGCGGCTGACCAGGCCGGAGCGCTCGGCTTCGGCGGCATCCATCATCCGCCCGGTGAGGCAAAGATCCATCGCCTTGGATTTTCCGACCGCGCGGGTCAGCCGCTGGGTTCCGCCGATGCCGGGAATGGTGCCGAGCGTGATTTCCGGCTGGCCGAACTTGGCGGTGTCCGCGGCGATGATGATGTCGCACATCATGGCCAGTTCACAGCCGCCGCCCAGCGCATAGCCGCTGACGGCGGCGATGGTCGGCTTGCGGCAGCGCGCGACGCGGTCGCCGCCGATGGCGGTGAAGTCGCTGGAGAACATGTCGATGAAGGTTTTCGGCTGCATTTCCTTGATGTCGGCGCCTGCCGCAAAGGCTTTCTCGCCGCCGGCGAGTAGGATGCAGCCGATCGCGTCATCGGCCTCGAGATCGTCGACCGCCGCGGCGATCTCCCGGAATACGCCGAACGACAGCGCATTGAGCGTCTTGGGGCGGTTCAGCGTGATAATGCCGACCGCGCCTTTGCTTTCGACAATGATGTGTTCGAACGTGCTCATGATTCACCCCGGCGTCAGATTGCGCCGGCAATGTGCCCGTTGGCGGGATGGGCTTCAAGTGGGGTGATGGATGCCGTATCCCGGGCGCGAGCAGGGCTGCGCTGAGTCCGGGGCATCAATCACGCCATGAACATGCGCGCGGCGGAGGCCATCGTCAGCAGCGCGCCGAAGGCGATGAAGATCTTGCCGATCAGCGAGGTCTGGTCCCAGGCGGAATCTTCCTTGCTGCGGGCCACGACAGGCGCGGCAGGGGCGGGCGGCGCCTCGGCCGACGCCAGCGTCAGGATTGGCGCAGCAGGCTTGGCTTCAGAATTGGCCTCGGATTTGGCCTCTTGCAGCGCGCGGTCGAGATCGTTGAGCTGATCGGGGGCCACGACCCCGGGCTCGGCGGCCGGCTGGCCGTCAACCGGCCTGTCCGCGGCGGTCTGCAGCATCGTGCCGGCTTGCGCCGACATCGCCTTGGCGCTGCCGGCGGGCGGCTCGGCAGCGGGCAGTTGCGCGTTGGCATTGGCGATCGACGGCGCGATCTCGGTCGAGCCATTGCCGGTGTCCTCGGTCACCTTGCCGGCGGCCTGGGATTTCAGCGCCTTGCTGGATTTTCGCTGCGCGCTTTGTTTCGATTGGCGTGGCTTGGGGGATTTGTTGAGCGCCATCGGCGCTCTGGAGGTCTGTTGGGATTTCGGGCTTGCGGTCGCGGTGTCGCCATCTGGCGCCGCCTGCGATGGACCCGCGAAACACACCAAGAGCGCTGTCACCACGATCAATGCCGAGCACCCGCTGGCTTTGATGATCATTTGGCAATCTCCCCATTTTGCCCGTCCCCGGGAGGGAAATGAGACCCCACCGCGTGGCCGCAGCACGGCGGAAAAAGGGAATCTTCGGGCGAGACCGGGCGAAAGCAGGGCAAGTTCTACCCGGCTGGCCGATGCGGTGGGTGTCAGCGCAAGCGATCGATGTTATGAGCCTGCAGAACGAACCCGCTGACGCGATTCCCGAAGCCGATGCGAGATTCTCAAGGCCGCCGGAGCGCTGATCACGACTTCGTGATTAGCCGCTCCCGGGGTAACAAATTGAAAGATCGAACGAATTGCAATGTGGGAGCGCGCGTGCGCGAACGTGAGGACGAATGGACCGGCCTGATGCGGTCGGCCATTTCAGGCGACGATGCGGCGTATCATCGCTTGCTCAGGGCCGTCACGCCGGTGCTCAGGGCCGCGGCTCGCCGCGGCCTGACGCGGGCCGGGCAGCCGCCCGATCAATCCGAGGACATCGTGCAGGACATTTTGTTGGCGGTGCATCTGAAGCGGCATACCTGGGACGCGAACGCCCCGTTCGCGCCATGGCTGTTTGCGATCGCCCGCAACAAGCTGATCGATGCGCTGCGCCGGCGCGGCCGGCGGGTGTTCGTCAACATCGACGATTTCGCCGAGACGCTGCCGGGCGAGCCGGCGGCGGAGACCGTGCCCAGCAGCGAGGTCGCGGCCCAGTTGCAGTCGCTGCCGGCGCGACAGCGTGACGTGCTGCAGTCGATCGCGGTCGATAGCGCATCGATCCAGGATACCGCGAAGAAATTAGCGATGAGCGAGGGCGCGGTGCGCGTGGCGCTGCATCGCGGGCTGGCCAGCCTCACCGCGAAGCTACGGGGACAATGAGAATGGAGACCGATCAGCTCATTCGGACCCTCGCCGCCGATAACGCGCACCGGGCGCGGCCGGTCGGGTTCGCGCTGGCGCTGGCGCTGTTGCTGGCGGCGCCGGTTTCGATCGCGCTTTTCATGGCCGAACTTGGGGTCAGGCCCGATGTCATGACCGCGATGCGCAATCCGTTTTTCGACCTGAAGTTCGTCGTAACGCTGGCGCTGGCGATTCCGGCCATCGCCATCAGCCTGCATCTGTCGCGGCCGGAGGCCTCGCTGCGGGGCTGGGCATGGCTGCTGCTGATTCCGATCGGACTTCTGGTCGCGGGGATCGGCGGCGAAATGATGATGCCGCAGCGGCCGCCGATGATGAAGCGTTTGATCGGGAGCAATGCGTGGAATTGTCTGACCTGGATTCCGCTGATGGCGCTGCCGCTGCTGGCGGCGGCGCTGCTCGGCTTGCGTCACGGCGCCCCGACGCGGCCCGCCACGGTCGGCGCGATCGCCGGGCTGCTGTCGGCGGGTCTGGCAGCAACGCTTTACGCATCACATTGCACCGACGATTCACCGCTGTTCGTCGCGACCTGGTACACCATCGCCACCGCGTTCGTCGCCGCAATCGGCGCGTTGGCGGGGCCGAAGGTGCTGCGGTTTTAGCGTGATTGGCCTACGTCGGTGCGGCGGCGGTCTGTTGCATCCGGTGGAAGCGCAGGACCTGCTGGGCGGTTGAGGTCCGCAGCCGTTCATAAGTGGCCTTGCACGCCGCAAGATCGGTCGGCTCCAGGCCGGAAAGTTCGTCGCGCATGTCGATGATCGCCTTGACGGTCGACCACGACATGGTCGCGACCTTGGCCAGGATCATCACCCCCTCGGCACGGGTTTCCAGCATCATGTTCTCGGCGATCGACACCGGCACGCTGGCGAGGGCGGCGAGCGCCGCATTGGCTTCGTCGAATTTGCCGGCCTCGGCGAACGCCGCTACCTGGAATTCGTCGAGCCGGCCGTCTTCGTAGAGCGATTTGACCAGCGCGTGGGCGATCGCGGTTTCCCTGGTGATGGCCACAGGCGCGGAGCGCGCCAGCCGGCTCGCTTCGCGCACGGCGGTCGGCACTTCTCCGGCCTGCTGCGGATGAGCGGCCTCAAGCCGCTCCCGAACCGTTGCGGACGCCTTGGCGATCAGTTTGAGGTAGAGGTGCCGGGGCAGCGTCGGACGCAGGCCGACACAGGTCGCGAGGCTGTCATCGCCCTCGGCGCGATGGATCAGCCGGGTGAAGCCGCGCTCGGAGAATTCCGCGCCGGGATTGTTGACCGTGCTCTGGACCACCTCGTCATTGCCGCGCAGTACCAGTACGTCGGTCACAGCGCCGCTCAGCACCCTTCGGAGCGAGATCGCCATCAGATGCGCCTGGCTCTTGTTGCGCGCGGTCTCGATCAGCACCTCGTCGTCGAGCCGTTCCGATCGCGACAGCACCGGTGCTGCCACCTCGATCAGCTCGTCGTAGGCCAGCGTGCGAACGGTAAGCGGCGGGGCAGTGTCGATCGGAGCCAGACGATTGGAGAGCAGCGCCCTGGCGGAGGTCTCGATGTGTTCCATCAGGCACTGGAACACATCGTCGAACACCCCCACCTGCTCGTCCGAGTAATCCACCGCGCCGTTGATGAAGAGGTCGGTGACGCGGCGCAGGGTCTCGACCCGGCGCGCGACGGTTCCATGCGCAAGCGTGGTTTGCAGCTCGTCGAGCAGACTTTCGGTACTGGCGGCGGATTTCGAACTCATGACTCTATCCTGGAATCCTGGAGCATTCGGACATCTGCGCCGGCGACGTTTCTTCGTCGTCCGGAAGCGGCGGTGGTCGGATCAAGCGCTGGCGATGCGATTGCGTCCCCGTGCCTTGGCTGCGTAAAGCGCGCTGTCGGCGCGCGCGAGGATGAGGTCGGGCGTCTCGGCCGGCTTCAGCGTCGCTATACCGGCCGAAATCGTCACCTGCATGCCGGGCGAGAACGCGCTCCAGTCGAGATCGGCGATGATCGCGCGCAGCCGGTCGAGGATGCGCGCGGCGCCCTCAGCCGACGTGTCGGGAAGCAGCAGCAGGAATTCCTCGCCGCCATAGCGGCCGAACTTGTCGATGGGACGGATGTTGGCGAATACGGTAATGGCAAATGTCCGGAGCACCTCGTCGCCGGTAGGGTGGCCGTAGGCGTCGTTGATGCGCTTGAACCAGTCGAGGTCGATCAAGGCGACCGAGCAGGGTTTCCGGCTGCGATGGGCGCTGGTAATTTCGTCGTCCAGCACGCCCATGATGCAGCGGCGGTTGAGCGAGCCGGTCAGCTCGTCGAGCTCGGCGAGTTCTTCGATGCGCTTGTAGGCTTCCTTCAGCTCGACCCCGCTCCTGTAGAGCGACTGACGCATCGCGCTGGAGAAGATCCCGATGAACATGCAGCGGCCGATGGTCAGGACGAACACCGTCATCGTGGCGAAGCGTTCGATGGGATTGCCGTGCGGCATTGCAATCGGCTTGTCGGTCAAGAGAAACAACCCGGCAAGACCCAAGGCCATCCCGGTCCAGATGATCGCCGTCTGTTGCGGCGTCGAGCGCAGCGAGCCGAAACTGAACACGACAAACAGGGTGCACAGGAACATGACGCCGACTTCCGGCGCGATCCAGGTGAAGGCGAGCATGATCACCATGTTGATGATCGACTGCGGTGCGACCAGATAGTGATCCCTGAACCGCTCGTTGAACCCCATTTCCGAGACCGCGATCGAGCCCGCGACAAAGATCAGACCGCAGGCCGCAAAGGCCGGCCCGATCGTCACCGGTATCGTGCCGGCATAGGCATAGATCATCAGGACGGCGGCATCGATGATATAGCTGGCACCGATCATGACCAGAATCTGGCGGCGCTGCCGCGCCCGACGGGCCAGCGCTTTCGCCGTCGGCTTGGGGCCCACGCCTTCCAGTTCGGCCGCAATCGGGTTCAGGAATGAGGACGCAGCGGTGCCCATAATCTCGCCGGTAATGAACTAAAGTCTCGGGAATCTAAGTGGGAAGCCTTTAGGTTTGGTATCTTTCGTGCTGAATCCGGATCTTCGGCAGTGCTATTGCCTTGCTCGGCAAGGGAATTTGTCGGAACCCGATACCGCGCAATCGGAACAGACCGAGAGGAACCGGTTAACGTGGACACGGTAAGCAAGTGCTACTTTGTGTCACCCCGGCGAGGACCACCGGTGCGAACAATGGATTTCTGTATTAAGATACCATTTGTACGTTCGTACCCGCGACTGTGGGGTAGATCACACATGAAATTGCGGGCTTGCGATAATTTCAAGAATCTTGCCTTTCCCATCGAACCACCCGCCAATCCCATCCGACCAACCTTGCGAGACGGCCATTGAGTGCGACACAGGCGGCTACGGACGATGTCCTGATCGCTCGGATCGCTCAAGGCGACCGGCTCGCCATGCAGGTGCTGTACGGAAGGCACCATGTCAGGGTGTTCCGCTTCGGGCTTCGGCTCGTTCGGGACGAACAGGTTGCGGAAGACCTCATTAGCGAGGTTTTCCTGGATGTCTGGCGGCAGGCCGGCAAGTTCGAAGGCCGATCCGCCGTTTCCACCTGGCTCCTGGCGATTACGCGGTTCAAGGCCCTGTCTGCGCTGCGGCGCAGGAAGGACGGCGAACTGGACGACGAGGCCGCCAACGCGATCGAGGATACGTCCGATGATCCCGAAGTGGCGGTGCAGAAGAAGGATACCAGCATCGCGTTGCGCAAGTGCCTCACCGCACTCTCGCCAGAGCATCGGGAGATCGTCGATCTCGTCTACTACCACGAAAAATCCGTGGAAGAGGTCGCTGAAATCGTCGGGATACCCGAAAACACCGTGAAGACGCGCCTGTTTTATGCGCGCAAGAAATTGGCCGACCTGCTGAAGGCAGCCGGCATAGAACGAGGTTGGCCATGATGGCAGCGAGCAAGAAAGTGCTGGATCAAGAACCCAGCGAAATCGAAGTGCTGCTGCCCTGGCATGCGGCCGGCACCCTGAACGCGCGCGATACCCGCCGTGTCGATGAAGCGCTGGCGCGCGATCCTGAACTGGCCAGGCAATATGCCGTGATCCGGGAAGAGTACGCCGAAACCATCTCGCTCAACGAAAGCCTCGGTGCTCCCTCCGCCCGCGCCATGGCGAAGCTGTTTGCAGCGATCGACGGAGAACCTGCGCGCGTGCCGTCGGGATCGCTCAATCTCCGGGCTAAGATCGCGGAATTTTTTGCCGGTCTGTCCCCGCGGACGCTGGCCTGGTCGGCGAGCCTTGGCGCGCTGGCGCTGCTGCTGCAGGCCGGTGTGATCGGCGCGGTGCTGGTGAAGAACCAGACATCGTCATTCCAGACGGCCTCGCTGAGCACCAACGCGCCCGTCACCCGCGACCTCGGTGCGGCGGCAGCGCCCTATGCGCTGGTACGGTTCGCGCCGGAAGCGCGCGTTGCCGATATCACCGCACTGCTCGACAGCTATCAGGCCGTCGTCACCGACGGCGCCAAGGGCGGGATGTTTCGGCTGCAATTCGGCAATGGTGCGATGAGCAAGGACGAAGTTGCCGCTCTGCTGAGCAGGCTGCAACGCGAAAAAATCGTCAGTCTCGCAGTGGCTGCGCCGTAGGCCCGCGCTTTCGCCGGCTTGCGTAAAACCCGAGGCGTCATGATGCACGATCTCGCGAACTGGTTGATTGGCATACGGCGTGCGGCGTTGGCGTTGACGGCCGCCACGGCGTCGTTCGTGTGCCCCGATATACCGGCAGCTCACGCGCAGAATGTGATGCGCTCGCCCAACCTCAACATCCAGTCGCGAATGCCTGCCATCAATCCGACCATGGCGCCGCGGATCAATCCGAACGTCGCGGGCGGGGCGGCCGCCATCGGCAGAACGCCACCCGTCGGCCAGAGAGCCCGTATCGGCGTGACGTCGACGCTTCCGAATGCGCGCTTCTCGCCTAATCTTTCGCCGGCCTGCAGCTACGCCCATCGCGACAGCAGCGGCGAATGCCAGAACAAGCAGGTCTCGTCATCCGACGGTGGCGGCACTGGCAAATCCGCCGGCAAAGGCAAGAAGGGCGGCGCCAGCCGAAATGCGCCGCTGGCGGCCTTCAACGCGACCGCGGTCCCCAGGGAATTCGTCGCCGAGATCGATAGTTCGTTGTCGGAGGCCCAGGCAGATGCCCTGGCGCGGCGCCACGGCCTCGTACGCCTGCAATCGCAGAATTTTCCGCTTCTGGGCGCTACCATCGGCTTGTTCCGGATCGCCGATCGCCGCCCGGCGCAGAAGGTGCGCCGCGAATTCGCTGCGGATGCCGCCGTACGTTCGGTGCAACCGAATTACCGCTATTTTCTGCAGGACCAGAAGGCGGCGCAGACCGGGGGCGATCCCGCGCAATACGCGCTGGCAAAACTTCGGCTGCGGGAGGCCCATACGCTGGTCAGCGGCGCCAACGTGACCATCGCCGTGATCGATTCCGGAATCGACGACCGGCATCCGGAACTGGCGAACTCCGTCGCGGACAATTTCGACGCGCTCGGCAGCAAGGAAGGCCCGCATGTACACGGCACCGGCATCGCCGGTGCGATCGTGTCAAACGCGCGGCTGATGGGGAGTGCGCCGCAGGCCAGGATTTTGGGAATCCGCGCCTTTGGCACGGCGGCGAACGGTGCGGAAAGCACGACCTTCGTGATCCTGAAGGCGTTGAACTATGCCGTGCTGCACGGGGCCCAGATCGTCAATATGAGCTTTGCCGGTCCGAAAGATTCGCTGATCGAGCGTGGTATCGGGGCTACGGCCGCACGGGGAGTCGTGATGGTCGCGGCCGCCGGCAATGCCGGTCCGAAATCTCCGCCGCTCTATCCCGCCGCCAATGCCAATGTGATTGCGGTCAGCGCTACCGACGCCAGCGATAAACTGTTTGAGGCCTCGAACCGTGGTGACCATATCGCGGTCGCGGCTCCCGGCGTCGATATTTTCCTGCCCGCGCCGGATGGAAAATATCAGATGACCTCCGGGACCTCGTTCTCCGCCGCCTACATCAGCGGCCTTGCGGCCCTGATGCTGGAGCGCAATCCTGCGTTGAAGCCGAGGGAACTGCGCGCAATTCTGATGGCAACCGCCCGCGATCTGGGCAAGCCGGGTCGCGACGATCAATTCGGCGCCGGCCGAGCGGACGCATTTGCCGCAGTCTCCGTCATCGCCGCCACGCCCGCGGTGCCGGTCGCGGGGGTTTCGCCGGGCTCAGCCGGTGAAAGCACCCCAGGCCGGCAACAGGTTCCCCCGACACGGGCTCTGGACCAGCCGGCGGCCACCATGGCCTCCGACAAGTCGGCTGCCAGCGACGCCAATCGCGCCGCCGCGCAATAGTGTCACCTCCCGAAACCTTCCGGCAAAAAAGCAAAAAAAATCGCGCGGCCGTTTGAACGTGTACCCACCCTGCCGCGACTTATATTTGTGGGAGCGGTTATCCCTCCCCATCGAGGCTGTATTCGGCGCGAGCGCCCATCCACCCCAAGCGCCCATATGGCTTGACCCGTCCGGTTGTCCCCCCGGACGGGTCTTTCGTTTCTGGCGCATCTTTTGGTCGTACCCGCGTCAACGAGGGCCCCAGCCGCCGAGCGAAATCAGGTGCGCAAGGCCGCCATGCGCGGATGCGGCTTGACTGTGGATAGGTCGGATAATCCCGTATTTCTCCGGCTTTCAGCTGCTGAGTGACCTGTAGTAGCGTTGCTTGCTGGACAACGCCGAAGTTTTCCACAGAATACGCATTGTCACGTGCAAGTGATTCGTCCCCGTTGCGTCTTGCGTCCGTTTTCTCCTGTTACGGGCTGGTTCATGACACATCGATTGGACGTGGCAGACGGCCGCGACGTTGTCGCGCGCTGGTGCAATCTCGCCGAGCAACGGCTGGAATACCTCACCGAATTGTTCGAGACCGGTCGCTGGCGCCGCTATCACAGCGAACACGCCTTCCTCGAAAATATCCAGGAGGCCAAGACCGCGGTGGAAACCTGGCGCAGTCTGTCGACACGCGAAGCCTCGCCCGACAATTCAGCCATCGACATGTCCTGGCTCGGGCACTCCCGAACAGCATCGCCAGACGAAGGGCTGTGCGACGAACCCGATCCGCTTGCGTCGCCACCGACGGAGATCGTGGCGGAGCTTTGGCCGCCCGGTGTTTCGGACGGCGTTGAACCCATGCATGTCGCTTCGGACGAGGCCCCGTCGGCGCCGGCCCTGGATACGCCACGGCTCGATGATGCTACCGACCTGACGCTGGACGCGATCGCGCAACGCTATCCGCTGCTGCGCAACGCACTGTAGGACCCAGGGGTCGCAAGCTGCCTACTCGGCTTTGGTCGCATCTTGCGGATGGGGGCGCGCGGCAATGGCAGCGCCATTGCCGAATATACTGGCGAGGCTGCGCGTACGCCCGGTATCGATGCTGACATAGGCGGTCATGCCGGCGCGCAGCGGCGGCTCGCCCGGCCGCTCCAGTAGCCGCAACCGCACGGGCAGGCGTTGCACGACCTTCACCCAGTTGCCGGAGGCATTCTGCGCCGGCAGAATCGCAAACTCGGCGCCGGTCGCCGGGCTGATGCTTTCCACCTCGGCATCCCAGGTGACGTCGGGATGCATATCGAGGACGACCTTCGCCTTCTGTCCGACGGTCACGTGGGTCAGGTCGGTCTCCTTGAAGTTCGCTTCGAGCCAGGGCCGGCGGTCGGTGACGATCGCGAACAGAGGCGTCTGCGCCTTGACCTGCTCGCCGAGCTGGAGTTTGAAGTTGACGACCACGCCGGCGCGCGGCGCCTTGACTTCCGTGTGGGCGAGATCCAGCGCGGCGCGATCGCGCATCGCCTGCTTCTCGCGGACCGCGGCAAACTGGTCGGTCGGCCTGTCGGGCTGGCCACCGAGCGCCGCCTCGACACGGGCGATCCGCTGTTGCAGCACCGCAAGGCGGTCCTGCCCCTCCTGTTCTTCGCTGTCGGCCTGTTCGACCCTGGTGGCCGAAGTGACGCCGCGTCCGGACAGATCGCGATGACGTTTGGCCTGGGTCTGAAGATAGGCCAATTTGTTCTCGGCCTCGGTTGCCTCGGCCCGGGTCTCACGCAGGCTCACCTTGAGCTGCTCGACGGCAGCACGCGCGGAATCGGTCTCGGCTTCGGCCTTGGCGAGCGCCAGCCGGTAGGGCGCGGGATCGAGACGAAACAGCACATCGCCCGCCTTGACCGCCGCGTGGTCACGAATGCGCACGTCGATAATCCGGCCGG